>JADLFO010000091.1 GCA_020845455.1 Caldilineaceae bacterium
AGCGCGCTGCCGGTGCTGGCGCTGCCGGTGACGGCGGGCGTTCTGTGGTTGAGCCGGGAGGCGCACGCCGGCCGCGGTGACGGGCGCAGCCAGTTTCGTGCCGTCGCCGGCGTACTATTGGCGTTGGCGCTGGCGGGCGTTAGCTTTTTCGTGACCTCCCCCTATGCCGTGTTGGATTGGCGCAACTTTGTGCAGGCCACGCTGGTGGAGCAGGGGCAGATGGTGCGCGGGGTAGCGGATATGCCGTTTACGCGCCAGTATCGCAACACGACGCCCTATCTCTATTTTGTCCAGCAGCAGGTGCAGTGGGGGCTGGGATGGCCGCTGGGGCTGGCCGGGCTGGCGGGCAGCCTCTATATGCTGGGCGAGTTGGCGCGCAGCCTTACTACACTGGTCAGACAGTGGTTTGGACGCGGGCAGGGCGGGCGTCCATTGGCGGACTATGAGGTTGCCAATGTGTTGATGTGGGCCTGGATCGTGCCCTATTTTGGGCTGACGGGCGCGTTCCTGGCGAAATTCAACCGCTACATGAGTCCGATCCTGCCCTTTGTGGCGCTCTTTGCGGCGGCGCTGGTGTGGCGGCTGTGGCGGGGCTGGGGGGTGTGGGAACATCGGCCCATTGTCCCCAGAGTGCGGCGCTGGGCGGCGATTGGCGTGGCTGCCGTGGCGCTGGGCGGGGGGCTTTTCTGGTCGCTGGCCTATGTCAACGGTGTGTATCGCAGCGAGCACCCGTGGATCACGGCCAGCCGCTGGATTTATCAACATGCGCCGCGCGGGTCGGTGATCCTCTGGGAGCTTTGGGACGACCCGCTGCCGAAGTCGATCCCCGGCGAGCCGGGGATGGATATGGGCAGCACAGGTCTGAGCAATATTGACTGGAGTCCATACGAAGAGGATACCGCCGAGAAGTTTGAGATCCTGAAGGCGAAGCTGCGCGAGGCGGACTATGTGGCCTATAGCTCCAAGCGCATTTATGACAGCGTGGACGAACTGCCCGAACGCTACCCTATGACGAACCTCTATTATGAGGCGATGTGGGATAGACGGCTGGGGTTTGAGTTGGCGGCGGAGTTCACCACGCCGCCGCGCCTGTTTGGGCGGGAGTTTGACGACCGGCACGCCGATGAAAGCTGGAGCCTGTATGACCATCCGCAGGTGACGGTCTTCCGCAAGGTGCGCGATCTGAGCGATGCGGAATATGACGCGCTGTTGGGTGGAACATGGGAGACGGCCATCCCGCACTATCGGGGCAAGGATTCGCCGCTGAGTCCCCTGTTAGAAGTGTTGGGGCTGGGCAGCAGCCCGTCCGGCGCGGAACACGGCTTGGTCAGTGCGCTTATTGGTTTGTTGGCGGGTAGCGAGACAGGCGCGGATGCGCCCCAAGTGCAGGCAGACTTGATGCTCGACACGCCGCCGGGTGCGCTGCCCGTGGTAGACAACTACCGCTGGAACCGGGCTGCGAGCGAGTCGCCCTGGCTTGCGGTCGGCGTGTGGTGGCTGGCGGTGACGGTGCTGGGCTGGGCGGCCTGGCCGCTGGTCTTTCCGCTGGCCGGGGCGCTGCGCGACCGCGGCTATCTGATCGGCAAGACGGCGGGCTGGTTGATCGCCGGGTGGCTGATGTGGGTCGCAGCCAGCGTGGGGCTGATGCAGAACACGGTGGTCAATGCCTGGCTGATGGCGCTGCTGTTGGCTGTGGCGGGCGGTCTGGCGGCGTGGCGGCAGTGGGCGGCGCTGGGCGCTTTTGTGCGGCGCAATTGGGGTCTGCTGATCGCAGGGGAGGCGCTGTGGGTTGCGGCGTACCTAGCCTTTGTGCTGGTGCGGATGGCGAACCCGGACTTGTGGCAGCCGTGGTTTGGCGGCGAGAAGTTTATGGAGTTTGCCTTTCTCAACGGCATCCTGCGCAGCCCGACTTTCCCGCCGCTCGACCCGCACTTTGCCGGCGGGATCATCAACTACTACTACTATGGCATCTACCTGGTCGGCTATCTGATCAAGCTGACGGGCATCTACGCCGAGGTGGCGTTCAACCTGGCGATCCCGATGTTGTTTGCCATGGCGGTGGGCAACAGCTTTGCGCTGGCCCATTCGGCTTGGGCGCTGGCGCGCCCGGCGGGACGCTGGCGGGATGGGCTGGCCGCGGCGTTGCTCGCGCCACTCTTCATCACGGTCTTAGGAAACTTGGACGGACTGGGCCAGGTAGTGCGGGCCTTGAGCGAGCGCAGTGCGATCCAGGTGCAGAGTGCGCTGCCGCTCTTTTCCACTGTGGCCGAGGCGGGTTTGGGGCTGGTGCGGGTGATGCGCGGCCAGGCGACGCTGCCGGCCTATGATTTTTGGGGGCCGAGCCGGGTCATCCCAAACACGATCAACGAATTTCCCTACTGGAGTTTTCTGTTTGCCGACCTGCACCCGCATTTGATCGGGATACCGCTGTCGCTGGTCTTCCTGGCCGTGATCTTTGTGCTGCTGGCAGACTATCATCCTGAGTGGCGGCGCTGGGGTAGGCGCGGGCTGGGCGTGGCGGTGGCCGGGGCGTTCTTGCTGGGCACATTGGCCAGCGTCAACCTGTGGGAGCTTCCCACCTATTTTGGGTTGGGCGTGTTGGCGCTGCTTGTGGCCGAATTCCGCGCCATGGGGCGCATCCGCTGGCCGCGCATCTTGGCGGTGGCGGCGCTGTACTTGGCGGTGGCGCTGGTCTGTTACTGGCCGTTCTTTGCTAGCTATGTGAACGTGGGCGCGTCTGGGGTCGGCTGGGTGCGCGCGGGGGACAGTCTGGGTACATGGCTGCTGATCTGGGGGTTCCTGGGGTTTGTGATCGGCAGTTGGCTGCTCTACAGCGGAGCGCAGCGGCCTGATAGGGAGAGGGCGGGCCAAGCGAGCGGGGCAGACACCGCGCTAGTATCCGCACTGCCGGCAGAAGGCGACAGCGTCGACGAACTTGAGCAGATCGCGGCGCTGGAAGAAGAGGCGATCTGGGATGATCTGGAGGGCGCCGCGGCCGTCGCAGGCGTGGAACTGCCTGCGGCGCGTACACGTCAGCACGCGTCGCGGCCTACGGGCATCGAGCGGTTTTTGTCCACCTTGCTGCGCCGCTTCGACCGGCTGCCGCGCTTTTTGTATTTGCACAGCTGTTTGGTGCGCCGCCCGACCTTTGGCTATCTGCTGGGCGTGGCGGTGCTGCCGCTGGCGGCGCTGGCAAGCATCGGCGCGCTGCTGTGGGGGCGGGAGGTGCTGGCGCTCTGTCTGCCCTTGCTGGGGATCGCGCTGCTGACGCTGTGGCGGCGCGGCAGCCAGGCCGACCCCGCCGCGGTCTTTGCCGGCGTGCTGGCGGCGACGGGGTTGGCGATCTTGGCGGGCACGCAGGTCGTCTATCTCAAGGACTTTCTGCAGGGCGGCGACTGGTACCGCATGAATACACTCTTTAAGTTCTTTATCCAGGTGTGGGTGCTGTGGGGGCTGGCCGCGGCGGTCGCGCTGCCGCGGCTGTGGCAGGCGGCGACCGCAAGCCTGGCACAGCCTGCGCTGCCACGGGAACGTTCCCCGTCTGTCGACGCGGCGGGGGCTGAGACGCCGCGGCCCGCGCCCTGGTGGGATGGGCGGCGCTGGCCCGCGCTGTGGCAGACCGGCGTTGTGGTGCTGCTGGTAGCCAGCCTGACCTATGTGGCGCTCGGCACGCCGGCGCGTTTGAGCCAGCGCCTGACCGGCTGGCGGCCCGCCTTTGGCACGTTGAACGCTCTGGACTATATGGGCCAGGGCAGCTACACCTGGCCGGACGACAGCCACCGTATTCTGTTGGCCGCCGACCATGCGGCGATCGAGTGGCTGCTGGCGCATGTGCGCGGCAACCCGGTGATCGTCGAAACCTCGGAGCTTGACTACTATCGCGCGGGCAGTTCACGCGTGGCGAGCTTGACGGGGTTGAGCGGGCTGCTGGGGATGCACAAATCGGAGCAGCGACCAGGGGAGCAGGTGGGGGCGCGCGATGGTCTGCTGCGCGAGTTTTGGGCCACGCCCGATATCGACCGGACGCAGGCGATCATCGACGAGTTGGGGATCGGGCTGGTCTATGTGGGGCAGTTGGAGCGATATCTGCATCCTGAGGGGGTGAACAAGCTGGCGGAGATGGCGGCGCTCGGGATGCTCGGCCCGATCTATGAGCATGAGGGCGTCGTGATCTACGCCGTCCCAGGGCGGCTTATCCAAGAGGATGGCCTCTATTTCCCACAACAGGCCCCGACTGGCCAGGACGTGGGCGAGCAGGTCGGCCGGAAGACGCACGCGGGCTGACGCTGCGCGGCATTCGGCCGGCATCCGGCGCACGACAAAGGGTAATGCATTGATGCTAGGCGCGTTGGCGGCATGGTATGCGGTGATGCAGGTTGTGACCTTGGCGGCGCTGCCGCTGACGCTGCGCTTGTTTGACGAACTGCCGGATCGCGGCTATGCCTTGGCGAAAACGTCGGCGGTGGTGGTCACGGGCGTCCTGTTCTGGCTGGGCTACAGCGTTGGACTGCTGCGCAACGAGGTGGGCGCGGCCTGGCTGGCAGTGGCGCTCGTCGCCGGGGCTTCTTATGCGCTGGGCCGGAACGCGCTGCGCCGATATTGGCGGGAAGTGCGTGTGGCCGGCAACTGGCGTGTGATCATAGCGGTAGAGGCGCTCTTTTTGGCGGGGTTTGTGTTGTGGGCCGTGGTGCGGGCCTACGACCCGGCGGCGAACCATACGGAGAAGCCGATGGACCTGATGTTTATGAACAGCATCTGGGCCGGCACGACCTTTCCGCCGCAGGACGCGTGGTTCGCAGGTTATCCGATCAGCTACTACTATCTCGGCTACTGGCTGTTGACGGCGCTGGGACGGTTAGCAGGCCAGCCGCCGGCGATCGCCTATAATGTGGGGCAGGCGGCCTGGTTTGGGCTGCTGCTGATCGGCTGCTTTGGCGTGGTGACGAACCTGCTGGCTTTGGGATATGACCGCCGCGCGCCGCTCGCCGTGGCACGATCAGAGGGAACTGCTGGGGAAGGCCATGCCTGGGTGATCTCGGCGGCGAGCATGGCCGGCGGTGTGCTGGCAGCCTTGGCCGTGGGGGTAATCGGCAATCTGATGATGGTGTTGGAGTGGCTCTATGCCATGGGCTTCCATGTGATGCCGCTGGCTCGATGGGTAGGCGTGCCGGGCTTCCCGGAGCGCGCGATCCAAAGCGGCAACTGGTATATCGGCATGGACTGGTGGTGGTGGCGCTCCAGCCGGGTGATCGGGGACCTGAACCTGTTGGGGCAGCATTTGGAAGTGATCGACGAGTTCCCCATGTTCAGTTATGTGCTGGGTGACAATCACCCGCATGTGCTGGCGATGCCGGTGGTGCTGGTGGTGATTGGGCTGGCGCTGCAGACATTGATCGGCGTGGCGAAACGCAGAGCCGATGCGCCGGAAACGGGGTGGAGAGGCTGGGCGCGCTGGGCGTATCTGCCGCTCGGCAAGTTGCGGGTGGGGTTCATTGCGCTCTTTGCCGGGGCCTTGCTCTTTTTGAACACCTGGGATTTTCCGCCCTATTGGGCGCTGTTGGTTGGCTGCTGTGCGGCGGGGCTGTGGCTGGCGTCCGGGGGCCGTGACCGATGGTGGCAGCCTGCGCTGGTCGTTGGGGCGGTATGGTTGGTTGGGCCTTTGCTGATCTATTTGCCCTATTTTTTGAGCGCGCAGAGCCAGGTGGGTGGGATCGTCCCCAATCTGTTTAACCCAACGCGGCTGCCCCAGCTTTTGTTGATGTTTGGGCAGTTCGTGCCGGGGATCATCACGCTGGCGCTGCTGGCGCGCTCGGACGGCAAGCCGGCGCGGCGCACAGTAGGCAGGGTGGCGCTGCTCGTCTGGGGGCTGCCGCTGCTCTTCCTGGGACTAATGGCGTTTCTGGCCTTAAATACCGGCGCGGGGGCGGAGCAGTTGGCCGGAATAGCGCTGCCTGACGGCGCGACCGGCTATGCGCCGTTTATGTGGGCGCGCTGGGGCCGCCACTTTTGGACGGCGCTGCTGGTGGGCGCGGGGCTGACGGCGACGCTGAGTCTGCTGGCGGACACGCTGCGCTGCGGAGGGGCTGCACAGTATGCCGGGCAATATACCGGATTCGCGCGAGTGTTTGCGCTTTTGCTCGCCGCGCTGGGCCTGGCGCTGGTTTATACGCCGGAGTTTGTGTTTCTGAAAGACAACTTCGGCATGCGCATGAACACGGTTTTTAAGTTCTACTATCAGGGCTGGCTGCTCTTGGGGCTGGCGAGTGCGTTCGCGGTGGCGGCGGCTTGGCGTGCGGATGAGGCGTCACGGCCTGCGGCGCGTGTCGCCAGCGTGCTGGCGCTGGTTTTGATGGCAAGCGGCCTACTCTTTCCTGTGGCCGCGACCTACGCCAAGACAGGCGGGTTTCGTGCCGAGCAGCCCACGCTGGACGCGACCGCCTATATTGCGCCGGACGAGCAGGCGGCGGTGGCGTGGGTGCGCACTCACACCGCACTGGACAGTGTGGTGCTGGAGGGTCGGGGCGGCAGCTACAACGCAGGCGACAACCGCATCAGCGCCATGACTGGGCGACCGACGCTGATCGGCTGGGAAGGGCATGAGTCGCAGTGGCGCGGGCGTGCCTATTCAGAGATGCGCGCGGGACGACCGGAGGCGCTGGAGATCGTTTACCGCAGTGGGACGCCGGACCAGATCCGCGCCACGCTGGCGGCGTGGGGGATCGACTATGTCTATGTAGGGCCGGCGGAGACCGAGGAATATGGCATTTCACCGGGGCGGCTGCGTCTGCTGGAGGAGACGCTCGAATTGGCATTCGAGCAGGGGCAGGTCCGGGTTTTTCGGCGGCGTTGACAGTTAGGCAGTGTGACGATGGCGGTTTTGACGCATGAGGTGGAGAAGAGAGACGGGGCCGCGCTGCCGGGTGTGGCCGCCTGGCTGACGGTCGAGCGGCTGCTCTATGCGGCGGCGTTGGGCGTGGGCGCTTTCTTGCGTTTTCGGCAGTTGGGCGTGATGCCCTTGCTGCCGTGGGAGGCGGCCAACACCTGGCCTGCCTATCTGGCGGCGCACGCCCAACAGATTGCCGACGCGCCTGCGCCCAGCAGCGCGCTGTTGTATGGCCTGCAATGGCTGCTGTTTTGGATCGGCGCGGACGGCGATGCGGCGGCGCGCCTGGTGAGCGCGGCGGCGGGCAGCCTGCTCGTGCTGTGGCCGTGGGCCTGGCGGGGCTGGGTGGGCCGCGGTGCGGCGCTGGCGCTGGCCTGGCTGGCAGCCTTTGACCCCTGGCTGGTGGCGTTAAGCCGGCTGGCCGACGGCGCGGTCTTGGGGCTGGCGCTCGGCCTGTTGGCGCTGACCGGGTTGATGCGGCTGACAGCAGAGGACGACATTCGCAGCCAAGAGTGGTGGCGGCGGTGGACGGCGGTTGCCATCGGGCTGCTGCTGGTGAGCGGTGCGCTGGCGTGGAGTTGGCTGCCGGTGCTGCTGCTCTTTGGCGTGCTGTATGGAGAGCCGCTGCGACGGGCCGGCTTGTTTACGCCATCCATGTTGCTGTGGGCCGGTCTCAGCGCCGCGCTGGGGGCGACGCTTGGCTTGATGCGGTTGGACGGCGCAGCGTGGGTCGGCACGAGCCTGAGCGTCTGGCTGGGACAGTTCACCGGCGCGGCGAGCTATGACCCTGGCTGGCCGTGGGTGCGGCTGTTGGTCGACCAACCGTTGCTTGCAGTGTTGGGCGTGCTGGGGTTGGCGGTGATGGCGGTGCGGCCTGCGCAAGCCATGCCGCAGCCGAAAGCGTGGGTTGTATTTCTGTGGTCATGGCTGGCGTGGGGCGGCGTGCTGTCTCTGCTGCCGGGCCGGGGACCGCTGGCGCTGCCGATGCTGGGGCTGCCGCTGTCGATCGGTGCGGCGTGGCTGCTGGCGCTGCTGGCGGCGCGGCGCCCGCGCAATTTGGAATGGCGCGAGACGGGCGCGATCTATGCGACCTTGGCGATCCTTGTGATTTCGGGGAGCTTTTGGGCGGCGGCGCTGGTCTACAGCCGTGTGTTTGACCTGGTGATGGCGCAGGCGACTGCGGTGATCTTCCTGTTGGCGGCGGCGATCCTTATTGTCTATGCCGTGTGGGCGGACCGGCGTCATGCGGCCTGGATCGCGCTGTCGGCGCTGGCAATCGTGCTGATCATGACAGGGCTGCGCAGCGGCTGGCAACTCAACCAGAGGGAGGAGCCGGGGCAGATGGACGGCTTCTTTGCGCGCCAGACCCACCCGGAGATCCGCTTGCTGGTCGACGATATCGAGACTTTGAGCGCGCACCGCGCGGGGACGCCGCATCAACTGCCCGTGCTGGTGCAGGTCGCAAGCTATACGACAGCGGCGGGTGAACTGATCCCGGCGCTGCCTGACCCGGTGCTGGGTTGGTATCTGCGGGCGATGCGCGACGTCGCTTGGGTTCCCGTGCCGTCGCCGGGGGATATGGTACAAGAGGCCGGGGGCGAGGGCAACCGGCCCCAGCCGGTCGCGATCACGTTGGCGCAAAGCGCGCCCGATGGGGCGAGTGAAGACGGCTATGGGCTGCCGGAGGGGTATGTCGGCAGCGCCTACCCTGTGGAGTTCTCCTGGCTGCCCCAGGCATTGGGGCGGCAGAGCGGGGCGAGCGACACCGGCCAATCCGGGGTGGCGCGCCTGTGGACGCCGTGGCTGCAACCGTTGGCGCGCTGGGTGATCTATCGCGCCGCGCCCGCCCCGGCGGCCTCGCGCGATGTGATTTTGTGGGTGGACCAGACGCCCCAATGATGGGCCATCTTCTGTATGGTACGAACATGATATGGATATGTCGTGTCCGTACGAATTGAGAGTGGATGGAAAAGGAATAGATAACGCATGAGCGAACGCCTAATGGATGCGAGTCCGCACGCGGAGATGGCCGCTGCACCTGCGGCGGTGGCCTTGCCCCCGGCGCAGCCGCACGCGCTGTTGGATCGTCCGGTGCTCTCGCTGGTGCGGGTGAATTGGGAGACGGTGGCTTGGGTGCTGCTGTTTGCCGTGGGTGGGGTCGCGCGCTTTTATCATCTGGGCGTGCGCGCTATGAGTCACGACGAGAGCCTGCATGCGCTCTATTCCTATTACCTGTATAACGCAGGCAACTATGAACACAACCCCATGATGCATGGGCCGTTCCTGTTCCACATGAACGCGCTGATGTACTTTCTGTTTGGCGATACTGACACGACGGCCCGGCTGATGCCTGCGCTGCTGGGGTTGGGCGTGATCGGGATGGCCTATCTGTACCGGCGCTATATTGGCCGCATGGGCGCGCTGTTGGCCGGTGTAATGGTCACGATCAGCCCCAGCCTGCTGTTTCACAGCCGCTACATCCGCAACGATATTTACATTTCATTGTTCACGATGGTGTGGGTGTATGGGGCGATGCGTTATTTGGACGCTCGCGCCGAGCCGGTGGCCGCGGCCAAGCGGATGCGCTGGTTGACCCTCATGGTGTTGGGGATGGCGCTTGGCTTTATCACCAAAGAGAACCATTTTATGCACGGCGCGATCTTGGGGGTATTTTTCGCGGGGCTGGCGCTGCGGCAGGTGATCGGGCGGCGGGTTTTTCTGGCGGCTGCGGCGGGGCTGTTTGGCGCAAGCATCGGCTTTTATCTCTTTGAGATCGGCCAAACGGCGGCGGCGTTGATCCTGGCTGGTCTGGGGATCGCCGCCGCGCTGGGGCTGCTGGCGATGTGGCTGATGGGGCCGGCGTGGGCCAGGCTGCGCCACAGCGACGCCGCCGATCTGGCGGTGATGATGGCGACCGCAGTGATGCCGTTTCTTGCGCCGTTCGGCCATCTGCTCTTTGGCTGGGACGCGATGGCCTATGCGACGACAACCGACCTGCTGCGTTCCGCCGGGCTGGTGCTGGTCATGGTGGCGGTGAGCGCCGGCATCGCCTATTTCTGGTTTGAGATGCGCGAGCCGCGCACGGCCGGCGAGGGTACGCTGCGCTTCGGCCAGTGGGCGCAGATGATGGGGCTGTTCTGGTTGATTCAGGTGCTGTTCTTTACGACCTTTTTGACCAACACGCGCAACGGCCTAGCCAGCGGCATTATAGGCAGTTTGGGCTATTGGCTGGAGCAGCAGGAGGTGGCGCGCGGCGGCCAGCCGTGGTACTACTACATCATGCTGGGCTGGCTGTATGAGTTTTTGCCGCTGCTGCTGACGGTCGGGGGCGGCGTGACGGTGGTCTATTGGCTGCGGCGCGACCCGGCCTGGGACCCGGTGGTGGAGTCTGACCTGCCTGCCGAGGTGCAGCCCAGCGCCACGCTCGACGAGCCAGGCGCGGCATTGCTGCGCCAGAACCGAGTGGTCTTTGTGGCGCTGGTGCTGTGGTGGTCGCTGGGAACATGGCTGGCATATACGATTGCCGGGGAAAAGATGCCCTGGCTGTTGACGCACATTGCGCTGCCGATGTGTATCCTGGGCGGCTGGTGGTTGGGGCGGGTGATCCGCCAGATCCCTTGGGCCGCGGTACGTGCGTCGGGGGCGGTGTGGCTGATCGGGGGGGGGCCTGCGCTGCTGGTGCTGGCGGCGGCGCTGTTGGGCAGCCGCCCGGACGGCGGGCGCAGCTTGGATGCCGTGGGGCAGGTGATGCAGTGGCTGGTGATGGCCGTGCTGGCCGGCGGGCTGGGCTATCTGGCGTGGCGCTGGGTCGCACGCACCGATACCGCCACGGCGCTGCGGCTGTTGGCCGTGGGCGGCGCGGGGCTGCTGCTGCTGTTGACGGTGCGCTTCACCTATATGCTGAACTATGTCAACTATGACCTGGTGACCGAGTATCTAGTCTATGCGCATGGCTCGCCGGACATCAAGCGCTCGCTGAATGAGATCGACTTGATCAGCGAGCGGACGGTGGGGGCGCACAATATCACGGTAGCCTATGACGACGACAGCTCTTGGCCGCTGAGTTGGTATATGCGCCAGTATCCGAATGCGCGCTTCTATGGGGACAACCCGACGAGTGATGCGATGGCCGCGCCGGTGGTGATCGTGGGGCCGAAGAACTATGACAAGGTACACCCCTATGTAGAGCGAGACTATATCCGCCGCACCTACCGGCTGGTCTGGTGGCCCGACCAGGGCTATTTTGGGCTGACGCCGCAGCGTTTCTTCGGCACGCTGATGGACCGTGCGAAGATGCGCCGTATCTTTGATATCGTCTTCTACCGGCGCTATGCCGACAGCGAGAACCCGGCCAAGGAGCGAGACCTGACACAGTGGCCGAACCGGCATGATTTTGAGATGTGGGTGCGCAAGGACATCGCCGACCAGATTTGGAACCTCAACGTGACTCCGCTGGTGACCGAGGCGAGCGTGCAAGAGGAGGCAGTGCGGGCGCGGTCGGTCGACGTGGCGGCGGTGGCGAGCTACAGCGGCCAGATAGGCAGGTTGCCGCTGTCGGCGCCGCGCGCCGTGGCGGTAGGGCCGGAAGGCAGTTTGGTGATCGCCGACAGCGGCAACAACCGCATCGTCGTACTCGACCCGGCGGGCAATTTCTTGTTCGAGGTGGGCAGCGTGTGCCGGCTGAGTGAGGGCGAGGCGGGCGGCTGTGTGGATCCCGACGGCAGCGGGCCGCTGCAGCTTGGCGACGGGCAGTTCAACGAGCCGTGGGGAGTGGCGGTCGACGAGGCGGGGCAGATTTATGTGGCCGATACCTGGAATGGGCGCATCCAAGTGTTTGCGCCCGACGGCGCTTTCTTGCGTAAGTGGGGCTATTTCAACACGACGCAGGGCGAGTTGGGCGACCCGTTGGCGCTGTTTGGCCCACGTGGGCTGGCCGTGGACCCGAACGGGAATCTATTGGTGGCCGATACCGGCAACAAGCGCATCCTGCTGTTTACGCCTACAGGCGAGTTGATCCAGCAGGTGGGCGGCGGCGGTGTGACCTTGGGTCGGTTTGAGGAGCCGACTGCGGTGGCAATCGACGGCCGCGACGGCAGCATCTTTGTGGCGGATGCATGGAACCGGCGCATCCAGAAGCTAGACGCCGCGCTGCAGCCTCTGGCCGAATGGCCGGTGGCGAGCTGGAGCAGCCAGCATTTGCATCACAAGCCCTATCTGGCGGTGACGGGCAGCGGCGATGTCTATGCCACCGACCCGGCCAATTATCGCGTCCTGGTCTATAACAGCGCGGGCGGGTTGAAGGCGGCGTTTGGCAGCTTTGGCGCCGAGATGAACCGGCTGGCGCTGCCCAACGGCATCGCCTGGGACGGGCTGTCGAACCGGGTCGTCATCGCCGACGCCGACAATCAGCGGGTGCAGGTGTTCCCCGCGCTCCCCTAGATGCGCTCCCTAGAGGATGCATCCGAGCACGCAGTGCGTGCGTTAGCACGAGCATGAACAGCATGGGACCGGCGTGGACGCAGGCAACGCTACTGAGACGGGTTGATGGGGCACGCTGCAGCGTGCCGCGCCTGTGGCGGCTGCTGGGCGGGCTGGTCGCCGTGGGGTTGGCCGTCGCCGCCCAACGGGCGATCAACCAGCGTCTGGCGTTCGACGCCGGGCTGCTGGGGGCCGCGGCGCTCGCCCTGTGGCTGTGGCTCTATGGTGCGCCGCGCCGCCCGGCGCATGTGTGGGTCGACGTCGCGGCCCCGGGCTGGCGCAGAGGGTGGCTGGGCGCGGCAGGGCTGTTGATGGCGTGTGGGCTGGCGGTGTGGGGCTGGCGCAGGCTGGACGTAGGCGCGGTGACCACGCGCGATTGGCAGTGGTATGCGGCCGGCGTGCTGGCAGGCGTCGTCGCCGGCGCGGTGATGCAGCCATGGGGAGCCAGACCGCGGTTGCGGCCTACCGGGTGGGCCTTCTGGTTTCTCCTGATCGGCGTAGCGGCTGGGCTGCGGCTGTGGCGGCTGGGCGAGATCCCGCTGGGGACCTGGTATGACGAGGCCGCCAATGGGCTGGAGGCGCTGCGTGTGCTGCGCGAACCGGCCTATCGCCCGATCTATACGGACGGTGTCAACGCCACGGGCCATTATCTGTGGTTGATCGTCGGCGCGTTCCGGCTCTTGGGGGTCGGGACTGTGGCGCTGCGTGTGATCAGCGCGCTGATGGGCGTGGCGACCGTGGCGGCAGCCTATGGCCTGGGCAAAGAGGTCTATGGCCGGGCGGTGGGGCTGGCCGCTGCGGGGCTGGTGGCGACGGCGCATTGGTCGGTGACCTTTAGCCGCATGGGCATGTATAACAGCGCCACGCCGCTGGCCGAACTGGCGGTGCTGTGGTTCTTGGCGCGCGCGGTACGGCGCAACGCGCCGCTCGACTATGGGCTGGCGGGGTTGGCGCTGGGGTTGGGGTTATGCTTTTATTCGGCCTTTCAGTTGTTTGTGGTCGTCCTGGGCTTGTTTGTCGCGTGGCTGCTGTGGTGCGAACGGGCGCAGTGGCGGCGGATCGCACCCGGCTTGGGGGTGATGTTGGTTGTCGCCGCGCTGGTGATAGCGCCGGTGGCGAAGCTTGCCTTGGTCAAGCCGGAGATGTATTTTGCGCGTGTGCAGAGCACGTCACTGCTGCGCGACCGCGATGTACACCGTCTGCTGCCCGCGCTGGCGGAGAATACGCGCAGGCATCTGTTGATGTTCAATGGGGCGGGCGACCCTAATGGGCGGCACAACCTGCCCGGCGCGCCGCTGCTCGACACGATCTCCGGCGGGCTGCTGATTTTGGGACTAGGATTGGCCTTGCGCCGCGCCAATCGGCTGGAGATGGCGCTGCTGCCGGTCTGGGCGGTGGTGGGGCTGCTCGGCGGCATTCTCTCATTGGGGTTTGAAGCGCCGCAGTCGCTGCGTTCGATCGCTGCGCTGCCTGCGGTCTATTTCATAGTGGCGCTGCCTCTGGGGGAATTGGCGCGGGAATGGGTCACAGGGCCGGGGCGTACGGTTCCCGCGCTGGGCGCGTGGATCGTGCTGCTCTTTTTGCTGCCGATCGGGCTGCTGAACACACGCCTCTATTTCGCGCGCCAGACTTCCGACTTTGCCTCTTGGAATGCGTATTCGACCGCGGAGACGTGGACCGCCGAAGAACTGCGCCATCTGGACGGCGCGCGGGCCTATGTGGTCTCGCTCTATGACCGGCACCCCACGGTGCGCTTCTTGGCCCCCGGCGTGTCCTATGCGCGTTTGGAGACCAACGCCACGCTGCCGCTGCTGCAACCCGCGGTTTGGAACAGAGACGGCCTCTTGGGGCCGAGCGATCAGGACATAGTGTTGATCCTCGATATCGAACGCCGTGAGTTGTTTGAGGAGGCGCGGCGGCTCTATCCGCACGCGGTCTTTGAGGAGCGCCGCCCACCGTTCGGGGGGCCGGTGGTGATCTATGTGGCGCGCCTCAGTGCGGCAGATCAGGCGAGCGTGCAGGGGTTGGTCGCGACCTATCATCGGCCCGGTGACGCCGGGCCTGGGATCGCGCGCGACGAGCCAACGCTGGACAGCCACTGGCCGGAGGATGCGCCGTTGGCGCTGCCCTTTAGGGCAGAGTGGCAAGGAGTGCTGGCCGTGGACAGCTATGGGCCGCACCAACTTGTGCTGCAAGCGCCGGGTGAGGCGGCGCTCTACCTCGGCGAGGAGCCGGTGCTGCAAGGGGACGCGAGTCAGGGGAATGGGTTGAGCGCGGCGGTGATGCTGCCGCGCGGCAACCACAACCTGCGTGTGTGGGCCGAGGGGGGCGAAGGGCGTGTGGTCCTAGCTTGGCGCGCGCCCGACGGCGAAGCGGAGGTCATCCCGCCGTGGATGCTGTACAGGCCGCCCGTGCGCGGCAATGGCCTGCTGGGGCACTATTTTGGCAACGGCGAGTGGGCCGGGCCGGAGAGTTTCGCGCAGATTGACCCGCGGATCGGGATGTATTTTCATGTGCCGGTGCTGCCGCGCCCCTATACCGTGGTGTGGACGGGCAAACTGGCGATCCCGCAAGAGGGCGTCTATGGCTTTGCGCTGGAATCGGTCGACGAGTCGCTGCTCAAGATCGACGGCAGCGAGGTCGCGGCCAGCCGCACGCGCGGCGAGTTCAGTACAGGTGAGGCGGCGCTTTCCAGTGGGCTGCACGATATCGAAGTGCGCTATGCCGACCGTACGGATCATACCTTTGTCAATCTCTATTGGAACAGGGTCGGCCTCTTGGGGCCGAGCCATTGGCGTCCGCCGGGGCAGGAGGGGGGCGGCTATCAGATCATCCCAAGCGACTTTCTGTTTCCGCCGCAGAAGGACTATACTCGCATAGAGATGCCTGCGCTGCCGCTGCCTGCGGACGCCGCCGAGCCGGTTGTGGCCGGTATGGATAGGGCTGCCGTGCAGCCGGCGGAGGTCGAGGTCGTGATGTCGGGGCTGAACGCGCCGCGCGGGATCGCGGCGGGTGATGGCCGCATCTATGTGGCGGAGAGCGGCGCAGGGCGCGCGCTGATGTTGGACGTGACAAGCGGGGAAACGGTCGAGTTGCGGCCTGGAGAGCAGCCCTTTGTGGAGCCGATGGACATGGCGGTCGACGGTGCGGGCCGCGTCTATGTGCTGGATGCGGCCACGGCGCGCATCGAGCGGTTTGACGCGCAGGGCAACTATCAGGCCACGCTGGGCGCGCCGCCGGAGTTGGCGAACCGAGCGCGCGGCATTGGCGTCGACGCGCAGGGGCGCATTTGGGTGGCAAGCACGCCGGCGCAGCGGGTCGTGGCGCTGGATATGAACGGCGCGGTGGTAGCCGAGGTCCTGCGTCCAGCGGTGAGCGGTACGCTCCAGGCGATGCAGCCCGTGGACGTGGCCGGGATGGATGACGGCTCGGTCTATGTGACCGACGCGGGCAACCACCGGCTGATCTGGTTTGATTGGAACAGGGCCGGCCTCTTGGAGCCGAGCCATGCGGCGAGCTTTATCCTGAGCAGCATTGCCCTGCCTATGGCGAACAGCCTGGACGGGCCGCATTTGGCAGTGGACAACGCGGGCCGTGTCTATGTTACGCAGCCGGAGATGGGCCAGGTCCTGCGGCTAAACGCGCAGGGGGGTGTGGACGCGCTGTGGTCGCTGCGCACGGCGGCGACGCCGGACGTGAAACCGGTGGGGATCGCGGTGGATGGGTCAGGGCGGCTCTGGGTGGTGGATGTGCAGGGAGGCCGGGTGCTGCGCGTGACGCCGGGAGGGCCGTAAGATGTGCGCTTGCGGAAAGGGCCGGCTGTTGGCCGCGCTGCTCTGCTGCGCCCTGGCGGTGGCGCTCTGGGGCGAGAGCGGATGGGGAAGGGCACGGGCGCAAGCGCCGATCTTGCGCCCGGAGGATGTTGCTACGCCGACCCCAACGCAAGCCGTGATCCTGCTGCCGACCCCTACGCCGCCGGCCGGTACGCCGCCCGCGCAGTCACCTGTGGAGCCTCAAGTGCGAGCGCGGGGCTATACAGTGCAGCCGGATGATACGCTGTGGACGGTGGCGCTGGAGATGGGTGTTGACTTAGAGGACGCGCCCTGTTTGGTCACACCGGATTTTCGCTTGCAGGAGCCGTTGGTGATAGGGGATTGGCTGGAGCCGCTGCCGGTAGGCTGGCGCTGCCATCGTGTGGCGGAAGGCGAGAACTTAGCCCAGGTGGCGGCGCAGTACGGCGTAGATACGCTGCAGGTTCGCGCTGTCGCCTGGAACCGGTTGCCGGCCAACGCCGCGCCGGACTCGCCCTTAGCGCCGGACAGCTATGTGCGTGTGCCTGGGCAGCCGGCGCAGGCGTCGGGCGGGTTTATGGCGTTTATGCTGGATCAACCGCTGGCGGTTTCACCCTATATGGCGTATGCCGTGGGCGGGTCGGGGGTCACGGCGGCGGTAGCTGTGCCTGCGGCATGGCCGTATGGCAGCGGGCGCTTTACCTGGCCGGTCTATGGCTGGCTGAGCCAAGGCTATCGTGAGGACCATCCTGCGCTCGACATCGCCGCGCCGGCGGGGGCCTTTGTGACGGCGGCGGACCGGGGGGTGGTGATCCGCGCCGGGTGGAACGAGCAAGGCTACGGCAATTTTGTGGTGATCGACCATCATATCGACTATGTGACGCTCTATTCGCATTTGGCCGATGTGCTGGTGAAGGAAGGCGAAGTGGTTGCCCAGGGGCAGATCATCGGCGCCGTCGGATCGACGGGGAACAGCACCGGGGCGCATCTGCATTTTGAGATCCGCGATTTTGGGCGGCGCGCCAACCCGTTGGAACTGTTGATGCGCTGAATGGATGGTCGGCCCCAAGCGAAAGCGGCGGGCTAGACGGTGACGCGCTCGAGGGGGAAGATGGGGCCGTGTTGACAGGCGCGGGTCATGCCGCCGTCGGGCAGCGGCACGGCGCAGGCCAGGCAAGCGCCGAAACCGCAGGCGAGGTCGGCTTCTAGATACACATGGGCGAAGCCTGGGTCGACGCGAAAGCGCACGCGGCGTATCTCATCGGCGAGGGGTTGATAGTGGGAGGCAGGCAGCGCGGCGCAGAGATGGTCGGCCCAGCGTACGGTCTCGGCCAGGTGTTGCGACCAATCGACGGCATCGCGCGCGGCGCGCAGTTCGACGGCTAGGGGCAGCCGTGCGCGCAGGCTTTCGGCAGCGGCCGTGGGAGGGGTCACGAGGGTGACGCGCCCGCCCCGGTCCAGCATGTCGTGGATGGCGGGAAGCCAGAGAGGGGCGTAGGCAGGGAGCGTGAGGACAAGCAGCGCCCGGCTGTTGGGCGGCAGCGCAAACGGACGCCCAAAGGGGCCGAGCAGATTGACGGTGCTGCCGGGAGGGCGCGCCGCCAGCCAGGCTGCGCCTAGGTCGGCATCATGGCCGAGCAGAAGGTCGAGCCGCTCACCCGCGCCGGCTGCGATTGTCTCCGGCACACCGGCGGCCGGCAGAGGACGGCGCAGATAGATCGACCAGTCTTGGGCGCGGGCCAAGGGGGTATCCTCGGCGCAGCGGGCCATCCAGAAGCGGCCACAGGCGGGGGTTTCGGCGGCCCCTGGCGGCAGCCAGAGGCGGAGCAGCCGGAAAGGGGCGTCGGGCGGGCTGACGCTCAACACGACGGCGGAGATGGTTCCGTCGGGGTTGTGTATGGGCGATGGGCCGGCAGGTGTGTTCGGCATTGGCGCTGACCGGCGGTGAGCCCGGTCTCGTCTGGGATGGGGCGCGGGATGATCGACATACGGATTGTGGCATATTCGCTTGGACGGGGCAAATTATAGCACGGTGCAGGGCGCACGACGGGGCATACGAAGATGGGGGCGACCGAGGGGATGGGGCGCGGCGGTGCGGCGTCTGTTAAACCGCGGTCTGCCGGAGCAGAGCCGGATCGATCTGCGGATCGGATGGCCGCTGCTGCTGCTGCCGATCGTGCTGCTCAACCAGATATTTGCGCCGCACCCGGTCTGGGTGGTGTTGAGCGTGACCTTGGCGGGTCTCTATGCCCTGGGCTATTTGTGGGTGCGGAGCTTGGGGCCTGCGCTGGATGTGGCGCGGGCGCGCGTCAGCACGATCTTGGTGGCGGGCGATCTGCTGCAAGAGGAATTCGAGCTGCGCAACCTGAGCCGTCTGCCTGTATTGTGGGCAGAGTTCGTAGATCAGTCTGACTTGCCGGGCTATGAGGCGGGGCGTGTGATCGCGTGCGGGGCGCTTTCGTCATATCGCTGGCGCGCCGAGGTGGAATGCAAACAGCGCGGCGTCTTTCGGCTGGGGCCGCATAGGCTGCATCTGCAGGACCCGCTGGGGCTATTTGACCTGCAGGTCGATTTCCCACATCACGACGTTGTGTTGATCTATCCGCGCGTGGTGGAACTGCCGCGGCTGGCGCTGCCGCACGGCAATACGCAGGGGAGCGACCGGCGGCGGCGTCCGCTGCGCGGGGTGCAACCGGCGGCGACGGTGACCGAGTACCGGCCTGGGGACAGCCTGCGCCATATCCACTGGCGGACTTCGGCTCACCGCGGGCGTCTGATGGTCAAGGAACTGGAGACGGAGCCAAGCGGTGATGTCTGGGTCGTGCTGGACCTTTGTGGCCGGGTACACTCCGGCAGCGGGCCGTCTAGCACGCTGGAGACGAGCATTATCCTGGCGGCCAGTTTGGCGGCGGAACTGCTGGCGGGGCGTGAGCAGCGGGCCGTGGGGCTGCTGGTCGCAGGCAGCGAGGCCGCATCCGGCGAAACGCAGCCGTGGCTGATCTCCCCGCTGCCTGGGCAAGCGCAGTTGTGGCAGATGATGGCGGCCCTGGCGCGCATCGACGCCGGCAATGTGCCGCTGGCGGATCTGCTGTCAAGCAATGGGCCGGCATTGGGCCGCCGCGGCAGCCTGATCGTGATCACGCCGCAGGTGGACATTGGGCAGGCGGGGGATTGGCCGGCGCAACTGCTGCACCTGAAGGGGTTGGGGTTGGAAAGCAGCGCGGTATTGGTGTCGCCTGCATCGGGCGAGCCGGGCGCGGACGAAGAGGCGCTGCGGGCCAGGCTAGGGACAACCCAAGCGCTGCTGGCGCGCGTCGAGATCCCATCGGCGGTGGTCGAAGCGGGCAGCCCACTGCGCTCGGTGCTGCGCTTCCGGCGTAAACGCACGGTGATCCGCAGCACGCCGACGGGCGGGGTCGTCACCTATGAGGTAGAGGAGGAGGTCGGCTGACGGTCAGCCGTGACGCTATGGCAGCGCACTCATCGCAGGATTTCAGCTATACCCCCGCAGATGCACCGGTCTGGCCGCTGCGGGCGCTGCTTTGGCTGGAGCGATGGGCGCGGCCTGTGTTGGGGTGGGGGGTGCTGCTCGCTTGTATGGCGTTGAGTGCGCTGCCCGCGGTGGCGCTGCGCTCCAGCCGCTGGCTGGCGCTGGGGCCGACGCAAACGGTCATGGAGTGGAGCGGCCCGCTGGCGGTGATGGCGGTCTGGTGGCTGTGGGGGTGGCGGCAGAGCGCCGCGCCGCGCCGGTCTTGGGGGCTGGGGGCTGGACGTGCGCTGGCGGTGGCGGCGCTGGGGTTGATCGCCATCAGCCAACTGCTGCTGGGCTGGATCCCCGGCCCGGCACGGCTGTGGCAGGCGTTGTGGGCCAACTCCTGGGCGGCGATTCCGAGTGAGGTTGTGGGAAGCTGGCGTGGGTTCGGCGAGCGCGCCCTGCTGTGGTGGTCAGGGGTGCAGGCAGGAGGCGCGGCGCAGGACAATCTGGTATTTGGCGCGCTGGCGTGCAGCGTGCTGTGGATGGTTGGCGCGGTCTCGGCGTGGCTGGCGAGACGCAGCCGGCAGGGCTATCTGGCGGCTGCGCCGAGCCTATGGCTGCTGGGCACGATCCTGCTCTACAGCAGCGGCGGGAAGTATCTGTTGGTGGTGGGGTTGGCGCTGACGATTCTGTTGCAACTGCTGCTCGACCATGATCTGCTGGTCGAGCGGTGGACGCGGCTGCATTTGGATTACAGCCCTGGGCTGCTGACGGACCGGGTACTGAGCGTGTTGAGCGCGGGGGTTCTGGTACTGACGCTGGCCGCGGTGATGCCCAACCTCTACTTCACGCCGTTGGTGCGCCAGTATTACGCCTGGATTGCGCCGCTCAACGAACGCGCCGAGGACCTGGCGGAGCGTCTCTTTCCAGACCTGCACGCTACGTCCCGGCTGCGTGGCGGCGGGCTGGGCGGCGGGCTGCCCAATGCATTCTTGTTGCAAGGCGGGCCTGAGGTGAGCCGCGTGGAGGTGATGCGTGTGCGCACCAATGAGGCGGCGGCTAGCTATGCTGCGCCCTATGAGGAAGCGCCCCCGCCGGGCCGCACGATGCGCGGCGGGACCTTGGCGGTCTACGACGGCCACGGCTGGAGCAATCCGGCGGCGTTGGCGCGCGAGGAGATAGAGGCCAACACGCGCTTGGTTGCGGATGAGCGCTGGGGCCGCAAGCTGGTAGTGCAAAGCGTGATTCTGGAGTTCGGGAGCACGATCCTCTATGCGGCGGCGGAGCCGCTGGAGGTGTCGACTGTGGTCCAGATGGAGCAGCGGGGCCAGGATGACCTGGTGGCGCTCTACAGCCGGGAGCGCAGCTATACGGTCGTCTCCGCGGTGATGGCGGTGGACGAGGCGATGCTGCGAGGGCTGCCGGAGTGGGGAGCGGCCATACCTTTACCTGCGGAGATGGAGATCCACCGTGCGCTGCCGGAGACGATCACGCAGCGCACGCGCGACTTGGCCGCCGAGATCGTGGTCGGGCAGCCCAGCGCGTTTGACCGCATGGCCGCGATCGAGAGCTTTCTGCGCCAGTACGAATATGATCTCGATGTGCCGCCACCGCCCAGTGATGTGGCCGATGTGGCCGACTATTTTCTGTTTGACCTGCGGCGCGGTTACTGCGACTACTATGCGACGGCCTTTGTCGTGCTGGCGCGGTTGGCGGGGATGCCGGCGCGCTTTGCCACGGGGTTCGCTGCGGGGAGTTGGGACCCGGCGGAGAATGTGTGGGTTGTGACCGAGGCCGAGGCGCACTCGTGGCCGGAGGTCTATTTTCCACAGGTGGGGTGGGTCCCCTTTGAACCCACAGCCGGACGCCCCGCCTTGGTGCGCGTGGCTGACCCCCGGTTTGCGGCAGGGGCAGGCATACGCCCGCAAGTTCCACCCGTGCCGGCGCTGCCGGAAGTGCAGTCGGCGTGGAATTGGCAGACTGCGCTGTGGCTGCTGCCATTGGCGCTGGTGATCTGGGCGCTGGCCGGGGCGCTGCTGCGCCGGCAGCAGCGGCGCGAGGACCCATGGATGGCGCTGCTGCGCTGGGGGCGGCGGGCCGGACGGCCCATCGCGCCGGGCGAGACAGTGCTGGAGTATGGCAGCGGGTTGGCCGACTATGTCGTGGACCGCGCCGTGCAGGAGGCCGACACGCGCCGGATCGTGGCGCGCGAGATGCGGGCCTTGAGCGGCGAGGTGAGTGTGCTGCGCTATGGGCCGGAAGCTGTGAAGGCGGCAGCCCAGGCGCGCTCGCTGGCCCATTGGCAGCGGCTGCGCCACTATCTGCGGCGCGTGCGCGGCCGGGGGGAGAGCGGGTAGCGCGGTCTAGAGCGTTGCGCTGCCCCAGCTTTGCAGCATAGTGCGGATAAAGTCGACGGCGGCGTGGTGTTCGGCGCTGCCGCGACCGTGCAGGGTGATGGGGTCGCCAAAGGCCAGACGCACGGGCAGCGCGGGGTTGATGCGCCCGAACTCTTTGACAAAGCGCCCGATGCCCCAAGCGTCCGAGCGCACGGCGACCGGGACGATGGGGACGCCCGCCTGGCGCGCCAGTTTTACCCCGATCGAATTGAACTGGGCAGGGTCAAAGACGTGTGTGCGGGTCGTCTGGGGGAAGACGACGATCGAGCGCCCGCTCTGCAGGATGCGCGGGCCTTCCTCCAGGACACGCGCCAGGTCGGCGCGCGGGCTGATGCGGTCGACGACGATCGGGTCGCGGGCGCGCATGATATGCTTGAAGACGGGATATTCGACGATGCCGCGCTTGACGACAAAGGTGACGTCCTTGTAGGGCTGGACAATGCCGGGGAGGACGATGGTCTCCAGCGTGCTCATGTGATTGGCGACCAGCACGCAGGGTCCCTCGACCGTGTTGAGGATGGGAAGACCGCTGATCTGAATCTGGACGCCGACGCTTTCGAGCGCGTGGAGCACGGCCAGGCTGCTGGCGTGCCACGCGGCGGCGTCATACTGGTTGCGCCGGGCGACCGCGCTGTAGTGGAAGACAGTGCGCAGAAGCTTGGTATAGAAGACCCAAGAAGGCAAAAGCCGCGCTGCGAGGCCCGGCGGGCGAGTATTGGTGACGTAGGTGGCGGCTGTTCCGGCGATCGGTTCCATGGGCGCTGTGTTTCCGGGCGGTTATCCAAATCGAGACGGCGGCAGTGTGAGGCTCCAATCATAGCCAGGCGGCGGCTGCACGTCAAAGATGGAGAATGGCAAGATTCGCCATGAGGCGTCTAGCCGATCCTGGTGGTGAGCGCCGGGTCGGGAACGGCGATGGTGGCGGCGGATGGGGCGAGCTTCCGGCATGTCACCGGGACGGGGGTCGGCGGCGGGACGCTGTTGGGTTTGGGCCGGCTCCTGCTGGAGACAACGCGGCCACAGGAGATCGACCGGTTGGCGGCGCAGGGCGATGCGGCGGCTGTGGATCTGGGGTTGCAGGATGTCGTGACCGGGCCGATCGGGAGCCTGCCGTCCGATGCGACGGCGGTGAACTTTGGGCGCGTGGCGGTGGGGCGGCGCGGCGCGAGGATCTGGCGGCGGCCCTGGTGACGATGGTGGGCCAGGTGATCGCGACGCTGGCGATCAACGCCGGGCGCGCGGCGCAGGTGGAGCGGATCGTCGTGACGGGTCATCTGACCGATATGGCGACGATGCGCGCAGTGATGACGCGGGTGGGCGAGTTCTTTGGCTTTCCCGTCGAGGTGCGGGCCAAGGCGGGGTGTGCTACGGTGACGGGGGCGCTGCTGTGGGCGCTGGAGCGCTGAGGCCCTGGGCGGCGCGCCAGGTGTCGAAATGGGCGAGCATGCCGGCTTTGAGGCCGGCAGGCGCGGCAGCCGCCCGGAAGGCGTTGGCCGCAATGCGGGCGATGGCGCTTGGGTCATAGCCGAACTCGGCGGCGAGGATGGCGTATTCGTGCAGCAGGGTGGTGTTGAAGAGCGGCGGGTCGTCGCTGTTGACGGTGAGCAGCAGCCCCATGCGGTCGAGGTGGGGGAAGGGGTGTTCGGCGAGCCGGCGATAAACATGCAGGCAGATGTTGCTGGTGGGGTTGATTTCCAGCGGGATCTGGTGGTCGCGCAGATAGAGCAGGAGCGCCGGGTCTTCAATGGCGCGCACGCCATGGCCCAGGCGCTGGGCGTGCAAGGCGTGCAGCGCGCCCCAGATGCTGTCGGGGCCTGCGATTTCGCCGGCATGAGGCACGGAGATGAGGCCGGCGGCGCGGGCCGCGGCAAAGGCGGGGGCAAAGGGTTCGGGCGGTGCGCCCACCTCGAGGCCGCCGAGGCCGAAGCCGACGACGCCGTGGTCGCGGCCTGCCAGCGCGTATTGCAGCGTGATCTCCGCCGGGGCCGGGTCGTAGGCGTGCTTGGCGTGGGGTGGGAAGGCAGCGTGGCGCGGGATGTCGAAGACCCAGCGCATCTCGACGTCGAAGTCGGTCTGGGCGCGGCGGCGTCCTGCGTCGAGGCCGGCCACGAGGTCGACAATCGTCAAGCCCTTGTCCTGCAGGTGGATGTGGGTGTAGGGCGTGAAGGTGAGTTCACGATAGCGGATGTTTTGGGCCGCCATATCTGCGCCGCAGGCATAGGTGATCAGCGCGAAGTCGTCGGGCGTGCGCAGCAGGTCGGAGATGGTGAGATAGATCTCGACGAAGTGCGGGAAATCGATGAAGGTGAACCAGCGCAGCAACCCCTCCTCATCCTGGGCGGGCAGGGAGTACAGGCGCCGGTGGCGGCGCGCCAACTCCAGAAGCGTGGCCGGTTGGATCGAGCCTTCGAGGTGGATATGAAGTTCCGCCTTGGGCATAGTGTGAAGGAAGTGGCCGAGCGCTTGCGGCGATGACCATGTGGGGGGCAGCATAGACGCTGATATGGCTGGTAACACGGTTGGCGACATGGGATTCTAGACAACGGCGGCAGCGGGAGGGCGCAAGTACGCTGTGTATCTGGGTGTGCTTGGATAGGCTGCGCCGGCCTGTCGGGATCTTTGTGCGGCGCGGGTCTAATAGACGCATTGTATGGCAGAGTATGAACATTGAACAAACGCCGCGCGCCCAGGCTGTGATGGGCGGCGTCCGATGGAATGTGCGGATCGGATGGTTCGGCCTAACCTTTCGCGTAGTCACAATTTGGGCGGCACTGGTCTTACTGGGGGGAAGCGCCCTACCGGCAGACATGACGCGCACGCGGCGAATGGCGATGGCCGTCGCCGGCTGGGGGTTCGACTTGGTGGAATGGGAGGTCGACGCGCTGGCGCGCAAGGCGACGGCGTCTATCCAGCGGCCCGCTGCCGGGCTGGATGTCGAGGCCGGGGCGGCGCTGGTGCGCGCATACATGGCGGATGCGGCGCGCGTGGGCGAATTGGAGGGGCGGATCAGGCGTTTGCGCAGTGAGGGGGGCGATGCGGCGCAGGGCCAGGCGGAACTAACGGCGCTGCGCGTACGGCAGGAGGATCTGCGGCCCGCCGTCGAGCAGGTGATCGAGCGGCAGGTGGGGTCAGTGCTGCGTGAAGCGGGATTTGGGGTGGGGCCGTGGCTTGCGCCGCCGCTGCAGTTCGCCTTTACCGACCCGCCAAAGACGTTGGTCGTAAGCCCACGCGACGAGATCATGACGGTCTACAGCCGTATGGTGGATGGGGCGATACCGCTCGGACAGATCGAGCAATCGGAGGCCGCGATTGACAAACTGCCCAACGCCAGCGCCTATATCACCGAAATTGGCGGGTTGGGCGCATATCCGACGATGGTGATAGACCAGGCGAGCCTGCCCTGGGTGTTGAGCACGGTGGCGCATGAGTGGGTACATAACTATTTGACTTTTTTCCCGTTAGGGTGGTCGTACTTTTCGAGTCAGGACATGAAGACGATCAACGAGACGGTGGCGAATATTGTAGGCGATGAGATCGGCGCGCGTACCTTGCGTCGCTATTATCCCGAACTGATCTGGTCTGAGGTCGGCGGCAGAGAGAGCGGCGCGCAGAGGGCGCTCAAGTTGCCCAAGACGCTAGAGATGGCGGAAGAGGAATTTATCTTTGACTTTGGCAAAGAGATGCGCCTCACGCGGCTGGAGGTCGATCGTCTGTTGGCGCAGGGCAAGGTGGGCGAGGCCGAGCGGTATATGGAGATGCGCCGGCAGGTGTTTGTGAAGGCCGGATATCCGCTGCGGGTGCTGAACCAGGCCTATTTTGCATTTCATGGGAGCTATGGCACGAGCGCAGCCAGCAGCAGCCCGATCGGCCCAAAGCTGGAGGAACTGCACAGCCGGGTGGAGGATATCGCGCAGTTGCACGGTCAGATGCAGGATATTGGACAGTTTCTGCGGTTGGTGCGCTGGTTCACATCGGTGGATGACCTGGACGATGCGCTGGCGCGCTGGGCGATAGACAGCCCGTCCCTGACCGCCCCTTAGGCGCGGTCAGGGACGTTGGAAAGGAGTGCGGCGAGCGCGGATCGCGGATTATGTGCTCCTCAATGCCTACAGTGGGGCGCTGACCGTGGATCATGAGGTCTCGATGGGCAGCCCGCTCCATCGCCAGGCCCAAATTTGCCTGATCTGCATGGGGTGGCGTGCAGGGCAGCTTCAAGAACGTCTATCCCTCTGATGAAGGAGATATGGGTGGCAGTCAAAACAGACAACTGGACAGCGGAGGATTCCGCGACCACTTCTACCCTAGTCAGACGCTGCCTGCAGGGCAGCGCCGAGGCCTGGCGCGACTTGGTGGAGCGCTATTCCCGGCTGGTCCATGCTGTGCCGGCACGCTATGGTCTGAGCAGTGCAGAGGTGGACGACGTGGGCCAAGAGGTGTTTTTGGCGCTGGCGCAGAATCTGCATCGTATTGAAGACCCCGAACGCCTGCCGGGTTGGTTGGTCACTACGGCGCGACGTATGACCTGGCGTATTGTGCAGCAGCGCAAACGGGAATCCCCTGGCGCAGAAGCCGATCTGATGGATGGAGAGACGCTGGCCGCGGAGCCTGTGACTGTAGTGCGCGTGCCCAGCATGCACGACCTGCTGATGGGTTGGGAGCGACAGCGTGTGCTGGCCGTAGGCATGGAACGCCTGGGGGATCGTTGTCGCGATCTGCTCACGTTGCTTTTTCTCGATCTCTCTGAGCCGAGCTATGACTCGATAAGCGTGCAGTTGGGGCTGCCCAAGGGCAGCATCGGGCCAACGCGCAACCGCTGTCTTGAACAACTGCGGTCGATCCTGGAGGGATTGGGCTTCCATGAAATGGATCGGCCATAGACCACGGCTAGCCTAGCGTTCCGCGTATTTTCCGGCGCAGAATATGCCACTCTATAGAATAGACAGATAGAAGACGAGTCGCAGCCGGTGGAGAGCCAATCATGGAACATTTGCAGGACGAACCCCTATTCAACCTAGTATTTGATGGCATGATGCTGTCTTCTCAGGCTGCAGAGCATCTGGACGTCTGTGACGCCTGCCAACAGCGCATGGAAGAGTTGGGCCGATTGCACGAAGAACTGGCCGTTGCGCGGCGCAGCACGGTCTCACCTGCCGCGCACGCGCGCTATGTGGCGCTGTTTGCAGAGGTTGAGCAGCAGGCCCAAAGCACTGCGGCCCGGCTAGGAGCCTGGCTGTCGGCTGCCCTGACCTGGGACAGCCGATCTGCGGCGCCGGCCGCGGGGATACGCAGCGGCGCCGGAGCTGCCTACCGCCTACTCTACGCAGCGGGCGAACTCGAAGTTGAGTTGATGGTGGAGCCGGAGCGAGGGATGCGCCGCGTTGAGGGTGAAGTCATCGGTCTGGACGACAGCGGCGGTGTCGCGCTGATTGATCTGGCGCCGGTGAGTGCGGCCGGTCCGCACTGGAGTGTGCAGGGTACATCTCAGGGGCGTTTTGGGCTGGGCCAGATTGAGCCGGGTGTTTACCGGCTGACGGTTACGCCTGTCTCCGGCGCGGTGGTCGAGATCGAGCCGCTGGACCTTACTTAAGCCATACGTCATGAGCGAGATGCTACCACCTGCCGGCGAGGCTCTAACCTCTGAACTTCTGATCCAACTCGGCGCTATGTCTCAGGAGGATGCAGCGCAACGTCTTTCCGAGGCAGGCCTATGGAATGAAAATGGCGCGGTTGGGCTGGCGCAAGCTGCGCTGGAACAGGGAGAGGCCGCGCCGGAAATTGCTGGGCGCTGGCTGGCATTAGCTGCTTCAATTGGCGAAGCCATTCCGCTTGGCCCCGTTGTTACAGGCCAGGTTGCCTATGCCGAGGCCCGGCAGCGGGTACAGGCGGGCGATCTGGCCGAAGCCGAAGCGGCGCTTCGTTATGCACAAGCGATATGGCAAACCGCCGATGCCGGGGAGTGGTTGGCGCGCAGCGACCTGGGGCTGACACAAGTGTTGGCGATGCAGGGCCGCTATGCCGAGGCTGAGGCGGCTATTCGTCGCGCCATCGTGGCGCTGACATCTGCTGCCGGATCTGACCCCAGCAGCCTACTGCTGCTCAGTCGCGCTCAGCGCAATTTGGCTACACTCCTGGTCTATCAAGAGCGGCACGGGGCTGCTCTTGCCGCGTATGACACAGCGGAAAACGCGCTGCACGAACTGCAAACGCAGCTTAGCGCAGACGGCCAGGATAGTCTGGCGGGCGAGTTCGCGCATGTGGCCCTGAACCGGGCCAGTGCATTGACGTTTTTGGACAGGCCAGACGAGGCTGAGGCCGCATTAGCGGCCGCGGTGCGCAGCTTTGACCGTGCGGGGGAGCCGGTGAATCGAGCGCGCGCCCAGACCAATCTGGGCCGGCTTTTGTTACGCATGGGACGCTATGCGGCTGCGCTGGAGGCGTTTGACCAAGCTGCCGCCGTGTTGGTCGGCGACCTTCCCAGCGACGAGGAGGCCGCCCTAGACACGCTGCGCCAAGCGGATGAACTGCTGCTGGAACATGCGTTGGCTTATGTCGCGCTCAACTTGCTGCCGGAGGCGCAACATGCGCTCGACCGCGCCGAGAGGTTGTTTCGTCGTTCACGCCAGCCCTATGAACTGGCGCAAAGCCTGTATACGCGCGGGCTGCTGGAGATCGATCGGCGCAACGATGCCGCGGCGATAACTGCCCTAGGGGAAGCCGCGCAACTCTGTGTGGAGTTGAGGAACCCCTATTGGCTCCGGCGCGTGCAGGTAGCACAAGCTGTCCTGGCCGAACGCACGGGCGATACGAACGCGGCTTGGGCACAGGTAGAGGCTTTATTGGGTGAGGGCGCCTCTACGTCTGCACAGTTATGGGATGTCGCCGGGCAGGTGGAAGCGTGGCTGCTGCGGCTTCGCCTGGCGTTGGGCCGTGCTGACCTGCCCGGCGCGCGCGCCGCTGCAGATCAGGTCGAGGCATACCTGGGTGGGTCTTTGCCTCTAGAGTCATCCGCTCAGCCCATCTTGCCGCATTTATGGTTGCGTCTGCTCCATGCCAGGGGGCAGATCGAGCAGGTCGCAGGCAATGCGCAGGTTGCGCGGCGTCACTTTGGCGCGGCGCTTGCGCTTTTGGAACAGCAGCGGTCTAGCCTCGCTCTGGAGGAGATTCGTACTGCGTTTCTAGAGAATAAGGCTGCTCTTTATAGTGATCTTGTCTTGAGCTTGTTGGATGCGCCGTCACCCGGCGAGGATGAAGTGGACGCGGCATTCGCCGTGGTGGAGCGGGCACGTTCACGCGCGCTGCTGGAACGGCTGCTTGCCAGTGTTGATCCTCAGCCTGCAGACACAGACCCTGCGCGTGTGGCCCTGCGTCGCCAACTTCATTGGCTGTATAACCAGTTGCTAGGTGAGAGCGATAGCCGGCGATCTACAGGGGAGATCACACGCCAAGTGCAGGCAGCCGAGGCCGCCATCCAGGAGCTGGAGAGGCGTGCGATGCTCCCACTTGCCCAGGCCGAACCAGTCCGGTTGGCCGGGCTGCAGGCCGCGCTGGCAGAGAATCAGCAAGCCCTGGTCTACTATTACGCGGGGGATGAGGTTCTGGCCTTTGTAGTTGGGCCGCGGCGCGCCGCGGTGGTGCGGCGGTTGGCGCAGGTGGACGAAGTCGAGCATGCCCAGGCGGAGTTGCGTTTTCAGTTGGGCCGTGCCGAACTTGGCCCTGACTACCTGATGCGGCATAGCGCTCGCCTGACGCGTCAGTTGACCCAGGCTCTGGCCCAACTTTACGATCTGTTGATCGCGCCCCTGCGTGCGCATATCGAGACGGACCGCTGGTTGATTGTTCCCTATGGGGGGCTGCATCTGCTGCCTTTTCATGCACTATGGCACGCCGGTCGCTATTTGGTGCAAGATGTAGATATTTCATATGCACCGAGCGCCAGTGTGGCGGCGTACACGTTGCCGGCTGGGCGGCGTGGCAATCTAGCGAGCTTTGCCGGAGTGGCCCCATTCGACCCGTCCATTCCCTTCGCGTCGCGTGAAGTCGAAGCGTGCGCCCATTTGTTTGAGACCGCACAGCTACACCTGGGCGCACAGGCCGACCGCGCGTGTCTCCATGGAACCGCCGCGGCTGCCGATGTGCTGCATTTGGCTACCCATGGGCTGTTCCGTCCTGACAACTCATTTTTTTCGGCGTTGAGGCTAGCCGATGGCTGGATCGACGTGCGTGAGATCTATCGGCTGCCGCTGACCGCGCGGCTCGTGGTACTCAGCGCCTGTGAAAGTGGGGCCGGTGAGGTGCGCGGCGGCGATGAGGTGATTGGGCTGACGCGCGGCTTCTTGGGGGCAGGCGCGGCCGGTGTAGTTGCGAGTCTGTGGAATGTACACGATGAAAGCGCGTCGGGGCTAATGGTGGAGTTCTACCGCACGCTGCTGGACAAGAACCAGGCAGGAGCCGGCCTCGCCAGTGACCCCGCGCAGGCCATGGCCGCTACCCAGCGTCACGCAATTGTCTCCGGTACGCACCCGTATTACTGGGCGCCCTTTGTCGTCATCGGCTGATCTTGAGGCCGAGAGTTGAAGCGCCGAAATATGAAGTGGAAAGGACCCTGCGCAATGAACCAGCGCGTTATCCAACCGATCTTCCGTCCGCAGGCTCTACCGGTTTTGGTCGCCATTCTGTTGTCCGCCCTGCTGTTGCTCACAGCGAGCGGGATCAGCGACAACGTGGCGGCGGTGCACGCTTCGTCCTCCATGACGCAGCGTGCGCTCCCGCAACAATACGAGAGTAACGGCGGCTCTGGGGACGAATGGGAAGGTTGGGTGTTGGACCTACCTGCCGGCGGGCTGGCCGGCACATGGAAAGTGCTTGCGGGCGACGGCACGACGTTGACGATCACGTCCGATGCGGCAACAGTCTTTGACCCGGTCGACCCGGCTCGATATACGACCGATGTATGGGTGGAGGTACGTGGCGTCCTCTTGGCGAATGGTACGATCCAGGCGACGGAGATTGATCTGGACGAATACGAGGACGGCGAGATCGTAGTACGCATGCAGAGCGCAGCCGATTTGGATCGACTCATCGAGGCCGCTGAATTTGACAGCGCGGATCTGAATGTCAAGAGCACGTTGCTGGCGTCGGCCCATATCTATCTGCTGAGTACCGACGATGGCGAACCGGACCTGGTGGATCGCATCCGCGCGGTGAAGCAGAACTATGGCGTCGTCTGGGTAGAATTAAACTATGTCCAGAGTGTGCCCGAAGATGACGGCTATAAGACGTGGGGATGGGGTGGACCGAAAGAGCCGGCAGGCTATGGCACGCAGGATGCCTACCGGCAGGTCGGGCTGCCGCCTGTGTTGGGTTCGTATAGCGGTCAAGGCGAGACCATTTCGATCCTCGATACCGGCGTCTACAGCGCGCATGAGCAGTTTGCGGGTCGCCTGATCTGGCCTGGCCTGGATGTAATCGACGACGACATGGCTCCGGACGACACCGGTCCTGGGTTGGCGTGGGGCCACGGCACCCATGTGGCGGGGATTGTGGCCCGGATGGCGCCCAAGGCCAAGCTCCTACCGGTGCGTGTGCTGGACAGCAGTGGTCGCGGGAACACCTTCTTGCTGGCCTATGCTATCGAGTGGGCTGTGGCGAATGGCGCGACCGTCATCAACATGAGTTTGGGAACCGAATTTGACTCTCAGATTTTGCGTGATGCGGTAGCCAACGCCGTGCAAGCGGGGGTTGTACTGGTTGCCGCGTCCGGCAACCAGGGTACGGAACAGGTGCATTATCCTGCTGGGTATGACCGTGTGCTGGGTGTCACGTCTGTAACTTATCTGCAGGCAGAACTTCGCTTTGTGAAGTCAAGCTTTGCCAATTATGGCGAACTGTGGGTGGACTTGGCCGCGCCGGGTGATGGTGTCATATCGGCGATGATCAACCAGCAAGGCGCCGGCTATGCTACATGGAGCGGCACATCTATGGCCACGGCCTTTGCCGGCGGCGCGGCTGCGCTGGCGCAACAAAAGCTGCGTAAGCAAAGCAGCACGAGCGCAACACTTGTCGACCCCGTGCTCGAATTGTTGGTGGGTAAGGGGGCCGTGATAGACGGCCAAGGCGCGGTGTGGGATCAAAAGATAGGTCGCTTGCTGGATGTCGACGCGGCGCTGCTGCCGGACCCCCGAAATTTACTGTACTTGCCGGCACTCATGCAATCGCCTTGATGTGTACACGGCATCAATTGGATCTGTCCGCCTGGGGACAGGATGCGTGGATCGTGTCCTGTCCCCAGGTTCGCGTTTGCGCCGGGAGAACCTTGCGGTGTCCATCATGAGGTCCATCGCGCGTTTGATGTATTTTCGAGACCTTGTGTCTGCACTTATAGGTAACGCGAGTTGGTCATAAGTCCTCCGTGAATTGAGGAACATCAAACGACGTGCGTATCACGAAGGAGAACGAACGGCATAAAACCTGCCACATGTAGCCTACAGCGATCTTCTCCCCTAGACCTTCTTGTGAAAGCGGAGCCGGCTGTTCGAAGTGGGCGCGTCGAGACGGAAGGCAGAATTGGGTGAAGACACAGCATGGATGTTTGGAGAGGAAACCATAATGGACGAGCCTCAGCATGGAGAGGGGCTGCGAGTTGCTTTCTACTCGCATGATACGCAGGGTTTGGGCCACATTCGCCGCAATCTAGCCATTGCTGCGGCCTTCGCTCAAATGGCCGATCCCCCGACCAACTTGATGATTTCCGGTACGGCAATAGCGGGCAGCTTTCAACTGCCGTCCAAGACGGATATGCTGGCGCTGCCTGCTGTGGGCAAGGATGCTCACGGTCGCTATCACTCTTCGGGGCTGAGCCTGCCCTTGGAAAGTGTGATCCGGTTGCGCGCCCATACCATGCGCGCTGCGCTGGAAGATTTCGCCCCCCATGTTTTGATCGTGGATAAGGTGGCCGGTGGGCTGCAGGACGAACTGCTGCCCGCACTGCGTATGCTACGCCGCCGCGGAACGCGCTGTGTCTTGGGGTTGCGCGATGTGCTGGACGATGCCCTGACGGCGCGGCGGGAATGGGCTGCCATGCGTACCAGCGAGATGATCGATGCCTATTACGGGGCGGTCTGGATCTACGGCGACCCCAAGGTCTATAACCCCATCCAGGAGTATCAGTTGCCGCCTGCCGTTGCGGCCAAGGTGCGCTTCACAGGTTACATTGATCGAACCCGCGCGCAGACGGCCCGTGCTCGAGCGGCCGACCAGGCAGCGATTCGAGACCTTTTGCCCCGGCCTGGAACGCGGCTGGCGTTATGCATGGTGGGCGGGGGGGAGGATGGGGAACGGCTTGCCACTGCCTTTGCGCATGCCCCTCTGCCGGATGACATGCAAGGGCTGCTCATCACGGGCCCCTATATGCCGCAAGCCGCCCAGGCCCAGCTTGATCTGCACGCGCAGCAGCGTGACGACCTAGCCGTGGTGCAGTTCTTGCCCGCGCCCGAAGCGCTTTTGCCCCATGCCGACGCTGTTATCTCGATGGGCGGCTACAACACGGTCAGCGAAATACTCGCCCATCGTAAACGCTCCTTGATTGTGCCGCGCGTAGCGCCGCGACGTGAACAGTGGGAGCGGGCGCAGCGTCTCACAGACCTGGGTGCGCTCGACATGCTGGCCCCCGAACAGGTCAATCCTGTACGTTTGGGGGACTGGCTGGCCGCCACTCTACATGATTCGGCGCCCCTGCAGTGCGACATTGACCTAGAGGGGCTGGAACGTCTGCCGGGGCTGCTCGCCGAAGTGGCAGCGACCGCAGCGCGCCGTTCCCCTGTATATTTGCCGGGTAGCCGCCGGATCTCCGTTCTGGCGCAGCACGCGCCTGCCCAATGGCAGCCTGCGCTCTTGCACGGTACGCCGTCGTAACGCAGTGTGAGGAGAGATAGGAGAGCTTTCGTATGAATACCCAAAGCGCACAGCGCATCGGCTATGTACTCAAGATGTACCCGCGCTTCTCCGAGACATTTATCGTCAATGAGATTTTGGCCCACGAGTCTGCCGGCACGCTGGTGCAGATTTTCTCGTTGCGCGCGCCCATCGACGGGCGCTTTCACGCCGCCTATGCCCAGGTCCAGGCGTCGGTCCACTATGTGCCACTGGAGCCTATGAAGCACACCGAGTTCTGGGCCGCGCTTCAGCATGCGACCAGCGAGTTCCCCAGCCTGTGGGAGATTCTTCAGGCCACGCCCTATCTGACGGCGCGTGATATCCTCCAGGGCCTCTGGTTGGCCCGCTTCATCCGGACAGAGCGGTTGGACTGCCTGCATGCTCACTTCGGCTCAGTGGCGACCACGGTGGCCTGGCTGGCAGGCGCGCTGACCGGCGTCCCCTATGTCTTCACAGCCCATGCCAAGGATATCTTTCATCAGGAGGTCATCCCCGACGACCTGCGCCACAAGGTGGAACATGCGGCTGCGGTCATCACCGTCAGCGATTTCAACGTGGACTATCTCATCCGCACCATCGGCAGTACACCGCACAAGGTGACACGCATCTATAACGGGCTTGACCTGACGCGCTTTGCGTATCTCTCACCCGCCGAACGCCCTGCCCAGATTGTGGCTGTGGGGCGCCTGGTCGAGAAAAAGGGCTTCGACGACCTGGTTGCTGCCTGCGGCCTGCTGCGCGATGCGGGCCGGCCCATCCCATGCGCCATCATTGGCGCCGGCCCACTGGAAGACTCGCTGCGCTGCCAGGTTCAGGAACTGGGGCTAGAGGAATGGGTCACTCTACAGGGGCCTCAGCCACAGGATGAGATCATCCGCGCTGTGCAGCAGGCTGCAGTCTTTGCAGCGCCCTGTGTGGTGGGCAGTGACGGCAACCGCGACGGCCTACCCACGGTGCTGCTGGAAGCCATGGCGCTTGGCGCCCCTTGCGTCTCCACCGATGTGACCGGCATCCCTGAACTGGTGCATCATAACCGCACCGGGCTGATCGTGCCGCAACGCAGCCCTGCTGACCTGGCCGCGGCCATACAGTTGCTGGTGGACGATGGGGCGCTGCGCGTGCGCTTGGCCCAAGCGGCGCGCGCCATGATCGAAGATCAGTTTGACATCCATCGCAACACGGTCCGGATCCGCGATATCTACCGAGGGGCACAGGGCATCGAGTTCCCCGTAGAGACGGCTCTGCCCCAGGGGGTCGCCTAGATGCGCCTGGCCTATATTTGTGCGGACCCTGGCGTGCCCGTCTTTGGCTGCAAAGGGGCTTCCATCCACGTTCAAGAGGTCATTCGCGCCCTGCTGCGGGCCGGCGTCCAGGTCGAGTTGTTTGCCCGGCGTTTCGACGGCGACCCACCCGCCGGCTTGGAAGCGGCGCCGGTGCATGCTCTGCCCGCCGCACCCAAGGGCAGAGACGTGGCAGCGCGTGAGCAAATACTCTTACAGAGCAATGCCGTACTCAGGGCGCAGTTGGAGACAGCGGGACCCTTTGATGCCGTCTACGAGCGCTATTCGCTGTGGAGCTACGGCGCCATGGACTATGCCCGATCTATGGGTATCCCAGGGCTGCTGGAGGTAAACGCGCCCCTGATCGACGAGGAACGCACCCATCGCACGTTGATCCACGAGCCAGAGGCGGAAGAGGTCGCCCGCACCCTGTTTGGCGCGGCGACTGCGCTGCTTCCGGTCTCGGACAGCGTGGCAGCCTATATACGGCGCTTCGTGCCGGATGCGGCCATCCATGTGACACCTAATGGTGTGGACCCTATGCGCTTTGCCGACGTGGTGCCTGCCTACGTCTTCCCGTCTAAACGCTTTACCGTCGGATTTATCGGCACGCTCAAGCCGTGGCACGGGCTGGAAACGCTGGTCGAGGCGTTCTGCCGACTGCGTCAGGACCTACCCGCGGTGAAGTTGTTGATCGTGGGGGACGGTCCGTGCCGCGCCGATCTCGAGACGCAGATCGCCGCGCAGGGCATTGAGGCCGATGTACACTTCACCGGCGCGGTGCCGCACGACGAGGTGTCCGCCTATCTGGCGGTGATGGATGTAGCGGTTGCGCCCTATCCCCCTCTGGATGACTTCTACTTCTCACCGCTTAAACTCTATGAATATATGGCCGCAGGGCTGCCCATCGTTGCCAGCCGCATCGGCCAGGTTCAGGACGCGGTCGAGCACGAGCGCACGGCCCTGCTGGTGACCCCAGGAGACAGCGGTGAACTGGCTGCGGCGCTGCGCCGTCTGTACGAAGACGAGGCGTTGGCGGCGCGCCTCAGTACCGCGGCGCTGTACCAAGTTCGCGCTGCCCACACCTGGGATCATATCGCGCAGCGCATCGTCGACCTGTGCGCCCAAGCGCAGCGGGATGTAGCGTCTGTCGACCAGCCGGATGCATCGTTGGCCGCGCCCGATGCCGCGGGCGACGCTTCCATCCAGAAGGCCATTCCCGGCCTGGGGCGCATTCTGCACCGTCTGCGCGGTCCGATTCGCCAAGAATGGCGACTGCTGACGGCAGCGCTGCTGTCCATGCTGGCAAGCATCGGGCTGCGGCTATTAGAACCATGGCCGCTCAAGTTTGTCTTCGACTATCTGAGTGCAGGCACGGCCCAGGGTCTGCCAGGGTGGATGGCGGCTCAACCCACTGCGCTCAGCGGTAACATGCTCCTGATCTTGGCGGGTGCGGCCCTTCTTATCGTGGGTATGGCGCGTGCAGGGGCCGGTTATCTCAACACCGTGACCCTGGCATTGGCCGGCAACCGGGTGCTGATGCGCGTGCGCGGCGATCTCTTTCGCCATCTGCTGCGCCTGCCCCTCTCCTTCCACGAACAGCGGCGCACTGGCGACCTGCTCAATCACCTGACCGGCGACATCGGTCGTCTGCAGGAGGTCGCGGTCACCGCCGTACTTCCCCTCGTCGTCAATGTGCTGACGCTGATGAGCATGGTGGGCATCATGTTTTGGATGAACTGGCGGTTGGCGCTGTTGGCGCTGCTTGCAATGCCGCTTTCGCTGCTGACCATGCGCCGCTTCGCCGGGCGCATCCGTACGGCCGCGCGCAAGCAACGTAAGCGGGAAGGCGCGCTCGCCGCCGACGCCGGGGAGGCGCTCAACGCTATCCGTGTCGTGCAGACCTACTCGCTGGAGTCCGTGCTGGAGATGAGCTTTACAGCCCATGACCGCAAAAACCTCAAGGAAGGCGTGCGTGCCACGCGGCTGGCTGCGGGGATGGAACGCACTGTGGATGTGCTGATAGCGGCCGGCACCGGCGGCGTGCTCTGGTATGGCGCGACCTTGGTGCAAAACGGCGTACTGAGCGTGGGTGATCTGGTTGTCTTTCTCAATTACCTGAAAGCAGCTTTCCGACCCATGAACGATCTGGCCAAATATACGGGCCGCATCGCCAAGGCCGCGGCTTCCGGCGAGCGCGTTTTGAGTCTGCTTGATACGCCGCTGACCATCGCCGACCGCCCGGGTGCGCCGGCTGCCCCTGCCTTCCAAGGCGGGGTACGATTTGAGAATGTCGTCTTCAGCTATCTCCCCGGCCATCCCATCCTGCAGGATGCTGACTTTGTCGTACATCCCGGCCAACGTGTCGCGCTGGTCGGCCCATCGGGCGAAGGCAAGTCCACCATCGCCGGGCTGCTGCTGCGGCTATATGAACCCCAGGCTGGACGAATCACAATTGACGGCCAGGATATCCGCAGCTTTACCCTCGAGTCGCTGCGCCGCCAGGTGGGGGTCGTCATGCAGGAGAGTCTGCTTTTTGGCGTTAGCATACGCGAGAACATCGCCTATGGGGCTGCGGGCGCAAGCAACGCCGAAGTGGAAGCCGCTGCCAAGTTGGCCAATGCCCACGACTTCATTCTGGCCCTGCCCCAAGGCTATGACACCGTCTTGGGTGAACGCGGCGCGACCCTGTCGGGCGGGCAGCGCCAGCGCATAGCCATCGCGCGTGCCGCCGTGCGCCAGGCTCCGCTGCTGATCTATGACGAGCCGACTACTAGCCTCGACAACGAAAACGAACAGGCTGTGGTGTCGGCGTTGCTCCAAATCGCCACAGGCCGCACTACCTTCTGGATCACCCATGACCTGACCCTGGCTGAAGATGCCGACCTGATCCTTTATATCCAGGATGGTCGCGTGCAGGAGCAGGGCGCCCATGCCGAACTGATGGCGCGCGATGGACGCTATGCCGCTCTCTACCGCATCCAGCTTGGGTCGGCCGCACAGTCCTTGGCCGACGAGTATGGGAATGACGAGTGTGGGCATGATGAGTGTGGAGATTCGGAATTCACTGGAGACATGGAAGGGGTAAAGACCACTTATGCTTTCACCCGGTGACGCCTGGTTGGTGCGCCAGGAGCCGGATCTGCTGGGGCTGGGCCTGCTGCTCGACCCGGAGCGGCTGCAGACAGAGTTGGCAACGCGCGTACCGCATCAAGCCGTGGGCAAGGTACATGCCGTCTATACGCGCTACAAACCCCACACCTCCTGCCTCGTCGCTTATCGTATCCGGACCCAGGGACAGGAGAATTGGGCCTACGCTACCGCCTATCGCCGCCGCGCTGCCGAGCAGTTGTATACGGCGCGGCCATTTGATGATCCCCGTGCCCATATCTGGCACGATATGGCTGTGGTTTGGCGCTTTTTTCCCGCCGACCGCAAGTTGCGCGGGTTAGCCCACCTCTCCACCCATCACCTAGACGCGGAGTTGGCTGCCGCGCTTGGGTTGGGCGAAACGCCCCTCCCGTTGGTCCCGTTGCGCTACAAACCCGAACGGCGTTTTGTAGGCCGGGTGAACGATGGCGATCGCTGCTGGAGTCTGCGCTGCTACAGCCGCGATGAATATAAAACGGCCAAGGCTGCGTACCACGGCCTGACACATATCGATCTCCCGTTAGCCCGCCGTGTGGGGCGCGCCAAATTCGCCTATGCCCTCGCGCTGGAATGGCGCACAGGCCAACCCTTGGATATGATGGCGACATCCAGCCCGGGATGGGAAGCCGCGGGCCGCGTCTTGCGCCGTCTACATGGTCAGAGCGCGAGCAAACTGCACCAGGTCGCGCCGGCGCCATCCAGCGGCGTAGATGCTGTGGCTGTGCTGCGCCCGGACCAGAGAGAGCGCGCCGCTGCAATCGCCGCCCGAGCGTTGTTCACGCTGGCCGCGTCCCCCGCCCAGACAGCACTGATCCACGGGGACTTTTCCGCTGACCAATGCTTAGTGGAACCGGATGGCAGCGTGGCCCTACTGGATCTGGATAATGCCGCCTGGGGTGATCCCATGTCCGACTTGGGCAGCTTTGCGGCATACCTGGACCAAGCGGTTGCGCTGGGGATCCGGGACGCTGCCGCCGCCGCCCAGGCATTGGAACAGTGCGTCGCCGGGTACGCCGAAGAGGACCGGCGGCACCCGTTGACCTTATACCATTCGGCGCACTTTGAAGCCCAACGGGTGTTGAGCCTGCTGCGGCGTGCTCCCGAACCCTTCCGCTATCGTCATGTCGACTGGCCCAAGGTTTGTGATGCCATCTTGTCCCTTGCCGAACGGAGAGCCTATGTGGCCGCCTAACCCACCCATCAGCCTTTTACCCCATGCCGAGACGTCCCAGGGTGGCTACGCTGCGCCGGTTGCGGCCCTATGCCAGATCATGTTGGACGCACCATGCGCCGCGCACGCCGGCCTGCCTGCGGGGGCATGGACGCTGTCCCGAATTGCTCTGAGCAGCACAGACCAAGTTCAGGTCCGCTATGTGCATCCAAGCGGACAGGAGGTGGTGGGCCAGTGGTTTGCCGACGAAGCCAGCTTTGTCAAGGTCGTCCACGCCACGCGCAATGTTGCTGCCTCACCCTCGCAGGTTGTGACGCTGCCTTCCCACCGGCTCATGTGGCAGCTTGGCGGCGCAGACCGCCGTCTGCCCAAGCTGGCCGCGCTCTGCCAGTCCGGCGCAACCTTGGTCGTCCACCATCCTGAACGGCGCGCGGTCGTGCGGCTACCTGACGCATCGCATTATGTCAAAGTGGTGCGGCCTGAACGCACTGCGGCCTTAGCCGTAGGGTTGCAGACCGTTCACCAAGCGCTGGCTGCCAGCGGAGCGCGCGCCCCCCAAGTTGTTTCAGTAGACGCGGATGCAGGGCTGGTGACCATGACCGCGCTGCCGGGGCGGGCGCTTCTCAGCGGGCTTGCCGATGACACGCTTAGCCCCATACAATTGGCCGAGCTGGGCCGTCGAGCAGGTGAAACGTTGGCCGCACTGCATGGCAGTCAACTGCCCCCCGGCGCGCCCCACGATGCGTCTTCCGAAGCAACCGTGTTGGATCGGTGGCTACAGCGGCTATGTTGGATCGCGCCAGACCTGCACGCCGCGCTTACCCCCTTCGCACCGTCCGTCCAGACAGCGTTGCTTGAAGGCAGCGGCGCCCCCCCGGTCCCGCTGCATCGCGACTGTTACGATAAGCAGTTCATCGGGGACGCAACGGGTATGGGGCTGCTCGATTTTGATACATTCTCCTGGGGAGAAGCCGCCCTCGACGTTGCCAACTTCCTGGTGCATTGCGATCTGCGCGTCTGGCAGGGACGCTGCGCCTGGGCACAGGCAGCCACGTTGGCTACGGCCTTTCTGCAGGGTTATGGCGCGCAGACGATGGCGCACGACCGGCTGCTTGCCTATGCCGACGCCACGCGGCTGCGGCTCGCCTGTGTCTATGGCTGTCGCCCGCCGCAGCGCGCCACGGTCGCACGCCTGGTCGAGAGCATCGGCGCATCGTTGATTGGACTAATGCAGTGACATGTAATTCCTGTAGACTGACGGGCCTGAACACCCGTATGATACGGCGGGCGCAAAGCGCAGTCAACAGCAGAACGAAGAGCGCGCGGGCGTGGTTCCGCCGCGGCGCGGGGCGGATCTATGGCTGGGCATGTGAGCGGCTCTACCGCGAGCTTGCCTGGAGCTATGAGGGCGTGGCGGCGGCGGTGAGTCTGGGGCGTTGGGGTGCATGGCGGCGCATGGCGCTGGCGGAGGCGGTAGGGCCGCGTGTGCTGGAGTTGGGCTTTGGCACGGGCGCGCTGTTGGTGGAAGGCAGCCGCCGTTTTCAGATGGTGGGGCTGGACCCGTCGCCGGAGATGCAGCGGGTCGCCGGGCGGCGGCTGGCGGCGCACGGTCTGCAGGGACTGCGCGTGGCCGGATGCGCCCAGGCGCTGCCTTTTGCGGACGGCTGTATGGACACGGTGCTGGCGACCTTTCCGGCCGAGTATATCCTGGAGCGGGCGACGCTGGCCGAATGCGCGCGGGTGTTGGTCCTCGGCGGGCGGCTGGTGATTGGCGGGCTGTGGGTGAGCGCGGAATTGGGCGGATGGGAGCGCTGGATCCCGGTCTTTTTCGGCGCGCCGCCCGAGGCGGGGCGTGCGGCGTGGCCGGCGCGGCTGGGGGAGGCCGGGTTTGCGGCGCGGATCGTGGAGCCATGCGACGGTAGATTTCGCGTAGGCATGATCATCGGCGAGCGGATGAGGACGTCTCCATGCGTAGAGGGCGATACTCATGCATAGGCCGAACAAGCGGCCCAATTTTGATCTGCTTGCTGCGCCGTCGGCTCCCCTCATACTCGAGGTGGGATCGGGCCGCGTGACGGAGCAAGATCGCACTGTGCGGCTGGAGATCGGCGCGCAAGAGGGGACGCACTATGCCAATGCCCAGGCGGACGACTATCACCAGGGTGGGGCGAGGTTCCGCTGGCGTCCCCCGCTGCGGCTGCAGGTCGAGGCGCGGTTCTCGCATGGCGCAGAGGAATTGCGCGGCACGGCGGGCTTCGGTTTTTGGAACGATCCGTTTGGCATGGCGGGCAGGGCGCGGTGGGACCTGCCGCGCACGCTCTGGTTTTTCTTTGCGGGGCCGCCGAGCGATCTGCCGTTGGCAGCCGGCGTGGCGGGGCGCGGATGGAAGGCGGCGACGCTCGACGCGCGGCGCTGGGGGGCGCTGGCGACGCTGCCGGCGGCTCCGCTGATCGCGCCGATGCTGCGGATCCACCGGCTGTATCACTGGTGGTGGCGGCGTGTGCAGCGGCGGTTACGCATTGGCGAGGCGCTGATTCCGGTTGACCTGCGAGCGTGGCATCACTACGAGATCGAATGGGGTGTGGCGCAGTGCCGGTTTTGGGTGGACGACCGGCTTCTCCTCAGCCTGCCGTTTGCGCCGGGCGGGCCGATGGGGTTAGTGACGTGGATCGATAACCAGTTTATGGTGATGACGCCGCAGGGCCGGTTTCGCCATGGGGTGGTGGCGGCGGAGGCGCAGTGGCTGGAGATCAGGGCGCTGCGCATCATCTGAATCTAGCCCCTGCACGCAAATCGTGCGCTACAACTCACTCATCGCCCGCCCTGAAGAGCATCTGAACTAGATTGCTCATAGCTGTTTCCAAGTCATACTGGCCATGGATCCAGGGCAACCAAATCCTGTCCAACATCTCAGGCAAAACCTTTGCTCTCAGCATGGAACCTACTCTAGTATAGATATTTCTTGATTCTGCATAGGGTACATAATCGGACGCAATCACCTCGCGCACCAGGCTGCCGCTCGAATAAAACAGTAAGAGATGAAATAGGTGCAATGCGTCGTGCTGGGATCGTCCTTTCAGTTCACACTGACGTTTTATGAATCCGTAAGCGGACTGTTGATCACGCTTGTTTAGCTCTGCCATGACGTGGGTTAGCTCGTGTACGATAGCCTCGACAAGCGCTGGCCCGCGAAATTTCGCAATACTAATCACGGTTGGGTGGCTGTAACCGCCTGTTCGTTGGTATGTAATTGGGACTAAGGTTACCTGATAGGAGGATAAGTGTCTCTTGAGACCCAGCCGTTCTGCCTGAAGTGATAGCAGTCGATCCTTGTGGGGGAGCAGCAACGTCTCCAACTCTTCCAGAGCAAGCAGCAACAGCCTGTGGCTATCGGGCCACAGGCTGTTGCGATACAGTGTCTCTACTTTGTCTAGCGCGTCAGCTATCTCGCCGGCCAACGCCGCCGCCCGCGCCTGAAGTTTCACACTCAGTTCTGCAATTGTTTTGGACTCTACAACAGGATACTCGAAGAAGTTGAGCGGCCCCAGAGCGGTGGTCATGGGTGATATCCTCTCCGCCTGTTGTCGCCAGTGGGGATCTGCGGGGTAATCCGTCGAATCGGGAGGCAGTTGTGACAGGTATACCAGATATTGGTACAGAGACGATACGAGAGAAAATGAAACCGTCACTTGAGGCGTGTATCGCTCAGGGATGACTAACGTCCCGCTGTCACCCAAGGGATCGTACATGGCCGCTGGACTCACCGCTCTGCTCCGAGAAAGCGCCGTATCCCAAACCTATAACACCCTGTTCGACCAGTGATTTGCACAGGCTCAGACACTGACCCCTGAACCCTGGCATACGTCTGGGGGTATCCTCGTGAAATTCGCGTGCCAGACTGTACACAATCGCCCCGAATGGCGTGGAACCGTCACATGCCTGGATAAACGCAAATGTGCGGTAGTTGATTCTCGTCTGCACGACTGACCCAGAAGAATCAACTTTGAGGAGGACAAGCATGGCCTGTTTCTTGACCGCCGGACGCGTTTTGCCTCTTTCAAGGTCCCTGCCGAGCGATTCAACATCGTAGTTGAGCGCGACGATCCGGATATTCAGCCTGAAGGGTATGAGGTTTTCCGATGTGCCAGCACTACGCAATAGGTGAAGGTAGGCGGCAGGATTCTTGGAGGAACTGACAGTACGGTATCCGTCAGCGTCAAAACGGATCTCCAACACGCTCATCTCGTAATTCAATACATCCTGCAAATACGGTGGTGTCGGTGGTATATGGCGGAATCTCTCCTGAAGATATACTCCAAAGGCCATCGCTTCACGATACTTCTTGGCATCCTTGGGTGGTGAAGCCTGATTAAACTCATAGGCGATTTGACCTAGCTCACTGCCCAGAATCTTGGTCGTCCAGGGTAACCCATCCATGGCCTTGCCAAGCCGATTGGTGACCAGCAATCTCGAAAAGATTTCCACTCGCTTGTGGTCCATCTGCAAAAAGTATTGCTGCTGCTCAGCGGAAAGACCTAGCTCGGCCAACGGCCGGGTGTCGCCGGCAAAGACAACCTGACGCATCTCCGCATCGGTGACCAAGCGCGCAAATGCCTTTTGATAAGTAAGCAGTTGGGACAAAATAACCTCCCTTCTGAGTTTGAAGGGTATTGATTCACTTTAGAGAACCACTTAGCAGCAATTCGCTTGCCGATTGTGAGGCGTGATATGGGGCCCAGTCCCTGAGCAATATCTCGCGCACATGATCCAATTCTGCCAATAGCTCACTCATCGGCGGGTACTCTTGATCGCGTTCGATCATGACGCATTTCAGATTTGGCATTTGCGGTGCGACATACTGGAGCATGTCAAACACATCGGGTGGGACTGGATGACTGTGCGTGTCAAGCAGAATCCCCTCGAAGGTGTCACCACCGGCCAGATGGATCTGGATCACATGATCGAGTGGAATATGATCCAGGAAATCGAGGTGATCCAACTGATTATTCACCGCGTTATTTTGTACGTTGGTCAAATCCAGCAGAAGCCAACAGCCTGATTCATCCACGACTCTGCTGATAAACTCAGCTTCAGTCATCGTCGTGGGCGGTACGAGAAAGTAGTAGGAGATGTTCTCGACGGCAAAAGGGCAGGTGAAGGTAGATGCCACATGCCGTATGTTGTGAACTGTCGCAGCTACAGTAGCTTCGTTAAATGACAGAGGGGTGAGCTGGCCGATGTTGAGTCCTGGAACCTGCGTATAGGCAATGTGCTCACTGACGAACTTCGGATTTGTCCAACTGGCGACCTGATGGACTTTATCTAGGTACTCTTCGCTGATAGGGCTATCGGTCCCCACCGAAAGCTCAATTCCATGCAAAATCACCGGAAAGCGTTCGGCCAACAGCCGGGCTTCTTTTTCCTTGTAGGGCGGCATATCGAGATATTGATCGATGACAAGCTCGAGAAAATCAATACGCTCCGCCGAGGAAAGAATACCCTCTGCCATTTCCTGCCGGTAGCCAAGACCAACACCCAGGAAAGGTATATTCTCCAACATTGTGGCCCCCCTCCCCTACAAAGATATCCAGGCTCTGTCAGGTGGTAACGCCAGGTGGGTAACAGTCGAACATTTTGCAGGCGCCGCTCCAGAAGATTTGGATACCGTAATCCTCTGGAGCACGCTGCACACGTGGATTGGGCCGGTCTACGTCGGTAGTGGACGCAATCCAACAAGCTTATTCTCCTCCGCCACCCGAGCAGAGCAGACGACACAAATGATACAGATCAGACAGATGATGCAGCTTGACGCCAAGTTGCCGCCGCGCACCGGTTTCATAGCACGCAGTTCGAACTTCGTGTCGTTTCCGCCAAGCGTTTTCGCTGCTCTGAACTTCTCCATATCAATTTCGCCGCGGACCTGCAGTTTCGTCTCCGCCATGGTGTTTCTCCTTCGGCCACTGCCGAACTCTGGACAGCAAAAACAACGCGTTCAGAAGCTCAGATCATCCGGCCATCTCCTTTCGGGTGTTCTGTGAACTGCGGCGCAATGCTGATACCTGCATTGCACCCATGAAGCGACATCAATACAGCACGAAGGGATCTCTGCAACGACCGTAGAGAACAGGGACACGCATCAGACGTCGTATCGCTGGCGCGGGGTCGATGCCACGATCATGATTTTATAGGCCTTACGCCGGGCGCTTTTCGTTACTGTCAGAAAACGCTGTAAGTTCACCTCTCCAACGACTCTAAGACGCGTCGTAGCTCGCGAATCATCCGTCGGCGTCTTATCACCAGAATGCTGACCTTCTGGAAAAGGATACTGCTTAGGTTGCTCGCTGTTCATGACTCTATCCTGCCCCTATATGCCAGCGCTGTTTGTTTCGCCACAAGATTTGAACCCAATAACGCCTTCCCAGTACAAACCCTCCAAGACTGAGACACAGCTTTGAAGCAGTTGCGTCTCTGCGGCAGCATCTTCACAAGGGTAATGATTCGATACTGCTGTAAATACCTCCTCCATGGTCATGGAAGTGGAGGCGAGTAAGCGAAGCAAATACTCGGTCGGCTCGTTCACTCTTAAGGGCAGGGAACTGGGATGGAATAGCACTTTGGTTGGTTCCCCTATGGGGGATACCGTTTCCTTGTTTTCAATTGCCATCATGATGGTCTCGACGTCACAGGTAAATTGCACAACTTCGATGCCGTCTCGAACCGTGGGTATCAGAGAACTCAGACCTTGAAGCGAGAAAGTAATACCATCAACGCTTTGGGTCTCTTTCACCCCCATGCTTCGGGCGGCCAGTTCATGCAGCTTCATTTCATAGCGGCATACTTCGTGAATCATCGCCAACTCGACATCGGGATCGGCCTCAAGCGCGGATAGAATTTCCTGCCCTAATGTGACCGCAAGCTGACGGCGGTCGTGAATACCCTGCCCAATCGCGCTCCCTGCGACTACTTCACGAATCCGCCTTTGTGCCTCGGCAGTCAAAAGGGCGTGGGTGTATGGAAACAACCCACTCATCATTTCGAAGACATCTCTACGGCCGATTGGATCTTCGGGCCGCGTAACAATTAGCCTCTGGGCGCGCGGCTCATTCGCCACCTCTCTGAGCAGATTTTCCAAGTCATCAATATATCGATTATGGAAATCACCTAGATGAAGGTCCTGGAAACCCCGGTGGCCAATTCTGTCAGCACGGTGAGCATCCTCGAGCGCAAAGCGTATACATGCGGCGAGCTCATCATGCTGCTGCGGGTTGGGAACGATCACGATGTTTTCGCGGTTGCGGATTTGCATACGAAACAACTGCTTGTGCGCCACTTCCTGAGAGAGAATTAGGCACGTTCCACAGGCGATCACTTCTGTGGGAATCGTGGGTCCGTGGGTTGCAATCGGAAAGTCACGCTCCAAAAACGCAATTGCTGTACAACTGCGGATGAAAGCAGGAATTTTCCAGTGAGGCAGAAACGGTAGGAAGCGAACGTACGCCGCTAGGCCTAGTTCTTCAATCAACTGCCGCACCCGATGCTCTTGCCAGCCGTGAGCAAGCAACACCACGTAAAACTGAAACCCGTCGCGGATCAGCCGGGCCATGGCATGGAAAAGGTCAAAGGTTCCCTTGTACTCTCCCAACTTGCCATATACGCCAAGCACAGGCCACCCTTTGGCAAGGGGCCATCCGTGCAGATCTGTGCTTCCTTCAGTCTCGTCAGCCAGTTCCAAAAAAAATCCGTTCAAGTCAACCGGCTGCACATCCGGGTGAAAGTGTTCTAAAGGGATGCCGAAGGCGATATGGGAGCTGATGCGCTCCTCGGCAACCCCGTAGCTGATCAATTTCTCGCGCGAGCGCCCATGCGAAATGACCCTGTTCGCGCGCGCCAGTACCTCTACATAGGCGGTCTGCAACTCCTCCAGAGGCATCAGGCGGTTCAAGTCACTGCCCGCATGTTTCAGAATATAGGGGATCCCTGTCCAATAGCTGGCGAGATGGGCGGCCAAAGCATAGGGTTCAAAATAGTATGTGAAGATAACCTCACAGCGCTCTTTGCGTATCGTATCGGCGGCGATGGTTGCCAGTCGAGTCACCGTCGGGTTGTTGAGGGGAATGTAATACATCTGGCTCCGATCGGGCGGTTGTGTGCTGTACACATGGACAGAACCGGACGATTCTGGAAATGCTGGGGCATATGCCCCGCCAGCGGCACGGTCAGACTGCGAAAGATGGATTCGATAGGCAGGTTCGACCTCGTCCGCATTTGTGACGACGAAAACCTTGTGACCCTTCTTCGCCAGCCCGCGTGCAGACCAGTAGCATTGCACGCTGACGCCGCCTTGAATCGGTGGATATTTGCAGATAAAGCAGATGTTCATAGGTCACCGTGTTCGCGCATCGTGGCCGCGGCGATATCCAACTTCTGGACTTCTGCCTGTCCAAAAGTATGGGCAAACCTACGAGCCGAAAACTCCGGTCGGGGTCTACGCGCGTCTACTGTCGATGAGGGCTTGGTGTCAAGCTGCTGGAGCACTTCGAAACCGAAGTGACTTTCCAGTGCAAGCGAACCGCTATACCGTTGCGTACCGACCGATCTTCGCTATCACGGCGAGTCGAGACAGGATGCTCCGCAATATCGGCACGCACAGAGGAAGAGCGCCGCTGTTGGGGGATGCCCGAGGACACGATCAGGACCTGATCAGCCTCAGCTCACATTCGTGTGAGCTATCTGGCGATGAACGGCAGTGAGGTGGAGCGTGCGGTGATGCTAGGAATATCGAGCGTGTGATGCTTCGTCAGATGGACACAATATAAACACATACAACCCACTTGTCAACATTGCTCCCATTTTCACTTAACCGGCTGCCGGTCACATTCTGCTCTTGCATCGTCAAGACCGCTGCCCACCGTGTCGGCGTGCAGATAGGTGTGGATGTTGCTCCCGCCTCGCGCAGGGCGATCGGTATGTCGCCCAAATGG
>JADLFO010000092.1 GCA_020845455.1 Caldilineaceae bacterium
AGGTGGCGGGGGAGACCCTGGGCGAGTTGATCGCCAACCTGGATGCGCTCTTCCCCGGCCTGGCCGACCGGCTGACTGAGGATGGGCGCGTGCGCCCCTATATCTCGGTGGCGGTCAACGGCGAAGTGATTGGCCGTCGTCTGGGCCAGCGGCTGGAGCAGCCCAGCGAGGTGCATTTCGTGCCCGCCATCGGCGGGGGATGATCGCCCATCGGGTAAGAGCAAATCGTATAAAAGCGCCGGGGCAAGAGTCTCCTCGGCGCTTTTTGATCTGGGTATAGAGTAGAGCATTCCAATCAAGAATCACGTCAACGTACTGGTGCAGCAACGGCGGCGTGGATCTGGAGTAGCTCAGGAGAGGTAGAACGTGGGTGCGAGCGGGGTCGGCAGACAGACCTCGAAGCGAAGTTGACGAGGGATGATGCCCTCTTGCTTCAGACGCAAGAACTCTGCGTCTGAAGCAAGAGCAGCCGCACTGTACCCAAGAGATGGAAACTGGATGTCCCCCGCCGAGGCGCCAGGGCGAAGCTGGTAGAGCGGAATTTTCTCGTAGACTCCGCCCAGAACGGTTCCCTGCTCGAGCTGCGGCATGTCGCGAAGGAGTAGAACTTGCCAGCGAATCCAGCCTTTTGACTGTTCGCGCTGGTTGGCCGCGGGTGCTATAATGCGCCCATGTCGATTCATCTGCTGCCGCCCGACGTGGCGGCCAAGATCGCGGCCGGCGAGGTCGTCGAGCGCCCCGCCAATGTCGCCAAGGAACTGATCGAAAACAGCCTGGACGCGGACGCAAGTGAGATCCGCGTCGAGGTGCGCGACGGCGGGCAGCGGCTGCTGCGCGTGAGCGACAACGGCCACGGCATCCCCAGCGCCGAAGCGCCGCTTGCCTTTGAGCGCCACGCCACCAGCAAGCTCAACGCCGCCGAAGACCTCAACCACATCCGTACCTTTGGCTTCCGCGGCGAGGCGCTCTACAGCATCGCCGCGGTCAGCCGGCTGACGCTGGTCAGCCGGCACCGTGATGAGCCGTTTGGCTACCAACTGCGGCTGGAGGGCGGCGCGGCGCAGAGCCAGGGCCGCGCCGGCGCGCCCGTGGGCACAGTGGTCACGGTCGAGCAGCTTTTCTATAACATGCCCGCCCGACAAAGATTCTTGCGTAAGGCGGCAACCGAAGCAGGGCAGATCTCGGCGGTCGTCCAGCGCTTCGCCCTGGCCTACCCCGACCGGCGTTTTAGCCTGGTGATCGACGGTCGCTTGGTCTTCCAGTCCAACGGCAGCGGCGACCTGTTCGACGTGCTGGTCAAAGTCTACGGGCTGGAGAACGCGCGCCAGATGGTTCCCATCGGCGCGCCCGCGGGCAGAGGCGACGAGGCTGCCGGCGAGTTTGGGCCGGATGTCGATGTGGACTTTATGGGGCCAACCGAGATGCCCGGCCTGCCCGTCCCTGGGCAGGGCGAGGCGGAGGCTGTGGCCCAGGTATATGGCTACACCAGCCTGCCCAGCCTGACGCGCGCCAACCGTTCGACCATTGACCTCTTTGTCAACCGCCGCTATATCGAAGACCGCACCCTAACCCACGCCGTGGTGCAGGCCTATCACACGCTGCTGCCGGTGGGCCGCTACCCGATTGCCGTGGTCTTTGTCGAGGTCGACCCCGGTCAGGTGGATGTCAATGTCCATCCGCAGAAGACGCAGGTGCGCTTTGTGGAGGAGCGCCGCCTCTACAGCCTGGTGCAAAAGGGCGTGCGCCGCGCGATCCTGCGCCATGCGCCGATCCCCAGCCTGGAGATGGAACGCCCGCCGGTGGTGGACCCCAGCGCCTGGGCCGCCAGCAGCGGGTGGTCGGCGCGGCGTGCGGCCCTGCTCCAGCCGCAGGAACAGCCTGTGCTGGACCTGGCAGTCTCGCACCCTGCGCCGCGCCCGCCGGAGCCTGGGGTCGAGACGCCGGTCTGGTCGCCGCCCGCCAACTCACCTCTAGGCGACGCGCCGCTGCCGTCCATCCACGCACCGGAGCCGCCCGCCCAACTGCCGCCGCTGCGTGTGGTGGGCCAGGTGGGCGCGCTCTACATCATCGCCGAGGGGCCGGAAGGGATGTTTCTGATCGACCAGCACGCCGCGCATGAGCGCATCCTCTATGAGCGGATGTTGGCGCAGCGCCACGGCGATCCTGCGGTGGGCGTGGCGCGCCAGCAGTTGCTGGAGCCGCTGACCTTGCATGTCGGCCATGAGGTCACCGGGCGGGTGGCGCAGCATCTGCCCGAGCTAGAGGCATTGGGCTTTGCGGTCGAGCTGTTTGGCGGCGAGACTTTTTTGGTGCGCGCCGTGCCCGCCGTGCTCAGCGGCCAAGACCCGCTGCGCGTGCTGGAGGAGATGGTCACCTCGCTGGCCGGGCAGCGCAACCTGGTGGGCGAGGAACTGGAAAACCGGCTGGTCAAGCTGGTCTGCAAACGCGCCGCCATCAAGGCCGGGCAGTTGCTCAGCCCGCTGGAGATGCAGGAGTTGGTGCGCCAGTTGGAGCAGTGCCGCTCACCGCGCACCTGCCCGCATGGGCGGCCCACGATGATCCAGCTTTCGGCAGGCGAACTCGAAAAAGCCTTCGGGCGGGTGTAGTTCGCCATAGTATCCCTGCCCTTGCGGTTACTTCGGGGATTCACAAAAGGAATGCACCTGCTCGCCAGGGATGGTGAGCAAGTATCAGAAGCGCATCAGCGGCCCGCTGCTCGACCGCATCGATATTCACCTGGAGGTGCAGCGTGTGCCCATCGCCAAACTGGCGGGGCTGGAGAGCGGCGAGCCTTCCAGTGTGATCCGGGCGCGGGTGGAGGCGGCGCGCTTCACCCCGCTGGGCAAGGCGAACCTGTTGGTCACCGTTTAGCGACACAGGCCGCGGCACACGATGAGGTCGGGTTGCTCACGTTTCTGCAAAATGAAGTTTGGTCTCAAATCCCAGCCGCGCAGGCAGGAGTTCGACTCACCAAGGAAGAAGAGGGGCGAATTTTGGGCTACGGGCCAAGAGTGATCGCCGAGTCGGCTAGATGCGCGTTTAGGTGGGCATGCGCGCGCATGTAGAACGCTCATAGGTGCTCGTTCAGGCACAACCACTGTTTGTCGCCTCCCGGTGCGTCGCAGATCGACACGCGAAGCATCCTCATACATTGAACAACGAGGACATCAGCATGATCAGGAAGACAACGTTGATGGTTACATGGGCAGCCATCGACACATATATGCTTCGCGTCCACCATACGGCCACAGCTAGTGGCATGAATCCTAGGGCGATCTGACCCCAGCGCCACGGCGTCCACACATGGTAGACGGCGAAAAGGAGTGAGCCCAAGACCGGAGCCCATACGCCGTAGCGATCAATCCGTGGGAGAAGGTAGCCGCGGAAGTACAGTTCCTCGGTCACCGGACCGACTAGACCGTTGAAAACGAACGCGATGACCACGAGTGCCACAATCACGCCTGCGGACGGCAGATCGCCTTCCACATTTGTCTGCGCGAACTGCAGAATCGGTCCAGGCACCCACGCGGTCAACCTGTCGATGACCCAGCCTTCCAGCGTCGCTATCCACATGATCAATGTGAAGATGAACCAGGCAGCCAGACCGATCGCCATCGGAAACAGCCGTCTCAGCGGAAGCTTGGTCCGGTAGCTCACGACGGCAAGTGGCGACCACGACCCTGTTGTCCTCCGGGCGGCGATAACCAGCCATCCGAGTTCGAGGGGAACAATCACAAGCCCGATTCCGCCGAAGAGAGCGAAGATAGGATCAAGTCCCCACTCTTGCAAGACTGGCGCTACCGCGACGATGAATACACCCAGCGCCACCCCCGGAAAGATGCTCAGGACAACGGACAACCAGACCGGATGCTGTGGGCTAGTGATGTTTGCCGGGACAGAGTGCGTCATCCGTTCTCCTCCCTTCACGATACCAAGCGATATCGCGGCGGATGCTAAGTAAGGTACTGCAAGAGATTACAAATCGACAAGGGGTCAAAGCTGTGGCATGCTGAGGCCATGCCCAAGAAAATCGAGTACACACTGAATGCGGACGAACTGGTCGTCGTCAGACAGGCGATGGTTCAGGACAAGCGACCGGAAGTGCGCCAGCGGGTCACGGCGCTCCATCTGCTGCACTTGGGCAGAACGCCTAACGAAGTGGCGGAG
>JADLFO010000093.1 GCA_020845455.1 Caldilineaceae bacterium
GGTCGACGCGTCCTCCAGCTGCAGATGTGCAATCTGCCCGCGCTGCGGCTCGACCGGGATACGCACCCCCAGTTGGTCGCCGAACGCCGCCGACCACGCGCCGCCGGCGATGATCGTCGTGGCCGCGAGCAGCGTATCGCCGCCCGCCACGACGCCGGCAACCTGATGACCGGCTATCGCCAGCCGCTCCACCCCGCCCGCCAGCACATGCAGCCCGCGCTGATGCGCGGCGCGCAACAGCGCCTGCCCCAAGAGACGGCCATCCACGCGCGCGGCGTGGCGGTAATAGAGCGCGCCGTATACCTCGCCCAGCGCCGGGAACAGGTCGCGCGCCTTACCCGCCGTCACCGGATGTAGATCCGCCGGCGCGGGGGTCTGGCGCGCGGTCTGGCGGGCGAGGATATGGCGCTCGGCGTCGGCATACGCGGCCTGCTCGTCGGGCGAGGCGGCGACCAGCAGCATGCCGCAGCGCGCATAGCTGGTCTCGCCCGCATCTTCTTCGGCCAGCGCCGCTGCTAGTTCGGGATAGTAGCCGACAGCTTCCACGGCGAAATTGAACCAGGCTTCCGGGTCACGGCGATTCATCTCCGGGGCCAGAATGCCCGCGCCGGCGTCAGTGGCGCGGCCCACATCATGGCGGTCGATCAACAGCGTCTTGGCCCCGTCATGCGCCAGGTGATAGGCGGCAGACGCGCCCACAATGCCGCCGCCCACGACGATCACATCATAGGCATTCTGATTATAAGCATGGCTCATGGCCGGCTGCATCCTTTCTGCTTCAGGCGGCGGCCAGGGGCAGCATCGTCTCGGCAAAGTGGCGCAGCGCCTGTAGATGCTGCGCCGGCGTGCTGAAGCCGCAGCCCATGGTGTTGACCGTCAGATGCGTTGCACCCTCGGCGCGCCAGCCGTCGACAGTGCGCTCCCACTCGTCGAGCTTGCCCGTGCCATAGCTCAAGCGCGCCTCGATCCCCAGGTCGCTGCGGCTGCGCCCCTCGGCGGCGAGACAGCGGTCCAAGACCGCCAAGGTGGCTTGCGCGTCGGCCGCGCTGCGATAGTTGGGCATCCACCCTGCGCCCCAGCGCGCCACGCGGCGCATCACCGGCTCGGCATGGCCGCCAAACCACAGCGGGATCGGCCGCTGCACCGGCAGCGGGTTGATCCCCGCATCAGGAATGGTATGATAGCGCCCGTGAAAGTCGACCAGCGGCTCGGTCCACAGCTTGAGCAGCACCTCGATCTGCTCATCCATGCGCCTGCCGCGGGTGTGGAAATCCTGATTGAGCGCCATATACTCGACCTCATTCCAGCCCAGGCCGATGCCCAGCCGCAGCCGCCCGCCGCTCAGCACGTCGAGCGTCGCCGCCTGTTTGGCGACCAGCGCGGTCTGGCGCTGCGGCAAGATGATGATGCCGGTGGCAAATTCCAGCGCGGTGGTGGCCGCGGCCATATAGGCAAAGAGCACAAACGGCTCTTGGAAGGGCGTCTCAAAGGTATAAGGCCCCTGCGGGCTGCCCGGACGGTTGGGGTTTGCGCCCAGCACATGGTCATAGGCCAGCACATGCGTATAGCCCAAGGCTTCCACGGTTTGGGCATAGTCGCGGATGGCAAACGGGTCGCTGCCAAATTCGGTCTGTGGATAGACCGCGCCGATCTTCATGGTGAGTCCTCCGGTAAATAATGGGGATGTGTGCCGTCTACCGCCTACTCTACACCAGGCCGGGGCGAATGCCCAACAACCTGCTAAGATAACAGCATCGGCCTGGATGCCATCCCCGCACCATGAAGAGCCATCTCCAAAGGAAATGGAGACGATTAGCTGATTGTCCGCAGCCCCAGTCTATGCTACCATGGGAGGCGCAATCCTAGCCCTCACATAATGGCAGCGCGCCCGGTTTTGCCAGACGCGCTGAATCCACATCTCACAAAAGGCCCTATCTATGCAGACTCCGGCCTCGCCTCACTTTACACCGCTGGCGCTCGACACCATCTACAACGCCGACCGCGCCACCCTAGACGATGCCCTGCGCCCGCCGCCCGACATCGCCGCGGCGTTCGGCAGCCAGAGCTATCTGGGCATCCCCTTTCTGCTTGGCCCCGCCGCGGGCAACAACGTGATCCTGCTCGACCAAGCGCCTGTGACGCTGAACTTGGACGGGCTGACCGCGACCTATCTGCTCTTTTTGCACGCCGTCGAAGATCGCGTGACCAATTACCAGACCGGCTTTGCCGACTATGCGGTCGACGGCAACGACCTGGGCCAAAGCGTAGCCGAGTATACGCTGGTCTATGCCGACGGCGACCAGGTCGCCACGCCGATCCTACGCCGCTTTGCGATCCAGCAGGGCCGCATCCTCTGGGGGGCCAGCCCTTTTGCCGCCCAGCCGCATCACAAACCCGGCGTCTTTCGCAGCGCTACCGAAGATTACAGCCTGGGCAAAAAGCCGGAAGCGTCCTATGGCCGCGGCGAGACGCGCGTCCATTCGGGTCGCGAGGCGGCAGCCGAAAAACTCTGGGTCTATGCGCTGCCCAACCCCCGCCCGGATACGCCGCTGCGCCAACTGGTGCTGACGCCGCAGGGGGAGCGCGCCGCGATCTATGCAGTCAGCGCCACACAGTTGACCGACCACCCGCTGCGCCCCGACGTGCGCCGTAAAGTGCGGCTGGCGCTGCCCCCCGGCGCGCAGTTGAACGCCCTGGGCGAACTCGACGGGGTCGATATCGACCTGGGCACGGTCATCTCGGCGCGCGCCGCGCTCGACTATGACCTGGCGCAGTGGAACGGCGCGACACCGGTCATCCAACCCACACCCTCGGCAACGCATGTGATCGTCGAGTACAGCGCCCACCCGAACGCTACGCTTTATGTCAACACGAGCGCGAACCAGCCGGACGCCTATGACCTGGCTGCCCTAGCCGCGCCTGGCGCGGCGGCGGATGTGGTCGAGGTCGCGCCTGCGCTGCGCCCCGTGACGCTGCGCATCGTCGAAAAGGCGACGGGACAGCGCGTGGCGGCGCGGCTGCACCTGCACGGCGCGGCAGGCGAATACCTGCCCCCGCGCGGCCATCATCGCAAGGTCAACCCTTACTGGTTTGAAGACAACTACGGCGAGTTTGTCAACGTCCACCAGCAGTACAGCTATGTGGACGGCGAATGCATTGTCGACCTGCCGCTGGGCGAGGTCTTTGTCGAGATCACGCGCGGCTATGAGATCGCGCCGCTGCGCACGCGCATCGACGTGACGCCGGAAAGCGAGCAGTTTGTCTTCGAGTTGGAGCGCGTGCTGCACTGGCGCGAGGCGGGCTGGGTCACGGCCGACACGCATGTGCATTTCCTCAGCCCCCAGACCGCGCTCTTGGAAGGGCAGGCCGAGGGCGTCAACGTGGTCAACCTGCTCGCTAGCCAGTGGGGCGAGATGTTCAGCAACGTGGGGGACTTCGACGGCAAGACCACCTTCGGGGCCAAGGATTTTGGCGGCGACGGCGAATTCCTGGTGCGCGTCGGCACCGAAAATCGCATGCAGGTGCTCGGCCATATCTCGCTCTTGGGCTATTCGGGCGCGATGATCCACCCGCTGTGTACGGGCGGGCCGTCCGAATCGGCGCTGGGCGACCCGCTGGAGGTGACGATGGCGGAATGGGCGCAGCGCTGTATCGACCAGGGCGGGCTGGTGGTGATGCCCCACGCGCCCAACCCACAACTGGAGCGCGCCGCCGACTTTATCTTGGGCGTGGTCAACGCTACTGAGATCATGACCTTCAACCCGCTCAACCCCGCCAATATGCACCTAAACCCCTATGGGCTGGCCGACTGGTACCGCTATCTCAACCTCGGCTGCCACCTGCCCGTGGTCGGCGGGTCGGACAAGATGGCCGCCTCGTCGCTGCTCGGCGGCGTCCGCACCTATGCCCATCTGGGTGACCACGAGTTGAGCTATGAGAACTGGGTGGCGGCGGTGCGCGCGGGCAACACCTTTGTCACCGTCGGCCCGCTGATCGAACTGCTGGTGGACGGCGTGTCGCCGGGGGGCCGCATCGAACTGCCCCCCCACGGCGGGACGGTGCATGTCACCTGGCGCGTCGCCTCGGTCGGGCTGCCCATCGAAGCGGTCGAGGTCGTGGCCGGCGGGCTGGCTGTAGAGCAGACCAGCGTGGGCGGGGCGACGGCCGCCGAGGGCAGCGCCGACCTGCCCGTGACCGCTTCGACCTGGGCGGCGCTGCGCGTGCGCGGCAGCTATCACGGCAAGCAGGGCGACATCGCGGCGCACAGCAGCGCAGTGCAACTGCATGTGGAAGACAAGCCGTTCTTCTCACAGCCTGACGCCATGGTCGTGCTGGAGCAGATCGAAGGCGCGCTGGCCTATGTCGATACGCTGGCCCCGCGCCCAGAGGCGCAGCGCTTCCGCCAGTTGCGCGCCACGCTGGAGGCAGCGCACAACCAGCTTCACCAGCGCATGCACCGCGCGGGGGTCTTCCACCGCCATACGCCGCTGCATACGCACGACGCCCCGCACGAACATTGATCTTGCTCAGGCCGGCAGGGGTGCAAAAAACGTATTTGCGCCCCGCCGGCCTGCCAATTATACTGTACCAAATCCTCGCTTGAGTTGGCTGCGGCGTTTTCCCTCCGGCCGCACGGTTGATGTGTAGTTCCAGGAGGTTATATGATGCGGGACGACCCTTATCCAAGCCGGTTTTATCCCCGGCTCGAGGATAACACTTCTTTCGGCGGCGACAGTGCGCCCGTAGCGGGCCTGTTCAGAAACGACCACGACCTGCGCCGTATGTTCTCATTCTTGCTTGCTACCTATCTGCTGGTTGCCCTGCTCTTTGCCCTGACCACCCAAGCCAACGCCGCCCCGCTCAACAGCGCCGCCGCGCCTGCGGCATGGACAGCAGCAGGCGAAGGCTGTGGCGCCATGAGCAACCTGGCGACGCGCTA
>JADLFO010000094.1 GCA_020845455.1 Caldilineaceae bacterium
CCAGGCATGCGCTGGAGCCGCCGTGGGGCCGAACACCTCCTGCCCATTCGCACGGCCGTCATGAGCAAGTGCTTCGACGCCACCTGGACCGCCACCCAAAATCTGCCCCTAACGTGAGATAGACCCTGTCCCAAACCGGTCGTTGCGCCGGGCATCTTTGGGTGCTATAGTCTTGTTTTGCCGGCAACCCGGCCGCGCCGTTTGCGTCAAAACGCCGGTCGCGTCAATACAGTGTCAAGCGCGCGGGGGAGTTGTCCCTCGACAGGAGATCTCTGATTTGGTAAGGAGGTAACCCATGGCGCCGGATCGTATACGCCATTGTCTGCTGCGGCTCTTGACGGCCCTGGCCCTGCTGAGTCCGCCGCTCTTCGTTCTGGGGCCGCAGCGTGCGCTGGCAGCGCATACCCCGCCCCCCAGCGCCGTCACGCTGGCCGGCAGCCTGGAAAGCGAAGCCACGGACAACACCTGCGGCGATTGGGACCCCGGCTGCGCGGGCGCGCATTTCGCCCCCCAGGGCAACGGCGTCTATCTCTTCGCCGCGGCGGCCCTCCCCGCCGGCGCGTGGGAGTATAAGGTGGCGATCAACGACGGCTGGGGAGAAAACTACGGAGTCAACTTTCAGCAGAACGGCCCCAACATCAATCTCAGCCTAGACGCACCGCGCGCCGTGCGCTTCTATTATGACCACAAGGCCCACTACATTGCCGACGACGTGCGCAACACAATCTACACCGTGCCCGGCAGCTTTAACAGCGAACTCGACTGCGCGGGGGACTGGCAGCCGGAATGTCTGCAAACCCTGATGAGCGATGTCGACGGCGACGGCGTCTTTACCCTGGTGAGCGAAGCGCTGCCTGCCGGCGACTATGAATTCAAGATCGCCACCGGCGAGAGTTGGTCCAACCCCAACTATGGCCAGGGGGGCGGCAGCGCCAATATCCCTTTCAGCGTGCCGGGCAGCGGCTACCGCGTCACTTTCAGCTTCGATACGGCCACTAATACGCCTGGGGTCAACGTGCTGAGCCTTGGCCCAAGACCGGACAACAATGTGGAATGGGACGGGCTGCGCCACGACTCGCGCGACCCGCTCTATCGCACGCCGGGCGGGGCTGTGCCGGCGGGCCAAGCGGTCCGCATCCGCTTCCGCACCTTCCACGACGACGTCACCGCGGTCAAGCTGCGTCTCTTTGACCTCAACGCCGACAGCCAGCGCATCCTGCCCATGAGTTTGGCCGCCGGCGACGTGGACTGCTACGGCGCAGCGCCGGCGGGCTATACCTGCGATTTCTGGGAGGTGACGCTCAATGAGCCGTCGCCCAACAACCTCTGGTACCGCTTTATCGTCAGCGACGGCAGCGATACCGGCTACTATGCCGACAACAGCGCCGCGCTCGACGGCGGTCTGGGCGCGGCCGGCGACGAGATGGTGGACAACAGCTATGCCTTGATGTTCTATGACCCGGCCTTCAGCGCCCCCGCCTGGGCGCGCAGCGCCGTGATCTACCAGGTCTTTCCCGACCGCTTCCGCAATGGCCGCTCCAACAACGACGCGCAGACCGACGAAGTGCGCTATGACGACCCGACGCTGGCGCTGCCGTGGGGCACGCCGCCGGAGGGCTACTGCCGCAACTACAGCGATGGGACCACCAACTGTCCCTGGCGCTTCGACGACACCCCGCCTGACTCCAGCCCCGCCAAGGAGCAGCCGCGCGGGCGCGACTATTACGGCGGCGACCTGCGCGGCGTCGATCAAAATCTCGACTATCTGCGGGCGCTGGGCGTCACCACGCTCTACTTCAACCCGATCTTCGACGCCGGCTCCAACCACAGCTATGACACGCAGGACTATCTGCGCATCGACCCCTACTTCGGCACGCAGAAGGACTGGGAGAACCTCGTCAAACATGCCGGCGACCGCGGCATGCGCATCGTGCTCGACGGCGTCTTCAACCATCTCTCGTCGGACAGCCCCTTCTTCGACCGCTATCACCACTACCCGACCGACGGCGCGTGCGAAAGCCTAAACTCGCCCTATCGCGACTGGTTCTATTTCCGCGAGGTGGGCGCAGGCGCGGGCAAATGTGCGGGCAGCGCCGGGCCGAACTCGGCGGACTATGACGGCTGGTTCGGTTTTGACAGCATCCCCGTGCTCAACAAAAGCAACCCGGAGGTGGTGGACTACTTTATCGCCGCCCCCGACAGCGTCACGCGCCACTGGCTCGACCAGGGCGCGGGCGGCTGGCGGCTGGACGTGATGGGCGATGCGTCGTTCCCGGACGGCTACTGGGAACAGTTCCGCAGTGTGGTGCGCGCGACCCAGCCCGATGCGCTGATCATCGGCGAACTGTGGCAGAAGGACAGCACGCTGCTGCGCTATCTGCGCGGCGACCGCGCCGACACGACCATGAACTACCGGCTGCGCGACGCGGTCATCGGGCTGCTTGCCCCAGGCAGTTTTGACAGCAAGGGCTTTGCCGACAGCGGCCGCGTCCTGGCCCCTTCCGAGTTCGCCAACCGGTTGGCCGCCATCCGTGAAGATTACCCAGACGCCGCCTACTACTCGCTGATGAACCTGCTCGACAGCCACGACACCGAGCGCCTGCTGTGGACACTGACCCCCGGCACAGAGACGACGGCCAACAAAGAGCTAAACGCCGCCAACCTGGCCGAGGGCAAACAGCGCATGCGGCTTGCCTCGCTCATCCAGTTCACCGTGCCCGGCGCGCCGACCGTCTTCTACGGCGATGAGGTCGGGCTGACCGGCGACGACGACCCCGATGACCGCCGCACCTACCCCTGGGCGGATCGCGGCGGGTCGCCCGACGCCGACCTGCTGGCGCACTATCAGGCGTTGGCGACGCTGCGCCGCCAAAACCCAGTCCTCGTCGACGGCGACCTGCGCATCCTGTGGGCCGACGACAGCAGCGGGGTGGTGGCCTATGGCCGCAAGGCGGGCGACCAGGCGGCGGTGATTGTCGTCAACCGCAGCAGCGCCGCCAACTCGACCCCAATCCCCGTGGCCGGTTATCTGCCGGACGGCGTGACGCTGCGGCCGGCGCTGGTGGTGGGCAGCGGCGGGGGGGCGACGACCGTCAGCGGCGGCGAACTGCCCAGCACAGTGGGGCCGATGAGCGCGGTCGTGCTGGTCACCGGCAGCGCCGACTTGACGCCGCCGGACGCGCCGGCGCAGTTTGCCGTGACTGCCGAGGGCGACGGCGAGGTCAGCCTGAGTTGGAACCCTGTGGAAAGCGCGGCTGCCTACGCCGTCTACCGCAGCCCGCTCAGCGGGGGCGGTTTTGTCGAGGCAGGTACGACGACGGAAACGACCTTTACGGACACGGGCCTGCGCAACGGGCAGCGGTTCTTCTATGTTGTACGCGCCCTGGACAGCGCGGGCAGCGAGAGCGCCAATTCCAACGAGGTGAGCGCACTGCCCCACTACACCATCGGCTGGTCCAACCTGCAGTGGCCGTCCACGCTCGAACACACGATCAGCGCGGTCAACCGCACCGGCAGCGTCTACGGCCAGGTCTGGATCGACGGCGTGACCAATCAGCCCGGCGCGACACCCACGCTGCTGGCGCAGCTTGGCTTTGGGCCGGATGGCAGCGACCCCAGCGGGGAGGGCTGGACCTGGGTCGACGCGGTCTTTAATGCCGACGCGGGCAACAACGACGAGTTTGTCGCCGGCCTGCTGCCCGACGCCGCCGGCACGTTCGACTATGCCTACCGCTACAGCACGGCCGGGGGCAGCGACTGGGTCTACGCCGATCTGGACGGCAGCGGCAACGGCTACAGCCCAGCACAGGCGGGCAGCCTGACCGTCAACAGCAGCGGCGACACGACCGCGCCCGCCGCGCCGATGGGCCTCCAGGTGACCGCGGCCTCGCCCGACGGCATCAGCTTGGTCTGGGACGCGCTGGCCGGCGACGACACGCTCTATGGCTACGAGGTGCTGCGCGGCAGCGCGGCCAATGGGCCGTACACGCTCGCCGCCACGGTGATAGAGCCGGCCTTCACCGATAACGACGTGGAGTCGGGCGCAACCTACTACTACGTCGTGCGGGCGCTCGACCTCTCGTTCAACAGATCGGGCAACTCCGCCGAAGTCAGCGCCACGGCGGCGCTGCGCACGGTGAGCCTGGTCTTCAACGTCACCGTCCCGTCCGGTACCGACGCCAGCGGGAGATCGGTCTACATCGCCGGTTTTCTGGACCGGCTGGAGGGCGATTTGCCCCAGTGGGACCCCGCCGGGGTCGTGCTGACGCGCGTCGACGCTACCCACTGGACGATCACGCTCGCCGGCATCGAGAGCACCCAGATCGAGTACAAATATGCGCTCGGCTCCTGGGACTATGTTGAAAAGGACAGCGCGTGTGGCGAGATCGCCAACCGGCAACTGACGCTGGCCTACGGCGCAGACGGCACGCAGACGGTCGACGACACGGTGGCGAACTGGCGCAACGTGTCGCCCTGTGGAAACTGACCTGGACGGCGCAGCGGTAGACACGGCTAGACGGCGGGCGAAGCCGGCGATCTATAGGGGGTCACAGACGGCGGTTGGAAAACCGCCGCTATGAGAACGTTAGATCGCGCTAGAAGTCGTTGTCAACCTCGACCGGGCGGTTGGTGCGCGCCGACTCGATCGCCGCCTCCAGCGCGGCTACCACGCGCGCCCCGTCCACCACCGAGGTCAACGGCTCGGCCTTGCCCTGGATGCAGTCGAGAAAGTGGCTGCACTGCTCACCCCAATACTGCACTTGCAGCGTGCCCTGCACCTTGGGTCTTTGGCCTTTGAACTCGTCTTTGAAATCACGCACCACTTCGCTGCGATGGGTCTGCGGGTCGTTGCGGTACAGCCGTCCTCCCCACAGCGTACCCCGCGTGCCATAGATGACCAGCCGCCCGCCCGTAGGCGCGGCCCCGCGGCTGCCGGAGGCGGCGATCAGCTTGCCGAGCGCGCCGTTTGTAAAGACCATCGAAACCACATAACAGTCTTCGATGGGCAGCGTTGGCTCGGCCTTGTGGTTGGCGTAGGCGAAGACCTGTTGGACCGCCGTCTGCATGGCCCACAGCAGCACCCCCAGCGGGTGACAGCCGCCGCCGAGCAGGATGTCCTGCGGGGCGCGCGCATCGGTGCGCCAGGGCGTGTAACTGTCCGGCCCATAGTAGGCGCGCATATCCGAGATATAGTCGCCTTCGGCCAGCCAAGCCTCGCCAATCTCGCCGGCGCGATAGGCCTGGGCCATGGCCTGGTGATAGGGATCGTGGTGGACGATCTGCCCGGCCACAAAGACCACTCCCGTCTCGCGCACATCCTGCACCAGGCGGGCGGCGTCGGCGCGTGTGGTGGTCATGGGCTTTTCACACAGCACATGTTTGCCGGCGCGCAGCGCAGCGTGGGCATGCTCGCCGTGCAGATGGTCGGGCGTACACACCGAGACCGCCTGGATATCCTCACGCCGCAGAAATTCGCCCAATGAGGTGTAGATGGCGGCGTCCGCCGCACCCAGCCGCTGGGCCTGGGCGAGCGCCTTTGCCGCGTCGACGTCCCACAGGGCGCGCACCGCGCAGCGCGGGTCCATCAAGTAGCCGCTCAGATGCCCTTCGGCGGCCGCGCCGCCCCCGCCAAGAATGCCAACGCCGGTCCGGTCCATGCGCTTGCTCCGTCTATGATTAGTGTCTGGCCGACCGGTCGTGCGCCCTTGACTACAGGCTGAACCGGAGCAGCGTGATCGCGCCGGCCAACAGCGCCAGCAACGCCAGCAGCACGCCCAGGGCGGCAGGCAGCGCCACACAGACCAGCGTGCGCGCCAGGCTGAAGCCGGTGACGGCACGCGTGGCCGCCACATAGACCACCAGCGCCCACAGCAGCGCGATCAGCGTCGCCACCGCGCCCAGGCAGGGGATCGGCCCCAACGCTAACAGGATCAAGGGCAGCGCGGTATAGGCCGTGAGCGCATAAAAACGCTGCAGCGTCGTGGCCGCGCCCAAGAGCTTGGCCGTGACCATGACCCCCAGGCCGTAGACGATCCACCACGCCAGCCAACGCAAGGGCCAGTTGATCCACACCCCCACGGCGCTGAGCAGCGCCGCCAGCCAGCCGGGGAAGAAGGCAGGCTCCATCCCGGCCAGCCTTTGCACCTGGTCGAGCAGACCTTGCAGCGGCCCCAGCCAGCGCGCCGCCGCGGGGTCCAGATGGGCCGCGGCGGCTGCCTGCGCCAGCGGGACGGCTGTGCCCAGCCGCGTCGCCGTGATCCAGGCCAGCACGACCGGCAGGATGCCGGCCACCAACGCCGCCACCACCACCAGCCCCATGCCCTGGCGCATGGACGTATTCCAGGGGCCAGGCTCGACCCCGACCTCCGCCGCCGCTGGGGGCAAGTCAAACTGCGCCTGAGCGCCCTGCAGCATCTGGCCGCGTGTGGGCAGCCAAGCCGACAGAGAGTTGGGCGGCGACGCCAGGCTGCCATCGGCGCGCAGAAAACTGCTGCTCATAGCATCCCCCCTCTCATCCCTACCAGCAGGGTAAACCCGGCGACCGCCCCCAGCACAGCCAGCACAGCCAGCGCCAGCGGCGCGACCAGCGCGGCCACCAGCGCCCGCCGCCATGAAAGATCATGCACCACTTCCACCGCCCGGTAGGCGATCAACGTGCCCCACACCGCCAACAACAGCCGGCTGACCGTCACAAACGGCACGGCGCTGAGCAGCCCCAGCAGGTGGGGTGCGACCACCAGCGCGGTTGCGCCCATGGTCTGCGCCAGCTTGCCCTGCCCGCCCAAAAGACGGGCCGCGATGTGGCTCACCACCCCCCAAAAGAGCCACTGCACCAGCAGCGCCAGCGGCCCAAAGAGGGAAAAAAAGATGCGGGCAGGCCCACCCTGCAATCCCATCAACCCCAGGCTGCGATCCCAGGCGCGCCCGAAGGCCGCCTCGGCGGCTGCCAGGTCCGGGCCGGGGACCCCGCTCGCAGCCAGCCACGCGCGCCAACCCTGGAACAGCGTCTCGCGCATGGCGTCGACGGGCGGCAGGCTGGCAGTACGCAGCAGCCCCCCCAGCAGGTGGGCGAGCGCCAAGGCCACCCCCACACAGACCACCATAAACAGCCCCTCGATCCAGGGGTCGTCGTCGTCGGCTAGGGTGATAAACGGGTCGGCATCCAACACCAATGCCTTGCCCAACAGTTTAGGATAGCTCTTTGGCTGTAGCATACAGCGCCTCTCGGCTTTGACAGGTTCAAGGCCAGGCGCGCCGCGGCCCGGCCTGATCCATCATAGCATAGCGCCAGGGGCGGTGCAATCGTCTACCGCAATCTTTCCCCCGGCGCTTACGCCTTAGGGTCACGCATCGCGCCCCCCAACTCGGCGGAAAAGCGCATTCGACAATCGGCAGCCGTAATTTGACGCGCACCCCAAATGCCCTTACCATTTCGCTTGGTCTTTTTTCCCAAGCGGATCGAAAACAAACGTTTTGAGATAGGTCAAGGACAGAAGCAAGATGCGTTTGATTCCTCGGAAGCTCTTTTTGACGCGCGGTGTCGGCATACATAGGGAGAAGCTGACCAGCTTCGAAATGGCGCTGCGCGAGGCGGGCATTGCCCAGTTCAACCTGGTGCGCGTCTCCTCCATCTTCCCGCCAGGCTGCAAGATCGTGAGCAAGGAAGAAGGGTTGCCGCTGCTCCAACCCGGCGAGATCGTCTTTGCCGTCTTGGCCGAGATGTCCACCAATGAGGCAGGCCGGCGCATCGCCTCTTCCATCGGCGTGGCCCGCCCTGCCGACAACGATAAATACGGCTATCTGTCGGAACACCATACCTTTGGCGAGACCGAGCAGGAGGCAGGCGACTATGCCGAAGACCTGGCCGCCACCATGCTCGCCACCACCTTGGGCATTCAGTTCGACGCCGAAAAAGACTACAACGCCCGCCGTGAACAATATATGATGGGCGGCGAGATCGTGGACAGCACCAGCATCACCATGGCCGTGACCGCCCAGCCCGGCGGCGTCTGGACCACCACCATCGCCGCCGCCATCTTGATCTGACCCAGCGCCATGGGACCCGACAATTTCCTGGGCCTGCCCCCCGAGGTCGCCGCTTTTGACACGGCGCGCGTGCTGGTGCTGCCGCTGCCCTTCGAGGCCACCGTCAGCTATGGCGCGGGCACGGCTCAGGGGCCGCAGGCGATCATCACCGCCTCGCAGCAGGTCGAACTCTACGACCGCGAGGTCGACGCCGAACCGGCCCTGGCCTACGGCGTGCATACGCTGGCCGCGCCCAGTCTGCCCGGCGACCCGGAAGCCGCGGTGATGGCGATTGCCGAGGCCACGCAAGCCGCCGCCGCCACCGGCAAATTCGTCGTCGGGTTGGGCGGTGAACACACGGTCAGCGTCGGCTTTGGCCGCGGGCTGCTGGCTGCGCTGGGCGGCCCTGTCACCGTCGTCCAGATCGACGCCCACGCCGACCTGCGCGACGAATACGAAGGCTCGCCCTACAGCCACGCCTGCGTCGCCCGCCGCCTGCTCGACCATCCCGGCGTCGAACAACTGCTTCAGCTTGGCATCCGCTCGGTCTGCCGCGAAGAAGTGGCGTTTGCGCGCAGCCGGCCCGACCGTGTGCGCATCTGGTATGCCGAGGAGGTACACGCCGGCGGCTGGCAGGCGGAACTGGCGGCGCGGCTCGCAGGCCGCCGCGTCTATCTGACCATCGACGTGGATGGGCTGGACCCGGCCATCATTCCCGCCACCGGCACCCCCGAACCCGACGGGCTGACCTGGCGCGAGACGCTGGAGATTTTGCGTCTGGTGGGCGACACCGGCCAAGTCATCGGCCTGGACTGTGTGGAGCTGGCCCCCTACCCCGGCCAGCACGCCGCCGATTTTGCCGCGGCCAAGCTGGTCTACAAAGCCATCGGCTATGCGCTGCGCGTGGGCCGCTGACCGTGCCCTGACTTTCAGAGGACTTCGCTATGAGCCATGATTACAACGCCGTCAAGGCGTTTATCCGCCATCATTACCGCCACTTCAACGCCGCCGCGCTGATCGACGCCGCCGAAGGCTACCGCACCTTTACTGAGGGCGGCGGCCGGATGCTGCTCGCCATGGCCGGGGCCATGAGCACCGCCGAACTGGGGCTGTCGCTGGCCGAGATGATCCGCCAGGACAAGATCCACGCCATCAGTTGCACCGGGGCCAACCTGGAAGAAGATGTCTATAACCTGGTCGCCCATGATCACTATGTGCGTATCCCCAACTACCGCGACCTGACGCCGGAAGACGAGCACGAACTGCTCGCGCGCCACCTCAACCGCGTCACCGATACCTGCATCCCCGAAGAAGAGGCGATCCGCCGCATCGAGCACGCCATCTTGGACGAGTGGACCCAGGCCGACCGCCGCGGCGAGCGCTATTTCCCGCATGAGTTTCTCTACCGCATCCTGCGCAGCGGCAAACTGGCGCATCACTATCAGATCGACCCCAAGGATAGCTGGCTGCTGGCCGCGGCGGAAAAGAACCTGCCGATCTTTGTGCCCGGCTGGGAAGATTCGACCTCGGGCAATATCTATGCGTCGCACTGCATCAGCGGCATGATCCGCAACGTGCATACGGTGCGTACCGGCATCGAGTATATGATGGCGCTGACCGAGTGGTATACGCAGCAGTCGACGCAGCAGCCCCTGGGCTTTTTCCAGATCGGCGGCGGCATCGCCGGCGACTTCCCGATCTGCGTCGTGCCCATGCTGCGCCAAGACCTGGAGCGCGACGAGACGCCGCTCTGGCGCTACTTCTGCCAGATCAGCGACTCCACCACCAGCTACGGTTCCTATTCGGGCGCAGTGCCCAACGAGAAGATCACCTGGGAAAAGCTGGCGATCGACACGCCCAAGTACATCGTCGAATCCGACGCCACCATCGTCGCCCCGCTGATCTTCGCCTATGTGCTGGCGGATTGAACGGGCACAGCCCAGACCGCGCCGCCAACTCTCTGTCTCAGATCTCCTGGGTCTCTACCGTTTCGACGATCTGCGCCTTGGGGTCCATCATGATCTGGCCTTCGACGCGCGCCCACACCCCGCGCATGGCCGTGAGCAGGGCTTCGGCCTCGCGCCGTGTGTCGAACTCCAGATCGATCAGCACATAGTTGGGGTTGTCGACCGGGCGCATGATCTGGTAGCGGCGCACACCGGACCGTCTGCGGTCCACCGGGTCGCTGTCAAACGCCTGCTTCCAGCCCTCATAATTGGGAACCGGGTGCTCAACCCGCAGGATGTACATAGCAGCCTCCTCGTCCAAATTGGTCCTCGTCCAAATTGGGCAGTGGGGTTGTCACCCTGTTCACGCAGTGGTGCGCAGCATGACAGAGGCGGCAGCATGACAGAGGCGCGCTCAACAGGACCCGATCTGCTCCCTACCGCCCGCCTGCCTACTGCCTCTTACTGCCTCCCACACGCGCGGCGGCGTATAGGGCAGGCTGTCGATCCATACCCCCGTGGCGTCGTGGATAGCGGCGGCAATGGCCGGCGCGGTGGGGATAAAGGGCATCTCCGCCATGCCGCGCGCGCCCAGCGGCCCCTGCGGGTCGGGAAATTCCAAAATCACCGGCTCGATCTCCTGTACCACATCCAGCACGCCGGGGATCAGATAGCTGCTGAGATGCGGCGTCAGTGTCTTGCCCTCCTGCTGGATAAATTCCTCCAGCAGCGTCCAGCCGATGGACTGCGCTACCGCCCCCTCGATCTGCCCCTCCACCTGCTGCGGGTTGATCGCCCTGCCCACGTCGTTGACGCTTACCAGCCGCGTCACCGTCACATGGCCGGTATCTAGGTCAACCTCCACCTCGGCCACCTGGGCGCAGTAGCCATAGGTGATATTGGGGTCGGCTGCGCCCGTCTGCGGCGCGTAGCCGGTGGTCGGGCGTGGATGGTAGACAAACTCGGCCCGCGCCGGACGGTCCTCGTTCTGCCATTGCGCCAGAGCGCGGGCGGCTGCCCCCTGAATCGCATTGCCCGCCATAAAGCTCATGCGGCTGGCCGAACTGCTGCCGCTGGAGCCGGCGTCCTCGGTGCTGCCGGCGCGTATCTCGACACGCGCCGGGTCGATGCCGAGCATCTCGGCGGCGATCTGCTGAAAGACCGTGTGGCTGCCTTGGCCCACATCGGCCCCCACACAGCCTACCACGGCGCGTTCGATCTGCCCGCGGCCATGCAGTTCGACCCAGGCCGCGCAATGCTCCACAGCGCCCAGGCTGAAGCCTACATTTTTGAAACAGGCGGCGATGCCGCGCCCCCGCGCCACGCGGCGCGGCCCCGTCCCCAGCGAAGTGGAAAGCCAGTCAGGATCGCCCCCGCTCGGCGGCGTGCTAGGCGGCTGCCAACGGCCCGCGGCGTCCTGCTGCCAGCCGCCGCGCCGCGCCGCCTCCTCGACCACCTGGGCGGCGGTGCAGCCCGGCGGCACAACGCTTTGCGTGGGCAGCACCGACCCCTCGCGCCAGATGTTGCGCAGCCGCAGTTCCACCGGGTCCATACCCAGCGCCTCGGCCAGCTTGTTGACCTGTCCCTCGGCGGCAAAATGGCCCTGCGGCCCGCCAAAGCCGCGAAACGCGCCGCTGGGGCAGTTGTTGGTATAGACCGCGCGCGCCACTACCTGCACATGGGGGATCGCATAGGGGCCGAGACAGGCCATAACCGCATTGCCCAGGACCTTGGTGCTGGTATAGGCATAGGCCCCGGCGTCGGCGGTCACATCCACCTGCGCCGCCACGATACGCCCGTCGCGCGTTGCGCCCCACTTGGCGCGCAGAGTATAGGGGTGGCGCTTGTGATGGCCGACGATGCTCTCCTCGCGGCTCCAGACGATCTTGACGGGCCGGCCCGTCTTCCAGGCCGCCAGCGCCAGCGCAATCTGCACCGAGATATCTTCACGCCCGCCGAACGCGCCGCCGATGGCCGGGAAGCGCACCACGATCTGCTCTTCGGGCAGACCAAGCGCATGGGCGATCTGGCGGCGCTCTTCGTGCATCCACTGCCCGGCGCAGGCCACCTCGATACGCCCGTCGGGACGCACATGCGTCACCCCGGCCTCCGGCTGCAGATAGGCGTGCTCCTGAGCCTGGGTATGATAGGTCGCCTCTACCACCACCGCGGCCTGCGCCAGGCCGACCTCGACGTCGCCGCGCGCGATGCGATAGCTGAGCAGCAGGTTCGAGTTCAGATCGCGCGTGCCATAGGGAAACGCAAACGCTTCGGGATGCAGCACCGGCGCGCCCGGCTGCAGGGCGGCGCAGGGGTCGGCCACCACCGGCAGCGGTTCATAGTCGACGCGCACCAGCTTGGCGGCGGCTTCAGCCTGAACCTGCGTTTCGGCGACCACCAACGCCACATGGTCGGCTTCCCAGCGCACATGTGCTGCGTCAGGCGTGCTGCCCACCCCGCATAACACCGGCTGGTCGGGCATGATCAGCCCATACTCGTTGACCGGCACATCGGCCGCGGTCAGCACAGCCACCACGCCGGGCGCGGTCTGCGCCTGCGCCGTGTGTACGGCAGTGATGCGCCCATGCGCAAAGCCCGCAAAGACGATCTTCAGCCACAGTTGGCCGGGCAGGTCAATGTCGCCGGGATAGACGGCGCGACCGGTCACCTTATCCGCCGCATCAATTCGAGGGAGACTGCTGCCGACTGCACGCATAAGAAGTTCCCACCCCAAAAAACCGTACAAGCATTATACAAAGGGTTGACAGGCGGCTAGTTAGGCGGCAAAATAGGAAGCCACTTGGCCTCCTGGCCTGCGGTGCCACATCCTAACAGCGCAAAACAAAAGAACTGTACGAAAGGATTTCTCCATGAAGTGGCTGAAAGAGTTTGGTGACTTTATCAACCGGGGCAACGTGATGGACCTCGCCGTCGGGATCATCATCGGCGCGGCGTTCACCGCCATTGTCAACTCGCTGGTCAACGACCTGATCATGCCGCTGATCGGCATCATCATCGGCGGCGTCGACTTCACCAGCCTGGCCGTCCAGGTTGGCAGCGCCACGCTCACCTACGGCAATTTCATCCAGGCGATCTTCAACTTTGTGATCATCGCCTTTGCCGTCTTCCTGCTGATCAAGGCCGTCAACAACTTCTACGAGAAGAAGGCCGCCGCGCCCCCTCCTCCCACCCCGCCGACCGACGAGACGGTGCTGCTGCGCGAGATCCGCGACATCTTGGCCGCGCAGAGCGGTCGCACTGTGATCAAGCCCTAAACGGCTGCACAGGGCGGCGTTCGAGCAGGGGCCGGCCCCTCTTTTGTTTATGGGCGCAGCAGCATGGGGCCGAGCGGGCGCCCGCCCAGCAGGTGCATATGCAGGTGATAGACCACCTGCCCACCATGCCGGTTGCAGTTGACCATCAGCCGGTAGCCGTCCTCGGCGATGCCCATCTCGTGCGCCAGCTTGCCCGCTACGCTAAAGAGCCGCCCCAACGCCGCCTCGTCCGCCGGCTGCACGTCGTTGACCGTGGGGATCGCCTTGTTGGGCACAATCAAAATATGTACCGGCGCCTGCGGGTGAATATCGCGAAAGGCCGTCACCAGATCGTCTTGATAGATGATGTCGGCGGGTGCTTCGCGCCGGATGATCTTGCTGAAAATCGTCTCTGCCGCCATACTGCCCGCTTCTAGCTCGCCTGCAACTCTATTCAACTTGGCTGTCGTGGGCGCTCCATCCCTGGGCAGTATACCCCAGCCCGCGCCCCCACGCCAGCCTTTGCGCCGGCTTCGCCGCTGCGCCCGTACGGGGTATACTGGCGGGCAATGAGGCAGCGCGGGAGGTACGAACACGATCTCTCTATGTACGGACACGAACTATCGTGTCCGTACGGGGAGAAATCACCGCAAAGAGAGCGCAAAGGTCAGAGGAAGAAAGCCGGCAGTAAAGGGAGCCGCCATGTATGCCATCCAGATTCAACAGGAGCAGCCGGACCGGCCCCTGGTCTGGCAGGAGAGCGCCGACCCGGTCATCGGCCCCGACGAGGTGCGCGTGATGATCCACGCCACCGCGCTCAACCGCGCCGACCTGGCGCAGCGTGCGGGCCACTACCCGCCGCCCGGCGCGCCGGATATCCTGGGGTTGGAGATGGCGGGGACAGTTTCCGAGGTAGGCGCCAATGCGCAGCAGTGGCGGCCGGGCGACCCGGTCTGCGCCCTGCTTGGCGGCGGCGGCTATGCCGAAGCGGTCGCCGTCCATCAGGAGATGCTCATGCCCATTCCGCTGGGCTGGAGCTTTGAGGAAGCCGCCGCCCTGCCCGAAGTCTATCTCACCGCCTTTGTCAATCTGTTTATGGAAGCGGCGCTCCAGCCGGGCGAGAGTGTGCTGGTGCATGGCGGGGCCAGCGGCGTAGGCACGGCGGCCATCCAACTGCTGCACCACGCCGGCCACGCCGTCTTTGTCACCGCGGGGACGCCCGAAAAGGTGGCGCGCTGCCGCGAACTGGGCGCGGATGTAGCGATCAACTACCGCGAGGAGGATTTCGTCGCAGCCATATGGACCGCGACCGGCGGCGCAGGCGTGGACGTGATCCTGGATATGGTGGGCGGCGACTATTATGAACGCAACGTCGACCTGCTCAAGCTCAAGGGACGCATGGTCTTTATCGCCACGCTCGGCGGAAGCCAGGCCCCGCTCGACATTGGCCGGTTGATGCGTAAACGGCTGCGGCTGATCGGCTCGGTGCTGCGGGCGCGCAGCCCGGCGGAAAAGATCGAGATCAAACAGCGCTTTATGGATCGCTTCTGGCCCGCAGTGACGGCAGGGCAGATCCGCCCGGTGCTTGACCGCGTCTACCCCGTTCAAGAGGCCAACGCCGCCCACGCCCACATGGCTGCCAATCAGAACATCGGCAAGATCGTGCTCAAGGTTCGAGACTAGCCACGCCATGATCTCTGCGCTCGAACAACATGCGCTCGACCAGATCGACCACGACCTGCTGATCCGCTGGGTGCAGGAGTTGACGCGCATCCCCTCGGTCTGGCGGCCCGACGTGGGCCAAGGTGAAGCCGAAGCCGCGGCCTGGGTAGCGGATCGCTGCCGCGAGATGGGGCTGGAGACGACCGTGCAGGAGGTCGCGCCGGGCCGGCCCAACGTCATCGCCCGCCACCGCTTTGGCCCCGGCCCCACGCTGATGCTGGAGGGGCATACCGATGTCGTGACCGAAGGCGACCCCAGCCTGTGGAGCGACCCCCCTTTCAGCGCGGTGCTGCGCGACGGGCGCATCGTTGGCCGCGGGGCCAACGACATGAAGGCAGGCGTGGTCTGCGCGCTGGTGGCGGCGCGCGCCGTCCTACGGGCCGGGGTCAAGCTGCACGGCGCGCTGCTGCTGGGCCTGGTCTGCGATGAAGAGGGGCAGATGCTCGGCATCAAGCATTTTGTAGATCAAGGTTGGGCCGACGAGGTCAGCGCGGCGTTGATCTGCGAGCCGGAGGAAAACCATCTCTGCATCGCGCAAAAGGGCGTAATGTGGGTGCGGGTCACGCTCTGCGGGGTCATGTGCCACGGCGCGATGCCGCTGACCGGCGTCAACACCGTCTACCCGATGGCGCGCTTTCTGACGCTGGTGCAAAGCCTGGAGGAGCGCGAGATCGCACGCCATGGGCAGCACCCCTACTTGGGCCAGCCGAGCATCACCCCCACGATCCTGCGCTCGCCGCCGCCCGGCCAGGGCGAAGCGCAGAACAACGTCATGCCCGCCGCCTGCGAAACGGTGCTGGACTTCCGCCTTGTCCCCGACCAAGACCCGGCGCGCCTGATACAAGCCTTGGAGCAGATGCTGCAGGCCGTGGTCGCCGTCGACGAGCGGTTGAGCTACCAACTCGACGTTCAGGAGATCCGCCAGCCCACGCGCACCGACCCGGATCATCCGCTGGTGCAGGCGTTGGCCGGCGCGTACACCGACCTGACCGGCGACCCGCCCATCTACGGCGGCGTGCCGGGTTCGACCGACGGCACGATCCTGTATACGGCCAAAGGCATTCCGATTGTTACCTGCGGGCCGGGCGACATCCACATCCCACACCATGTGGACGAGTGGGTCAGCGTGGACGAAATCCACACGGCGGCGCGCCTCTACGTCCTGGCGATCCTGCGCTATTTGTCTATTTCAAGATGAGCTGCGTCTGTGGCGTGCCTAGGAAGACCGCGCCCTGCTCGGTGACCAGCACATCTTCTTCCAGCCCCATATAGCCATAGCCGGGCACAGCCAGGCTTGGCTCCAGCGTAAAGACCTGGCCTGCCTCGACGCGCAGGTTGGGCGTATCGCCGTAGCGTTCCCAGGTAGGGCCGAGCAGCGCGCCGCCGTCGTGGCAGTCGCGGCCCATCTGATGGCCCGTGCCGTACATATATTCGGCATAGCCCGCGTCGACGATTACCCGGCGGGCGATGGCGTCAATCTCCTTGCCCAGCACGCCCGGCTTGAGCGCAGCCGCGGCGGCGAGGATCGAACGCCGCACGGTGTCAAACCCGCGTTGCACCTCCGGCGGCGGCATGGTTTCGCCGGGGCGCAGGAAGTAGACCATACGCTGAATATCGGAGCAGTACTGCTCCTGGCGCACGCCAAAGTCAAAGTGCAGCAGATGGCCCGGCTCCACCACTACATCGGTCGGACCGGCGTGGCCCACCGGCGTATCCGGCCCGCTGTTGACTGCGGGACAGCTTGCCGGCTCCCAGGCGGTTTCCAGCCCCAGCGCGGCCACTTGCTCATGCATAAACCGGCCGATCTCCCGCTCGCTCATCCCCACACGCGCAAACTCGAAGGTTTTGGCATAGATCTCTTCGGTCGTGCGGATGGCGGTTTCGATGCGGTCGAGTTCGCTTTCGGTCTTGCGCCCGCGCAACGCCAAAATGATCGGCTCGGCGGAGACAAAGCGCGCCGGGTAGGGCGTGCCCGCCAAATAGTCGTGCAGCAATTGATAGAGGCCCACGGTCAGCCCATCGGCGTGGGGGTCATTGCGCGACATATTGAGCGCGATCTGCTGCGGGTCCAGATCGGCCAGCACGCGGCGCAGCGGTTCGCTCACCCCGGCGTGATAGGCGATCACGTCGCCATAGGCGCCGGTGCGGCGTGTCGTCTCGGCGTCGAAATGGCCGACGATGGCGATGCGCTTGCCGTCGCGCGTCAAGATAAAGGCGCTTTGCCAGGTGACGCCATGGCCGTAAATAAAGGGCAGCATGGGGTCTTCCACGGCGGAGGTCTCGCGCACAAAGGTGATCCAGCAGTCGATGCCCGTCTCCTGCAGGAGGCCGGGGACTTGGTTCACCTTCTCCTGCACCAGGGCATAGGGATTGGTCATAGAAAATCCTCTTGGTCGTTATTTACTCGCTGCTTTGAGCGGCCAGGCGCAGTGCAACAAATACCTGCTTGAGTTCCTGTCTTACTGCGCTTTCAGGTTCCATCAACAGCAGCCGTTGATATTCGTCCAAAAATCTCATGCGGATACGATGGAAGAGGTGGAGAAAATGGCGAAGAAACGACAGACAATCGAGAACGACAACCTCTATGCCCATCTGTTGATAAATACTTCGAGCATAATCTTGAACTTCATCGGTAATGGCGTCGGTAGTGATAAAGATATAGTTGTCAATCGAGAGGCTACTGCGTCCTAGCTTCTGCAGTGCATTATCGATATCCAATCTGGTGACTCGTTTTGTTTTCATTTCGTAGCTGGTGACAACTGCATCATCACTGACGAGGGTGATCTCTACATCTCCGAGAGCGCCTGTCTGGAGGTCGGCGGCGTTGTGGGCGTGGAGTGGGCGTGGGCGCTCCCGTAGATATTCGGATGCAGAGATGTAAGCCGCCGCGATGACCAATACGGGTAGGCGACTAGCATTTGGGGATTTCAAGTGTTGCTCAATGAGCGTGACAATTCCCTCAGAGGACAAGGGCAATAAGTCTCGAGTTCTCTGTAACCGCTGCATCAGGTTTGCCAGAGACGCGTCTTTTTCTTTTTTGTAGACGAGTAATACACGAAGGGACTCAGCAAGCAAATCTTGAGGTGACAGGCGGCCTTGATATACCGTGTCCAGTAGCTCGAGGGTCTTCTTGTACAGTTCTTTGGGTCTGCCTACAATCGTAAGATCTAGATAACGTGGAGCCGATATTCTGCAAAGCTGGAGTAAGAAACGCGGTTGTCGGATTGCATGGCAAATTGTGTTGCTGCACAAATTCCGCAATAAACTGCTCATCGTAGTAGCGCCCTGAATAAGCATCTTCTGTACCAATTTCTGTGTAGGGTTTACGGATGTCTATTTCAGGTCGGTTGATCTTGGCAAGAGCAGCGGCTAATAAGAGGCGAATCAAAGCTCGATTAGTGAGGTTCGTCGCAATGGCAGCAATCTTTTCCGCTATATCAGCATCTTGTACAAGAGGCCCATCCGCTGCTACTGCTCTTCGAAAAGCTTCATCGAGGATGCTTCTTGGGTCTCCTGCCATGCATCTATCTCTCCCAAATCGTAGTTTGCCCAGAGCACTTCCACGCGCTCATCTTTTGTAGAGTGGATTTTCTTGGACGGCGCCTGTACAGAATTCCAGTCTCCATAGAGCCTGTCGAGCAACTCACAGCGATAGCCTGAAAACGCGACCTTCCCCTTGACATAGTGTAATACCTCAGCAAGTTCCCGGTGTTGTTTGTCGGTCATTTCATATGCGTACGCGTTTTTGTCCCCGCGTGAATCATGAGGATAGGGCGGATCGCAGTAGAACAACGTTTCCTTGCTATCATAGCGCTCGATAACCTCTATTGCTGGGGCATGTTCTATCTGCACCCGCAGCAGGCGCATCGCAATTTCAGGCAAATCCTCCACACTACCAAGCCAGCGAGAGACCGCACCCGCCATTCCGGCACGGCTTGTCAGCAGACAGTGTGCCCACCTGCCCTTGCTGCCTTTCTGCGCTAAACCTGTTCTTGTTTGCCTTGCACAGATATAGAACCTCCGAGCCCTCTCAAGCGGCGTTACAGAAGGATCAGTATAATCAAGTGCCTGTATATACTCTTCTCGGGAAAAAGGCGTTAACCCAATTGCTTCGATAAGTTCGTCTTTCTGTTCCCGCAGTACACGAAAGAAATTCACGACGCCGCCGTCAAGGTCATTATAGGTTTCGACGGGCGAAGGTTCCCGGTTGATCAACACCGCAGCAGAGCCCCCAAAGGGTTCACAAAAATGCTGGGTGGGCGGCAAGAGAGGAAGCAGCCAGTTAAGATGGCTGAATTTCCCCCCATACCAACCGAATGCAATTAGCTTTCCCATAGAAATACCGCACTATTTGGGTATGAAGTAACCATTCCGCATTCGCTGACAGCACCGGTCTAAGTGTAGCGCCTTTTATGCAGCCTGAGAAATCTGCTTGAGAGCAAACAGAAAAGATGTTCCAATGCTTGCGGCATCTTACCCTCAACCCTCCGCCTACCCTGTACACCCATGCCATACGACAGCGGACGCCACAGGTCAAGGCGACGGTCACACGCCATGCGCCCGTGTGACCGTCGCCGGGGGAATCACTCTAGCCCAGGGTGACGGTCAGGGTTTGGCCGGCGGCGAGCGCGGCGGGTTCCGCCAAGCGGATGCCGTCCGCCGTGCGCGTATAGGCCAGCGCCGCGCCGTCCAGGCTGACGCCGGTCACGCCGCGGCCGCCCAAGAAGGGCAGCGCCAGTTCCTGAAAGTTTAGCCCACCGTAGAGCAGCCGCACCTCCGCCGCGCCGGGGGTCAGGGCAAACTCGCCCCAGCCGGGGTCCAGCGACCAGAAACAACGGAACTGCCCATCGGCGGCACGCAGCGGGTTGAAACCGATGCGCCCCCGCGTCAAGTCAAACTCAAAGCCGCTAAAGGCGTTGAGCAGCGCATAGGAGGCCATCGAACGCGCATAGTTGCTGCCGCATTCAAACTCGTTCCACGGGTTGCGCCGTTCGCCGTCATAGCGCCGCCGCACCGCCTCGACGCATTCCATGCCTTCGTCCACCAGCCCATTCATAATCATGTGGATGGCGGCGGAATACTCAAACCCGTTCATCGTCTCCTGCGAATAGGGCGCGGGGATGACCGGCTTTTGGCTGCCTTCGGGCCAGGCGCAGATCACCAGCCCGCCCTCGTCGTTGAGACAATAGATGCGGTCGGGGTTGTAGACCTGGCGCATGACCGGGATGTAGTTGTATTTGTAGATGGCGGCGTTGGCCTGGCGCGCCTGCGCCGGGTCGAAAATTTCACCCAGCCCGTAGAGGCTGGCGTGCCACTGGCCCAGGATCTGGTCGATGCTGCTGCCCTCGGCGATCTGGTATTTGATCTCGCCATGCTCCGCCGTCCAGTAGGCTTGCAGCGCTGAACCGCCTTGGATCACCAAGTCATTGTCAAAAGCCTCGATGACGCTGCGGTCGTTGAGGTCGATCTGCTGGAAGTAATAGTCGCCGTTGAAGAGATGCTCGTCGACCCACGCCTTGCCGCGGGCAAAGATGGCGCGGTATTCTGCGGCGCTGTCCGTCTCGCCCAACGCCTCGGCCATCTCGGCGGCAGCCTTGAGCGCGGCCAAATACATGCCGCTCAGCCAGGAATTGGGGCCAAAAAGCTCCATATCCAGCGTGTGATGCTGGCGGCCCCAGAGCACGCCGGTTTTGCCCGGGTCCCAGCGGTCGATGTTGCGCGGGCTCCAGGCGAACTCCAGCGACTTTTGGACCGCGGGCCACAGCCCACGCAGCCACGCCGTATCGCCGCAGACCTTCCAATCGCGATAGGTCTTGAGCACCCCGCCAAACTGCCCATCGCAGCAGGGGCGGAATTCCCAGAAGCTGGAACCGATCGGCAGTTGCAGCCGGAAAGGCATCCCCCCGTCGGGGCGCAGGTTATAGGCATAGTCGGCGTCGCGCATCGTGCGTTCCAACTTGGGGAAGAGGAAGGGCAGCGCCTGGGCATAGTTCCAGACATGCGTACAGCTTCCCTCGCAGCAGCCGGCGGCGGCGTGACAGCCCTCCCAGCCGTAGAAGGTGCCGTCCTCCAGCCGCAGCACGGTGGGCGACTTGAGGATCGAGATATTGGCCGAGATCGCATCCAAGGCTGCGGGCGGTAGGTCGGAAGCAAAGAGCGCATCATGATAGCGCTGGGTCTCGTCTGCCAGCCGGCCCCACTCGGTCATCGCATATTGGGCGCTGGCCTGCGAATCGGGCCAGACCGTCGCATAGTAATTGCGCCAACTGTTCGGTTCCTGGGGGTGCTGTTTCCAATAGTTCTCACAGTTGGGGAAGTTCCATGCTATCACGAAACGCACACGGCGCGTCTCGCCCGGCGCAACGGGGACATGGACGGCCAGCAATCCTTCGTTGGCGTTGCCCGCCTGCTTTTCGGGGTAAACGCGGTTTTTGAAGGGGCCGGGCGTCATCAGGTCGTGCCAGTAGACCTCCAGGTTGTCGAACCAAGCCCCGCGGAACCAATACTGCTGCCAACTGACCGTCACATCGTCTGCCTGCCCGGCGTCGGTCGCCAGCGTCAGGTCGCCATAGCCGATCGCCTCTGGGTCCACGCCGTCGCTGCGTAGATGGAGCGCATGGCCCCAGGCGTGCTGCTCCACGGTGTTGAGGTTGTTGGCGGGCAGCGGGTTGGCGAGCACGCCCGCCAGGGTATAGGTCAGCGGCGCATCGGTTGGATTGGTGATGCTGAACTCAAAAAAGGCGGCAGGGGTGCTGGAATCTTTATCGTTGGTGGGGATCAGCGGGTTGAAGGCGCGCAGCACGACCCGGCCCGGAAAGTCGTCGTCGTGGAAGGTCAATTCGGCCAGCGGATATTCGCCGCGGAAATCCGCACTGACAAAGTGGGGCAGACCGGTCAGGTATTCGCGGCGCGGCCCCCAGCCAAAGCCGCGGTACATCCCGCCCGTAAACTCCCCCTGATAAGGCGGGGTGAGGTCGCCGTGGCAGATGCGCGCCGCGACCACGCGCTCGCCATCCTCGGCGCGCACGGCAAAATGCGAAAAGCCGTTGACGCTGCCCTTGTTGGGCCGGTTAAAGATTTCCCAGTCGATCAGCCGGCCATTGCCGGCCAGCCCAATACAGCCGGAGCCGATGCCTCCCAGCGGAAAGCTGATCTGGCTGGTCTTGGCCCCGCGATAGAGAAAGCGATCCATCTTTCCTCCTTGGAGAGAGTGGGCAGTAGGGGGTAGGGAATAGGGTGCAGAAGCAGAGACAGACAAGGATGAGCGTCCATGCGCGCTCTCCTTCTGAAACTGGCTACTGACGTACGGGCTACTTCTCTCTCTGCCCCCGCCGCCTACTGCCCACTCCCTACTCCGTTCTTCTTTGCCGTGAATTATTGCTTGCTTTGAACCAGGCGCGCGGCGTTGGCGACGATCATCTCGCCCGCCTCCGGCGCGAGCACGGCAGGATAGCCATAATACTTGTAAGCGTCGTCGATCTCGTAGCCGCCCTGGGGATAGGCGCGGCGCGCCGGGATATAGCCAATGCTGTCGTTGGCAAACCCCACCACCATCACCGGCGCGGGGGCAGCGGCCTTGATCTGCAGCCCCAGCTCGACAAAGAGTTCGCCCGGCACGCCGACGATGGTCAGTTCGCCCACATGCAGCGTGAGGATCTCGGCGGGCACGGTTGCCTGCAACGTGCGCTCTCGGTACATATCCAAGATGCGCTCACTCCAGCCGACCATGGCGCGCGCGATGCGCGCCTGCAGCGGGTCGTGCCGGCCTTCGGCCCCCAGCGCCTGTTGTTGATAGCCTGCACGCAGATCCAAGATCTGATCTCGGCTGGGCAGATCGGCCAGGGGCAGCGCCAGAATCTCGCCTTCGGTGTCGAGCCGTGCGCCGGCCAGCGGCGTACAGCCGGGCAGCACACGCAGCGTTTCGTCGGCCACCGCCTGCCCGATCTGAGTGAGCACGGCATCGCCGCGCGCCACCGGCCCCACGTCGCCGATAGCGCCGGTCAGAAAGAGACAGACGGCCCCGGTCGCAGCTTCGACTTGGGCGCAGACATAGCCCGGATAGTCGGCGGAGACCCGCGTGTTGTCGGCGGACAGAGCAGTGGGGTGGCAGGCATAGTTGACGACGACGGCCAAGGGCGTGCCATCGACCCTATCCACGCGCAGTACTTCGACCGCAGGGTCCATCACATCGCCGGGCGTGCGCCGGTTGTGGACGCCGGTGACGGACGAGCCTTCACCCACGGCCAAGGTCGCCGGCTGCAGCGCGCTCTGCGCCTGGCGCACCAGCGCGACGATGCGCGTTTGCAGGTCTTCGACATAGGCAGGGTCAGGGTCGCCGCAGCCCTGCAAGAAGAAGGTCGCCGGGCCGGCATGGGTGTGGGTGGTGGCGAGCATCACCTGGAGGCCGGGGAGGCCGGTCGCCAACGTGATGCGTCTGCGTGTATCGTCGACAAACTCACGGTCAACGCTGAGCAGGTCACAACTGACCAGAGCAATCTGGCGCCGGCCGTCGTCCAGCACCAAGGAGCGCGCGTAGAGCGGGTCGCGCACGCCGGTCGCCGGGTTTTGGCGGGCAATATAGCCGGTGAGGTCTAAACCTGGAGGGGGTGTGATCGTGCCCTGCGCCACACCGGCGCGCAAATTCGGTGGCATGAGCATCCTTCTAGGGTGGTGGATAGGGATCGCCTAGAAGAATTGTAGTGGCGCGCCGGTGAAACGGCAAGTCGCGGCTTGGCGTCACCCTGGGTTGCGCCGCGGCGCGCGCCGGCGCGCCAGCCCCACGATGCGGACGCTGCCGATGAGCACGCCGAGCGCCGCGCTCAGGCCAAGCCACAGCATCAAGCCCAGCATCGCCCGAAACAAGGTGATATAGCCAAAGGCGCGCCCCGACGTACGCACGACCAGGGCCGGCATCCCGATCACCAGCGCTGCCGGGACAAATGCCCAGAGGATTCCCGGCATAAGTCGCCAGAGAGGCCGGGCGGCAGATCGCTCAATCCAGCGCGGCAGCCGCAGAAGCGCCCGAATTTGCAGCGCCACACTCAAGAGCGTGAGCAGCGCCAAGACGACCCCGACCATCCACACGCTGACCGGGCCGGTCTTCGGCTGTCTGCCTGTCAGCAGGGCAACCAGCCCGTTTTTGATCGGCAGAAAGCCCAGCGCATCCTGTAGCTGACTTTGGATATTGTAGAGCAGGACTACGCCTTGCCCGCTCTGGGGCAGCAGCACCATCTCGGCGTAGAAGGTAGAGAGAATGCCGTTGTGCTGGAGGGCAGGCGTGCCGTCGATGGGGGCCGCCACCCAACCCATGGCATAGTCGCTGTCCAACGTGGTGGGCGGCGTGTGCAGCAGGGCGGCACTTTCGGGCGTGAGCAGTTGCACCCCTTGAAAACGCCCCTGATTGTTGTGCATGATCAGATAGTGCGCCATGTCTTCCGCCGTCGAGACCACGCCGCCGCTGCCGCCCAAGATGCCGCGTTCTTCGGGGGAGGCGATGGGGAGCGCATAGGCCAGCAAATGGCCCTGGGCCATCTGTTCGGCGCGCGGCGCGACCTCCTCCGGCGTGATCACATTGAAGGTATGCGCCATCTGCAAGGGCGAAAAGATGTGCGTCTGTAGATACTCCGAGAACGGCTCCCCGCCGGCAACCTCCACCACGCGCGCCAGGATGCCATAGTTGGCATCCATATAGTGAAACTCGGCGCCCGGCGCGGCGATGGGGCGGGCCGCGGCGAGGTTGGCGACTCGCTCCTCGAGGGTTGCTGCGGGCGGGCGGCGCATTTCGGGGTAGCCGGCATCGCCCAGGCCGCTAGTGTGGTTGAGCAACTGGCGCAGCGTGATCTGGGCGGCGACGGCGGGGTCGGCCAGCGTAAAGGTAGGCAGATAGCGCTGTACAGGGGCATCGAGGTCGAGCTTGCCCGCTTCGACCAACTGCAGGACCGCAGTTGCCGTAAAGGACTTGCTCAACGAGGCGATGTAAAACTGGGTTTGCGGTGTAACGGGTTGACCGGCACGCGCAGCGCCGTAGCCTTTGGACAGAAGCACCTGATCACCCTGGATGATCGCCAGCGCCATCCCTGGGATGCGTTGAGCGCGCATCTGCTCGGCGATAAAGCGGTCCACAGCGTCTATATCCAGAGCTGCTTGCGCTGCGCTGCGGCGGGCATGAAGCGCCGCCAACAGCAGCATCCCCAGCAGCAAGAAGGCGGTGCGAAGCCGGGCGTTCATCGGTACCCTCCTGACACCTACCGGGGCAGGCAGCCATCCGACAAACGCCTTTCAATGAGCCTCCCCTAGAGTGTTCGGTCCATTGTACCATGCCGCAGGATGCTTCTTATGTGTACCCGCCTACGGCTGGTCAGCGAATGATCTCCATCTGGACGACGCGCGCGGCGGCGTTGAGCTTTGCCAACAGCCCGCCCAAGTCTTCCAGCTTGCAGTGGCCCGGCGTCTCGTCGAGGCGCAGGATCTGCACCGTAGGGCCGCAGTAGGCCGTGGGGTGGACGCCGTGCTCCTGGAAGATGCGCTCGGCGCCGGGCACAGCTGCCAAGACCTCGGCCAGCGTCATGTTGCCGGTGATCGGGTCGGCGTTGGGGTCGGGCAGGGTTCGAGAGCTATTCCACATGCATTACGCCTTTCCATCTATTCATGCGCCGGGCCGGCCGAGTTCCGCACCCGATTCGACGCCAGGGTCGACTGCCGCACGCAGGTCGGCCAAGAGTTGCTCGCGATCCAGGCTATAGATGACCGCGACCTCATCCACCGTTTCGAACGGGGCCATGACACAGCCGACGCAGGCTGTGCCATAGCGCATAAAGACGGCGATGGTCGCAGGCCAGCGGGCCAAAATTTCGGCAACAGTCAGATCGCCAGTTGGGACCGGCATTGGGTCACTCCTTTGGCTGCGAGTATAGCCGCAAAGTCGGCAGCGTTCTTTGCGACAGCGCAAAGAACGGTCTCCCCGCCGCGTGTATCGTGAGATCGGGTCATCCCGTCTCCTTAGGCGGGGGAGGAGGAGGCAGGTCTTCGGCAAGGGCGACCAGTCGATGGGGCACGCGGACCAGGATTCGCGTCCTGCCGCTTGCTACTATCCCCTCCTCCTCCCACCGGCTCAGGATGCGGCTGACCGTGTACAGCGTGGCGCCCGTCATCTGGGCCAGGTCCTGGCGCGAGAGAGCAAAGTCAATCAGGACGCCGCCCTCCACACGGCGGCCCGTCTGGCGCACCAAGCGCAGTAGAGCGCGGGCGACCCGCTGCTCGACCCGCTCGGTCGCTAGTTCGCGCAGCCGGTCTTGCAGGTCTTGCACGCGCCCGGCGAAATGGCGCACCAAGTTGAGGGCCAGCCGAGGCGAACGTTCCAGCAGCGCCGACAGCGCGGGAGTATCCCAAGCCAGCGCGCTGCAATCGCCTACGGTCTCGGCTCCAGCCGGGTAGACGGCCTCTCCCAGCGCGGCGATCTCTCCGAAGATCTGGCCGGGCGAGACAAAGCGTATGACCACCTGATGACCTTCGGGCGTGATCTGCGTAAGACGCACATGGCCCTCGGTCAACAGATAGAGCGCCGTGGCGGGGTCGCCCTGATGAAAGAAAAAGCCGCCACGCGCCTGCGTGCGCGTGCGCGCCTGCTCGACCAAGACAGCCAGGTCAGCGGCGGGCAAATTGTGGAAGAGCGCGGCCTGCTGCAACAGGCCCAGCTCAGAAGGAGGTTGTGCCGGCAACGCGATCACTTCCTAAATGGCTATGGCGGATTGGATCAAGCAGCATCCGGGCGTAGGGCTGCAGGGACGCAGATCATGCCCCCCATTCTACTCGAATCTACGCCCAATCGAGAATCGGTCCGCCGCCCAGCGGCGTCGACCCCGCGGCATGTTCGATGATTCATCAATGCCGTATGAACCAGTAAAGGAGTCATGCTTATGACCCATGTGATCACCAGTTTGTGCATCCGCGACGGTGCGTGCGTCGAGGTTTGCCCGGTAGAATGTATCGTGCCGGGACCCAAAGACGGCGATTGGCCGATCTTCTACATCGACCCTGACACCTGCATCGACTGCGGTGCGTGTGTGCCCGAATGTCCGGTCGACGCCATCTTCCCCGAAGAAGATGTGCCCGACGACTTTGCCGGCGATACCGAGTTGAACGCTGCGTTCTTTACCGATGGCCCCGGCTATTGGGCGTATAACTTGGAAGAGGAGAGAGTGCGCGAGTAACTGATACACCCTTCCACAAAGCCACATGTTAGGGACGACCAGAGGCCGATCCATCCGGATCGGCCTCTGGCGATTGGTTGTCCGATGCCCCCCGCCCGGCGGTTTTCGGCTGTCGCAAACCCGGCGGCGCAGGCGGCGAGAGCAGACCGGTGGACATTTTTGCGCGGCGCTTCACGATAGGGCAGAATGGGGACAAGCCGGCGCTCGGCGCAGGCAGCACTGATGACTATATCCCCAACCCTGTGGCACACTATCTAGCCCAATAGAACTGTGAGGAGTGGCATGATTCAGACACCCGACATCCAGCGCCCATCGAAAGAGTTGATCGAGGGGCTGGCGCATATCGGCAGCGCCACCGCCGCCGGCGACCTGAGCAAACTCGGCATCCGCGATGCGCACATCCGCGGCCCGCGGCCCTTCACCGCCGGCAAGTCGGTGTGCGGCCCGGCGTTGACGCTGCAGATGATGCCCAAGCGCGAGGATCAATACTCGGTGGGCGAATACAGCGACCCGGAAGTGCAGCTTCACCGCCATGTGCTCTATCACACCCAGCCTGGAGACATTGTGGTTGTGGATGCGCGCAACGACCTGGGCAGCGGCGTCTTCGGCGACATGATGCTCACCTATTTCAAGGGCAAAGGCGGCGCGGGCGTCGTGATCAACGGCTGCATCCGCGACTATCCCAAGGCCCAGAGATTGGGCCTTGGGCTGTGGCTAGAGGGGACGACCCCCAACTTTCACACCCAGACTAACCTCTTCCCCTATGCGGTCAACGCGCCGATCGGCATCAACAACTGCTTGGTCATGCCCGGCGACATCATCATCGCCGACGACGACGGCGTGGTGGTCGTGCCGATTTCGCTGGCCGAGCAGCTCCTGGAGCGGGGCCGCGAGCACGCCGAGTGGGAAGACTTCTCGCGCGAGCGGTTGATGCAGGGCGGTGAACTGCGCCGCTACTATCCGCTCTCAGAAGCCGCCCGCCCCGAATACGAGGAGTGGAAGAAGGCCCACGGACGGTAACAGCGGGCAGTAAGACCGGCACTTTTCCCCCCTTGCTCTCTGCACGTCGCCAGGAGCAAGGGGGCCGGGTTCCTTGTGCGGTGGGAAAACCGCACCTACGCTCCGCCCTACTGCCTATCTGCCCACTCCCCGCTCCCAATCTGCCGCCGGTCGTTCCAGCGCAGATACATCTTGGTGAACTCCTCGGCAATGGCCGGGATCAGCGCCAGCCCCACCACGATCAGCCACTCGGTCGGGGCCAAGAAGTGCGTGTTAAAGACCGGCTGCAGGAAAGGCACGTTAACCACTAGCAGCAGCAGCACCAATGACAGCCCCACAGCATATTGCATATAGCGGTTAGAGAACACCCCCAGCCGGAAGATCGAGACGCGCTCCGAGCGTACCGTATAGGCGCGGAACAGTTCACACAACGAGAGCGTGACAAAGGCCATCGTCTCGGCGGTCTGCACATCCACCCCACGCCAGTCGAAGCGCAGGATATAGCCCAAGGCATTGGCCCCTTCGGGGATGGCGCTGCCCATGTGCCAGGCCAGCCCCAGCAGAAACGCGCCCATCACTGCGCCCGTCTGGGCGAAGGTCTGGATCAGGATCCCCAGCCGCATCGAGCCGTTGATGATCGATTCATGCTTGGGCCGCGGCGGGCGCTTCATCCCGTCCGGGTCGCCCTTTTCCATTGCCAGCGCCAAGGCCGGCGCGCCGTCGGTGAGCAGGTTGAGCCAGAGCAGTTGGATGGCGGTCAACGGCATGGGCAGCCCCGCCAGTGTTGCCAAAAAGATGATCATGATCTCCGCTACGTTGGAGGAGAGCAAGAAGAAGACAAACTTGCGGATATTGGCGTAGATCACGCGCCCTTGCTCGATGGCGGCGACAATGCTGGCATAGTTATCGTCGGTCAGCACCATGTCGGCGGTCTCTTTGGCGACATCGGTGCCGGTGATGCCCATCGCCACGCCGATATCGGCCAGCTTGATGGCGGGCGCGTCGTTGACGCCGTCGCCGGTCATGGCGACCACTTCGTCGTTGGCGCGCAGCGCGTCCACGATCCGCATTTTGTGTTCGGGCGAGACGCGCGCAAAGACATCGGTCACTTCGACCTCGCGCGCCAGGGTGGCGTCGTCCATGGCGTTGAGGTCGGCCCCGGTCAGCACCTTGTGATCCGGCCGCAGCAGGGTAATGCTCTGGGCAATGGCGCGCGCCGTGTTGGGATAGTCGCCGGTGATCATGATCGTGCGGATGCCGGCCCGGCGCGCGATCGTCAGCGCGGGCTGGACTTCGACGCGCGCCGGGTCGATCATCCCGATCAGCCCCACAAAGATCAGGTCGCTCTCCACCTCTTCTTGGCTAAACTCGTCGGGCAGGTCGGGCACAATGCGATAGGCCAGCCCCAGCACGCGCAGCGCCTCTTGGGTCATGCTGTCGTTGGCTGCCAAGATGGCAACGCGCATCGGCTCATCCAGCGGCCAAGTCTCGTCGTCCAGGGTTTGCACACGCGAGCAGAGCCGCAGCACCACATCGGGCGCGCCCTTCACCTCCACGACCTTCCAGCGCAGTGGCGAGGCGTCGTGGAAGGGTGAACTGTCCTCCAACGCCGGGGCTTCGACCGAATGGATCGTGACCATGCGCTTGCGCGCCGAGTCGAAGGGGATCTCCTGGCGGCGCGGGTAGGCGGCGTTGAGCGTCTCTTGCAGGACGCCTGCCTTGGCTGCGGCGATCAGGATCGAGCCTTCGGTTGGGTCGCCGATGATGCGATAGGCGGGCCGTCCATTGGTTTCTACCGGCTCCAGTTGAGCGTCGTTGTTCAAGACGCCCACCCAGAGAGCGGTCGTGATCCCTGGGTGGCGCGCCAGGTCGACCGGCCTGTCCTGGATGCGAAACTCCCCTACCGCTTCGTGGCCGTTGCCGGCGATCTCGACAAACTCGCCGTCGATCCACAGCCGTGTGACGGTCATCACGTTTTGGGTCAGTGTTCCGGTCTTGTCTGAGCAGATCACCGTGGCCGAGCCGAGCGTCTCCACCGAGGCCAGGCGGCGGATGAGCGCATGGCGGCGCACCATCTCGCGCATCCCCAGCGCCAGGCTGATCGTCACCACCGCGGGCAGCCCTTCGGGCACGGCGGCGATCGCCAGGCTGACCGCGATCATAAAGCTTTCGACCAGCGCGTCGCGCGTCTCCAGCGTGAACCCTTGGGTCAACAGACCGCTGCGCAGCAGGCCCATCAAAAAGACAACGCCACAGACCGCCAGCGCGCCCCAGCCCAGCGTCTTGCCCAGTTGGTCGAGCCGCCGCTGCAACGGGGTCTCTTCGTTCTCGACGCTTTGCAGCATATCGGCGATCAGCCCTAGCTGCGTGCGCATCCCGGTATCGACCACCAACCCGCGCCCGCGGCCATAGGCGACGACCGTGCCCATAAAGACCGTATTTTTGCGGTCGCCCAGCGAGGCCTCTTGGTCGAGAATGAGGGCGGCGTTTTTCTGCACCGGCACCGATTCACCGGTGAGCGCGGCCTCCTCGACGCGCAGGTTGACGGCCTCGACCAGCCGCATGTCCGCCGGCACATAGTTGCCCGCCTCTAAAAAGACGACATCGCCCGGCACAAGTTCGGCGGCGGGGATCGACTGGCGCGAGCCGTCGCGCAAGACTTGCGCTTCGGGCGAGGCCAGCTTTTTGAGCGCGGCCAGCGCCTCTTCGGCGCGCCGCTCTTGCATCACGCCCAGCACGGCGTTGAGCACGACGATCAGCATGATCGCGCCGGCCTCGACCCAATCGCCGAGCAGCGCCGAGATGAGCGAAGCGACGATCAGCAAGATGACGACAAAGTTGTTGAGTTGGGCCAGCACCAACTGCCAGAAGCCAGGGCGAGGCTTCTCGCGCAGTTCGTTGCGGCCATAGCGGGCCAGGCGCTCGGCGACCTCCTGCGACGTCAAGCCGCGCTGCGGTGAGGTGTTGAGCCGGGACAACAGGTCCTCGATATTGAGGGCATGCCAGGTGATGGTGACTCCGGTATCCGCCGGTTGTGATGGCCCCGACGCAGTGGAGCGGCCCGCAGCCTGGGTCTGGGCGGGAGAAGGTGTGGAAGGGGGGTGTGCAGCCATAAGCTAGACTCCAAATTCAACGGCGGAAGACCCGCCCAGGCGCAGAACCGGTTACAGAAGCCGGTTCTGCGTCAATCTCTACATCGTCCATAGGATCGATAGTGCCAACCCTGGTAGATATACTTTATCACGCGGGCCGCCTTTGCTGCACACGTCATGCGAAACGCGCGGCAGGGGAAGCGGCGCGCGGGCCGGAGGGCGTACGCTGCGGGGAGCCTCTACCGCTCACCGGCCAACTGGAGATCGCGGCGCGCAAGCCCTTTGTGGCGGGGATGCAGGTTTGGAACTTTGCCGACTTTGCCGCTGTGCAGGGGGTGATGCGCGTCGGCGGGCTGAACATGAAGGGGGTCTTTACACGGGCGCGCACGCCCAAGATGGCGGCGCAGGTCCTGCGCGAATTCTGGGCCAAGGACGTATGGCGTTGACGTAGCGGCGGCTGGAAAACTGCCGATATTCCTTTCAACCAGTTGTTACGCTAGTTGGGGCACAAGGAAGGTGAACTCGAGGCGCTGCGTGCATCGAAGCCAAAGGGCTTTGGGGCGCGACTGTTGGGTGGGCAGTGACGTAGTAAAGGTCATCATGGGATAGGTGAGTTGGACTATCCGCGCACGACCCACGTCGGCGGCAGACTCACACCCCAGCCCATCGTCTTATAGGAGTGCCAAGGCGATGCCCAACATGCCGCACAGCAGGGAAACAAGCCAGAAACGCTCTTTGATGTGCGTCTCACTCCACCCCAGCAATTCAAAATGATAATGCAGTGGAGCCATGCGAAAGAAGCGACGACCTGTGCCATAACGCAGCCTTGTCCACTTAAAATAGTAGCGTTGTATGACTGCGCTGGCGGCTTCGGCAACAAACACTAGGCCAATCACGGGCAGGAGTAACCATTGTCCAGTCATCAATGCCACCAGGGCCAGCGTCGCTCCCAGAGCCAAACTGCCAAGGTCGCCCATAATGACTTGAGCAGGGTGGGCATTGAACCAGAGAAAAGCCAGAAGTGCGCCCACCATTATGAAGCAAAAAGCCAGTATATAATGTTGCTCCTGCATATAGGCAATAATGCCATAGCTGGCAAAGGCCACCAGACTTAGGCTTCCTGCTAAACTGTCTAGACCATCCGCGAAATTAACGGCATTGCTAAAGCTAACAATCACAAAGACGGCAACGGGGACAATCCATAGTCCGATGCGAAAGAATCCACCCTCATAGGGGCCTTTCAAACCAGGGATGCCTACAAAATCCCAATGCGGTGGGCCAAAATAGAGAATCAAAGCAATGCACAGGGCAAAGAGAAATTGGAAACTGGCTTTGGCTTTTTCACTGATACCTTCCCCTTTAGCACGTCGCCCGCGGATACCTTCCCAATCGTCAACTGCGCCTAACAGAGCAAATGCCACCATGCAACCTAACAAGAGTAAGGTGCTTTTCCCTATTAACGTCTCGCCCCAAATCTGTGGGATGTTGGAAATACTCGTAGTGAGCAAGACGGGGATGACAATGAGTAACCCACCCATGGTGGGTGTACCTGTTTTGAGTTGATGCGCGCTTGGCTCCTCGATGCGGATTTGCTTGCCAATTTTCCAGATTTTCAGGCGGCGAATCAGTGGCGCCCCCCAGTTTACAGCCACAAGAAAGGTCATTACACCCAACAACAAAGCAATCGACACGGAGCGGTCAAAGCCCATACGCGTAGAAATCGTCCAGCTTAGGTTGTTTAGAAAATAGATGGTGCTTGCGCCTAGCAACGACCAAAACAACAGGTATAGCCAGGTTCTTAACTTCGCCAATGCTTTTTGTTGCGGCTCTATCACTTCTTAGATCCCTCTATCGTCTTCGCTCTGCATTTATGGCCTATGTCTAAATGTACAAAAGGGTGCGTACCTAGATGCATTTTGCCATAGATATGCTGTTGGCAACAGGAGCTTGCACAATCTAGCATTTCGCCCTATTAACATACTACATACCGCCGCTACAGACGCTACACATAGGCGTGCGCGCGGCGGAACTGGATCGCCTGGCGGATGCGGCCATCGGGGTCCGGCTCACCGCCAAACTCAAAACAGAGCAGCAGCCGCTGCGGCAAGGCGTCCAGCGCCGCAAAGATCGCGGCCAAGGGCGGCGTGCCCGCGCCCAGCGCGATCTGCGCCGCCCAGCGCGGCGCACCCACGTCCTGCACATGCACGTAGATGGCGCGATCCCCAACCGTGCGGATCGCCTCGACCACGTCTTGGTTGTGCAGCGGATAGTTGCCGATGTCGCATACAGGGTACACCTACCCCAGGCCAACCGTAGGCGGCATATTGCTACGATCGTTTCAAAATGTGGTATAGTGGATATATGCCGCGCATCAAGGCGTTTGACGAAGAGCAGGTGATCGAACAGGCGATGGAGTTGTTTCGCCGGCAGGGCTATGAAGCGACCTCGATTCGCGATCTGATAGCCCATCTCGGCGTGAGCAGCAGCAGCCTCTACAGCACCTTTGGCGACAAGGATGCGCTCTTTATGCTGGCGCTGGCCCGGCACAGCCGGCTAGAGTGGGCGCGCATCCGCCGCCAGTTGGTCGATTCGGTCGACCCCCGCACCACGATCGAAGGGCTGTTTATCCAGACCATCGACCAGTTGTTGAGCGAGGAACTGCCCTATGGCTCCTTGACGCTGCGCGCCGCCGTGGAACTGGGGCTGAATAAACCGAGGGTGGCGGCCTTTCTGAGCGCCTATCTGGACGAGCTGGTGACACTCTTTACCGGCTTTCTAGATGAAGCAGTCCAACAAGGCCGCCTGACGCTGACCGACCCGGCCCCCGATGTGGCGCGCTATCTGCTTCTGGCGCTGTTTAATCTCAGCGCCTTAGCGCAGATGCACCTCGACCGGGACGCGTTGGAGCGCTATGCGCGCGTGGTGTTGCGTGCGCTGGACGGCGCCGCAAGCCGCCCTCTCGTCGCCGTCGCAGATATGCCCGTAGGCGGGTAGTCTCTTTTTTTGCGTCCATTCCGAAACGATCGTTTCGGAATGGACGCACCGCGATCAAGAAATAGAAAGTAGTGAGCAAGGAACGACCGATGACAAACCCAACCCCGCCCTTTGTGTCCGGCGCGCTGCCGCTGGTGGGCCATGCCCTCCGGTTTAGCCGGGATGCCTACGCGCTCGACCGGCGCGGGCACGCCGAACACGGCGACGTCTTCGCCATCAAGCTAGGCGGCAAGCCGGTGGCCGTGGTGACCGGGGCCGAATACAACAAGCTCTTCTACACCCAAACCGACGACGCCCTCAATATCGGCGATGTCTATACCTTTCTCAAAGCGACCTTTGGCGAAGTGCTCTTTATGGCCTCCAAGGAAAGCTACCGCAACCAGCGGCCCATCCTGCAGGCGATCTTCAGCCGCGAGCGGATGGCGCGCTACGTCCAGGCCATGCAGACCGAAGTCCAGTTGTGGCTAGACAGTCTGGGCGAACAGGGCGAGATGGACATCACCGCCGAGATGCTGCGGCTGACGCAGCATGTGGCGGGCCGCGCCTTTATCGGCGCGGAGTTCCGCGCCGAACTGGGTGAAGACTTTTGGCAAGACTATGACGCGCTCAGCCGCGCGATCGACCCGCTGACACCGCCCAACCTGCCGCTGCCCAAATTCCGCCGCCGCGACCGCGCGCTCCGGCGTATTCGGGAGACGCTGCTGCCGGTGCTTGCCAAACGCCAACAGCACCCCGAACGCTATGACGACCTGATCACGCTCTTGCTTGAACAGCCGCAGAAGGACGGCACGCCGCTGCCCAAAGAGACGATTATCCAACTCTTTATGGGGCTGCTCTTTGCCGGACATGAGACCACCGCCGGGCAAGCGGCGTGGACGGTGATCCAACTCTTGCAGCACCCGGACTATCTGGCGCAGGTGCAGGCCGAGATCGCCGAGCAGGTGACGCCGGGCGGCTCCATCGACGGCGGTGTGCTGCGCAACCTCAAGCACATCTACTGGGCCATCGACGAGACGACGCGGCTGCGCCCCTCCGCGCCGATGCAACTGCGCCTGGTGGAAAGGGCGCTCGACGTGGGCGGCTACACCGTACCTGTGGGCTGGCTAATGCGTGTCACCGCAGCCACGTCGCACCATCAGCCGGATGTGTTCGCGGATGCGGACACCTATGATCCGCTGCGCTTCTCGCCGGAGCGCGCCGAGGGCAGCACTTTTGACATCATCGGCTTTGGCGGCGGGCTGCACAAATGCACCGGCATGAACTTCGCCAAGAATGAAATGGCGGTGATCACGGCGCTGATCTTTCAACAATTTGATCTGGACCTGCTGACGCCCAATACCAAGGTCATCACCGGCGTGGGGGCCAACCGGCCCAGCGCCACGACTCTGCGCTACCGGCGCACGCCGCAGGTGGAAAGCACCCCTGCGCCGGAGGCTGTCTTGGTGGCTTAGTCGCTGCGCGTTGCCGCTCGCGGCGCGCAGCTCTCGTAGCGGCGGTATTGTACCGCCGCTACGGTCGGGCACCGCATCGGCCGCGTATTTTCTGAATCTCCTAGCTGCCGCCGCCCGATCCTGGAAAGGCAGCATTGACGGTACGCATACCGCCGCTGCGACGGCGTGTAAGCCCGCTTGAGCGGGCGTTGTTCAGCCAGGTGGGACAAATCCCCGCTAGGTTGTCTCTCAGGAGTAGGCCGCCGCGGCCGGCGATTAGGCCTGTGCGGCCTGCGGGCGGGGCAGCAGCCCCAACTGCGCCAGCAGCGCAAAGCGGTCGGGCGACCCCCAGTGTTCGACCATCAGTCCGTCCTTGAAGCGGCACTCATCGAAGACCGTAACCTCAAACGGCTTGCCATTGGGTGGCCCCATAAACCCACCGCGATTGGCGCCGCGGCCCGTCATCCGCACCCAGACCTTGTCCCCGTCCGCCACCATCTCCTCGATGGTCAGATGAAAATCCGGAAAGGCCCGGCGCAGCCCCTCAATATCCTGCTGCAGCCCCGGAATGGTCGCATGCAGCCCAAACTGATGCTCGACGAAATCGGGGTGGATCTGCTGTGCGAGCACGGCATAGTTGCCCTGGTTAAAAGCCTCCTCGACGATCTGGCGAAACGCAGTGAAATTTTGCTCAGCGGACATCACAAACTCCTTGTGGACTCCTCAACCAGCCTGCGGCAAGATGGATACAGCGAGGGGTGATGCCGCCATGTCGCCCGACGCACACATTCAATGTACTCACAGTTCATTGAATGTAGTCAAGCTACATCCAAATCGAGCGCGTGTCAAGAGCCAAATGCGTGAGCTATACTATAAGCGCCAGACGCTGTCGCCCAGACGACCATTGGAGCCATCTACTCATCTACCGAGAGCTATCATCGCAAGCCATCATCGAGACGGATCAGGAGCAGCCATGTTGCAAGGGAGATTGGTTCGGCTGCGCGCCCCGACGCGTGACGACCTGCCGCGGTTGTGTGAATTCAACAACGACCTAGAGGTCGAATTGGCAGGCGGCGGCGACCCGCCACAGCCCCAGGCCTTAGAGCGGCTGCGGGCGGAATTTGACCAGCGGGTGAGCAGCGGCGGACGGGAGGGCGCAAGTTTTGTCATCGAAACTGACGGCCGCTGCATCGGCCAGTGCGCCCTGTTCAACGTCAACGCCACGGCGCAGACCTGCGAACTGGGCATCACGATCGGCGACAAGGCCTATTGGGGACGCGGCTATGGCCGTGAAAGCGTGACGCTGCTGGTCGACTATGCCTTTCGCCACCATCACATGCACAAGGTCTGGCTGCGGGTACATGCCGCCAACGCGCGCGCCCGGCGCGCCTACGCCGCGTGCGGCTTCCAAGAGGAAGGGCGGCTGCGCGCCCATGTGTGGAGCGACGGGCGCTATGACGACCTAGTCATCATGGGGCTGCTGGCCGAGGAATGGCAGCAGCGGCACACAGCGCCGGCATAGGTCGCACCCGCCTGAGCACGCTCCGGCCAGTGTTAGGCCGGGCCTACGTCCGGTCGCGCACAAAGCATGTCTAGGGTCAATGCACGCAAACCGTAGTCGTATTCGTTCAAGGCTCGCATTTTGTGCTTTTCGAGCATTCCGAGCGCATTGTACAGGCCCTTCAAACCATCTTGCAGATCGAGCCATGATCGTCTCGCCACGATCAATAGAGAATATCTCAGCCAAACGATTGGATAAGACAGCTTGAACCGTCGCCTCACACTCTTGGGTCTTGCCGGCTATCTCCTGATCGGCGCCGCCGCCGTGCTCGTCCCATCGGTCATGCCGCTGCTGACCGACGAGTTTGTCGCCGCGGGGCTGACCTTGGCTGCGATCGGGGTGATCTTCCCGGCGCGCTCGGTTGGCGGCATCCTGGGCAATCTGCTGGCGGGCATCGGCTCGGATGAGGTCGGGCGCAGCCGCTTGGTCTGGGTCTCGGCGCTGCTGCTGGCGGCAGCGCTGGGGATGACGGCGACGGCCCGCTTGTGGCCGCTCTTTGTGGGCGGCTTTGTCCTGATCAGCGCCGCGCAAGGTGCGCTGGCTACGGGCATCAACGCCCTGATCGCCGATGCCAACCAGAGCGCACGCGCCAAGGCGCTCAACACGCTGCACGGGGTCTATGGTGCGGGCGCGGCCGTGTCGCCGCTGATCATCGGCTATCTGATCGATCAGGGGGTAGCGTGGCGCTGGGCGCTGGGAGGGACAGGGGTGATCTGGCTAGTCTATGCCGGCGCCGCCTATCTGCTCTATGGCAAGGCCCCGGCGCAACACCAGGGTGAAGGGTCACAAAAGCTCGATTGGGGAATGCTGCGCGCGGGGCCGTTTCTGGCGCTGTTTTTGATCGCCTTTGTCTACAACGGCGTCGCCTACAGCCTGTTGGGCTGGGTGGCCGTCTTTATGCGCGACGCGGCGGGCGTCTCGACCTTTCTGTCGGTCGCCATGATCTCGGTCTTCTATGTGGCGCTGACGCTGGGGCGTTTTCTGTGTGCGGCCTTTGCCGAGCGCATCGGCTATGCGACGATCTTTCTGGTGCTGGCGGTGGGCATCACGCTGACCTATCCGCTGGTGGTGCTGGGCATCCACTCGTGGCTGGTAGCGGTGGGCGTCTTTCTCACCGGGTTGAGCCTTTCCGGTCTCTTTCCCACGGCGCTGGCCTATGGCGCGCGCCTCTATCCGGGCCGAACCGGGACCGTGACCGGCACGCTCAACGTGGCGATGACGCTGGGAGGGATGATTCCGCCGTTGTGGACGGGCGTGATCGCCGAAAGCTGGGGCCTGCAAGTCGCCTTGGGAGTGAACTATATCCTGGTGCCGCCGCTGATCTTGCTGGCGCTCTATTTAGGACGCCAGGACGCGCGCAGGCCGGCAGTGCAGCCGACGACAAGAAGCGCGCTGTAGCGCTCGGCAACGTTTCAAACACCGGCCGTATCTTCTTCAATGCGTGCAATACAGTCGAGGATATGGCGCAAGTAGACCCTGTCATCTCTCACAATGGCGTTGCCTCTTGCAGAATCTGCTCGCGCAAATAGGGTGAAAGCCCCTTCTCCGTAACCACGTCTACCTTCCGTCCAAGTAGTGACTCCAATTCAAGGATCAGACCGGCAGGAAACCATGGGCTTGTATTTGGTCCCTTGACGACCAGCAGATCAATATGGCGCGATCCGGGGCAGTTGACAAGCCGGGGCGAGAGCCTTACAATGCGATTATGGAGCCACTCAACACGGCCTATCTGGAAGTCTCATCTGGTTCTGGCCTATGCTGCCCTCAGCGGCGCTGCGCACGTCCTGGCCGGCGCCCTAGACTGACCAACCCGAACTAAGCCAACCCAACCCGCCGGGCAGGTGGAGGTGTTCCTTCCACCTCGTCTCGGTCTACCCGGAAGCCGGTGCTTCTGGCTAGACCCGTCTCCATAGGTTCTCTAGATGTGTTCTCTGCTGTGTCATGCACTCAAGCTGATATGTGCCTAAGGTGTATTCTCTAACCGACACGCCGCGGCAGGCTGCCCATGCGGGTCTGCGTCACTGCTGCGCCGGCGCAGCGGTTAGCTGCTCTACTGCTCCCCTGCACTCGGCCCTTTGGGGGCAGACGAGCGTAAGCGCATCCATTTACGTTTAGAAAGGAGCCTGACCATGCAACTTGTCGTTCATGGCCGCAACGTCGAGATCACGGACTGGATCCGCGAATATGTCAACAAAAAGGTCGGCAAGCTTGACCGCTTCCTCCCGCAGGTCTCCGAAACGCGCGTCGAACTGACATACAACGATACCCGCGCCTCGGAGGATCGCTACACCGCCCAGATCACCCTCTGGTCCAACGGGCAGATCCTGCGTGCCGAGGAGTCGACGAGCGATATCCTGGCTTCGCTTGACGCGGCGGTGGATAAGATGTCCCGTCAGATCCGGCGGTTCAAGGGGCGACGCGTGCAGACGCGCCGCCGAGGCGTGGCGGCAGTCAGCGCCGAGTCCGAGCTTGCAGCCACCATGGTCGAGGAAAGTCCGGAGGAAGAGGAAATCGGCCACATCATTCGCCGCAAAGAGTTTGTGCTGGCGCCAATGGACGAAGAAGAGGCAATTGCCCAGATGGAACTGTTGGGTCACGACTTCTTTGTCTACTATGATATGGATGCCAAGGGGGTGAATGTGCTCTATCGGCGCAGAGACGGGCAGTACGGTCTGCTGCAGCCGCGCCTGGCCTGAGCCATGCTGCCGGGTCACCGGCTTTTACGCCAACCACCTAGACCCTAGTTGCCGCCCGCACCGGGCATCCACTTGGTGCGGGCGGCACGCGCTCAGAAGAGATGCATAGCAGAAATTCACCGCAAAGTCGCAAAGGGCGCAAAGAAGGCGGAGATCACAAGAGCTACGTCGTAAAACGAATATCGTCCACACGCTTTGTCACCGAGCCGGTGTAGAGCCACGACACCTGGCGCAGCGTCAGCGCCTGGTCAAAGGTCGTCAGCGCCGAAACGCCCTCGGCAGGCACAACTACATGAAACCAGCGCAGCCCCGCCGACGCCGCCGTGTGCAGCACACAGATGCTGGCGATCGTCCCCACAATCACCAGGTGTTCCACCTTCCAGACACGGCTGAGGTAGTGGTCGAGCGAGGTGCCATAGAAGCCGTCATAGCGGTTTTTCTGCTCGACCAAGTCGCCCGGCTGCGGGGCCAGCGCATCCACGATCTGCCAGCCCCAGGCCCCCTGGCGGCAGTGTTCGGGCCAGATCTGCCATTCAAGGTCGCCGTCAAAATGGGTATCCTGCGTATAGGCCACACGCACGCCGCTGCGCCGCGCCGCAGCCAACAGACGCTGGATGTTGGGCACGGTCGCTTCGGCGGCGGGCACAACCAGCTTGCCGCCGGGCATCACAAAATCGTTCTGCATATCCACCACAATCACGGCGCTCTTGGCCGCGGGCAGATCCAACTGCGATTTGTAGGCGATTTCAGGAACCTCGACGGTCGCGCCGGGGATGGTCTCAAAGCTCATGGTGGTTTCTCCTCTCCGGTATACGCACTGCGCTCATACGCCGCTTAATGTGTGTTCCACACTAACCAGCGTCCCGATTATGCACCGGATTGCACGCTTTGTCCAGTGGACGCTGGGCAGGCATACCGGGTTCGGCCTCCGCCTGTGCTACAATGGGGCCGCGCAGGGGCAGTCTGCAACTGTAGAACGCCGGCCTGCGTAGTGATGATGCCTGAGGGCGCGTCCGGCCCCTGGCTCGGCGCGAGTTGGGTTTGATTTTGCTTGGGCACGGGTAGGGATGATCTCTTGCACCGCTTAATTTCACGCGACTACGACCAACTGCTGCGCCGCGAGCGCACCTTGCTGGAAAACTTGCGCGTCCATCTGGCCCGGCTCGACGCCGGTGAAGAGGACCTGCATCTGCTCCAACGCAGCTTACGGCAGCTTGATGAACTGTTTCTGCTTGTGGTGGTGGGCGAATTCAACGCCGGCAAGACCGCGTTTCTGAACGCACTGCTCGGCAACCGCTTGCTCAGCGAAGGCGTGACCCCAACCACCAGCCAGATCCACCTGCTGCGCTATGGCGACCATCTGCATCAAGAGCCTTCGGGCGATGATTATCTGCTAATCCAAGTGCCGGTCGATTGGCTGCGTGAGATCAACCTGGTCGACACGCCGGGGACTAACGCCGTCGTCCAGCGCCACCAGCAGATCACCGAGCACTTTGTGCCGCGCAGCGACCTGGTGCTCTTTGTCACCAGTGTCGACCGCCCCTTCAGCGAAAGCGAGCGCGCCTTTTTAGAGCGTATACGCGAGTGGGGCAAGAAGATCGTCATCGTCCTCAACAAGATCGACCTGATTGAGCACCCAGACGACCTGGAACAGGTGTTGGAGTTTGTGCGCGTCAACGCGCGCCAATTGTTGGGCGTGGAGCCGCAGATCTTTCCGGTCAGCGCGCGGCTGGCGTTGCAGGCCAAACAGGCCGCCCATGCCGAGGGCCACGCGCCGCGCGGCGATGTGTGGGAGCGCAGCCGCTTTGAGACGCTGGAGCGCTACATCCTCACCACGCTCGACGCGGGCCAGCGGCTGCGGCTCAAGTTGGAAAACCCCTTGGGGGTGGCCGCCCGGCTCATCGTCCGCTACGGCCAGGTCATCGCCGCCCGCCAAGATGTGCTCAAGGGCGACTTCCAGACGCTGGACACCATCGAAGAACAGTTGACCGCCTATGAGACGGATATGCGCCGCGACTTCAACTATCAGCGCAGCCATGTGGACAATGTGCTCTATGAGATGGCCGAACGCGGCGACCGCTTCTTCGACGAGACGCTGCGTATCAGCCGCGTCTTTGACCTGGTCAACGCCGAAAAGGTGCGCGGCGAATTCGAGCGCCAGGTGGTGGGCGACACCAGCCGGATGATCGAGCGCCACGTCAACGAGTTGATCGACTGGCTGGTCGAGCGCGACTATCGCCAATGGCGCGCCGTGATGGACTACCTCAACCGCCGCGCCGGCCAACACGCCGACAAACTGGTCGGCCAGATGACCGGCGAGTTTGAGTTCAACCGCCAGGCAATGTTGGCGAGCGTAGGCCGCGCCGCACAGCATGTGGTGGACGGCTATGACCGCGAGGCCGAATCGCTTAAACTGGCCCAGGAGGTGCAAAAGGCGATCATCCAGACCGCCGCCGTGGAGGTAGGCGCGCTGGGGCTGGGCGCGCTGCTGGTGGCGCTGCTGCACACGACCCTGCTCGACGTCACCGGCATTGTTGGGGCGGGCGCCATTGCCGCGTTGGGCCTCTATGTCCTGCCCTACCGCCGCGGCAAGGTCAAGGCCGAACTGCGCGAACGCATCAACGTGCTGCGCGGCCAACTGGAGGCTGCCTTGGAAAAACAGTTCGAGCAGGAATTAAACGCCGGCATCCGGCGCATTCGCGAGGCGATCGCGCCCTATACACGCTTTGTGCGTGTCGAACGGGAGAAACTGGAGAAGCTGGAGACCGACCTGGACGCGGCCCAACAAGAGACGGACGCGCTGCGCCATGCCGTGCAGACGCTGGGCGCAGCGGAGCGGGCCACATGAGCGGCAGCCTGAGCAGCAGTGCAAGCAACGGTGTGAGCAACGATACGGGCAGCAATACGGGCGATAGCGCGAGCGGCAAGATGAGTCACGTCATCTCGCTGCTGCCCTTGGCCGCCGAGCATCACACCGAGGCGCTGCAGCAGGTCTACCGTGCCACACCCGTCTATTGGCAGATGTACCATTTGCCCGCCGCCCCCGCCGGCCAGGCCGCACACGACTTGGCCGCGGCCCAAGAGACGCCGGGCCGCCATCTGTTGGGTATTGTGCGCCGCCTGGTGGCCGACGACCCCGCGGCAGGGGTGGAGATGGTCGGCGTGGTGGACCTGCGGCTGCACTGGCCTGCGCCGGATATAGCCTACATCGGTATGATCATGGTGGCCGAGCCTTATCAGCGCCAGGGCATCGGCAGCGAAGCGTGGCGGCTGGTGCGCCCCTGGCTGGCGCGCAGCGCGCAGATGAAGACGGCGAGGCTGGGGGTCGAACAGTTCAACCCCGGCGCGCTCCGGTTCTTTCAACAGATCGGCTTTGCCCTCACCGGCCGGACCGACCGCGTGCGCTCCGGCCAACGCTGGGTGCGGCTGTTGTATATGGAGCAATCTCTTGTCGAACTGCAAACAGATTGATACAAGCGCGCATGACGACTGCCATCCTTTGTCCATATCTGGGCGCCTCAGTTGAACTGACCGACGAACGACACCAGCATATATTGGACAAGCATCCCGACCTATTGCCGGATCATTTTGACCAGTTGGCAGAGACCATCACCGAGCCGGACGAGATCAGACAGGACACACGTTTTCCCAGCACATACCTCTTCGCCCGTTGGCATGATGACATTCGGGGCGGCAAAAACCTCGTAGTGGTGGTCGTCTCCGATCCAGCCCCAGCAGCACGGCATTGGGTTGTTACGGCCTATCTGTCGCATCAAGTGCGGCAAGGGGAGACCCTATGGAAGCGCAATTAGTTGTTGAATATGATCGGGTGGGCGACATTCTCTATCTGGGCAAAACCACACCCTACCCCGAACAAGAGACCGAAGAACTTGATTACGGTGTGATCGCACGGTTGAACCCAACCACTAGCGAGATCGAAAATCTTGAGGTGATGTTCTTTTCCCAGCGTTTAGCAAGCGGCGAAGTACTGCGTTTACCCATTCTGGCAGAATTTTACCTAGCGGGAACCGCATCCTAGCCTCGCATCCATCCTGGAGAGGGGAGAATCATGTCTGACTTGACCAGCTCACCGGCGTGGCAGGCGCTGGCAGCCCATCAGCGCAGCCTGGCGGATGTACATATGCGCGACCTCTTTGCCCAAGACCCGCAGCGGTTCGAGCGCTTTTCGCGGCGCTTCGGCGACATCCTCTTTGACTTTTCCAAAAATCGCATCACCGAGCAGACCTTCGCCCTGCTCCTGGACTTGGCGCGCCAGGCCAACGTGCAGGCGCAGATCGACGCCATGTTCAGCGGCGCCAAGATCAACACGACCGAAGACCGCGCCGTGCTGCACGTCGCCCTGCGCAACCGCAGCAACCGGCCCATTCGCGTCGACGGGCAGGACGTGATGCCCGAAGTCAACGCCGTGCTGGCCAAGATGCGCAGCTTCAGCGAGGCGGTGCGCGGCGGCGACTGGCGCGGCTATACAGGCCGGCCCGTCGCCGATGTCGTCAACATCGGTATCGGCGGCTCCGACCTTGGCCCCAAGATGGTGACCCGCGCCCTGACCCCCTATGGCGGCCCCGACCTGCGCGCCCATTTTGTCTCCAACGTGGACGGCGCCGACATCGCCGAAACGCTGCGACGGCTTGACCCGGCCACAACCTTGTTCTTGATCGCTTCCAAGACCTTTACCACGCAGGAGACGATGACCAACGCGCATTCGGCGCGCGCCTGGTTCCTGGCCGCAGCCCAAGATGACGCCGCCGTCGCCAAACATTTTGTGGCGCTCTCCACCAACGAAAAGGCGGTGCGCGCCTTTGGCATCGACCCGGCCAATATGTTCGAATTCTGGGATTGGGTTGGCGGGCGCTACTCACTCTGGTCGGCCATCGGGCTGTCGATCGCGCTCTATGTAGGGATGGATACCTTTGAAGAACTGCTGGGCGGCGCGCACGCCGTGGACGAATACTTCCGCGCCACGCCCTTCGAGCAAAACATCCCGGTGATCATGGCGCTGCTGGGCATCTGGTATAACAACTTCCTTGGGGCCGAGACCCACGCCATTCTGCCCTATGACCAGTCGCTGCAATACTTCGCCGACTACTTCCAGCAGGGCGATATGGAAAGCAACGGCAAGAGCGTGACCAAGGCCGGACAGTGGGTGGACTACAGCACGGGGCCGGTGATCTGGGGTCAGCCGGGCACCAACGGACAACACGCCTTCTACCAGTTGATCCACCAAGGGACCAAGCTGATCCCCTGCGATTTTCTGGCCCCGGCGCAAAGTCACAACCCCTTGGGCGAGCATCACCGCATTTTGCTGTCCAACTTCTTTGCCCAGACCGAGGCCTTAATGGCCGGCAAGACGCCCGACGAGGTGCGCGCTGAACTGGCGCAGGATGGCCTGAGCGGGGCAAGGCTGGAGGAACTGGTGGCGGCCAAGACCTTTACCGGCAACCGGCCCACCAACTCCTTCCTCTTCCCCAAGTTGACCCCCGCCACGCTGGGGTCGCTGATCGCGCTCTATGAGCACAAGATCTTTGTGCAGGGCGCGATCTGGCAGATCAACTCGTTTGACCAGATGGGCGTAGAACTGGGCAAGGTGCTGGCCAAGGCGATCCTGCCCGAATTGGCCGACGCCACACCTGTCGCCGGCCACGACAGTTCGACCAACGGGCTGATCAACGCCTATAAACAGATGCGCGTATGAGCCGCGATATCGACGGCAGCCCAGGCCGCGAGCTAGACGGCGCCGCGGCCGCGGCGCGCCTGGTACAGATCGCAGACCGGCTGCGCTCGCTCAGCGCCAACGGGCTGCACTGGAGCGCCGACCCCTATCAGACCGAACGCTACCGGCAGATTATGAAGCTGGCGGCGCAACTGCTGGGCATGGTAGAGGCGCGCCCGCTGCCGGAGATCGAGCGCATTTTCTTCACGGATTTGGATGTCAGCACCCCCTTGGCCGTGGTGGATACCGCCGTCTTTGACGACGCCGGACGGCTGCTCATGATCCAGCGCGCCGACAACCGGCGTTGGGCGCTGCCCGGCGGCGGCTGCGATGTGGGCGAGACCGGCGCGGCCGGCGGCGCGCGCGAGGTCTGGGAGGAGACGGGCTATACGGTCGCCATCACCCACCTGCTCGGCGTGTGGGACAGCCGGCTGTGCGGCTCGCGCGGCAGCCGCCATCTCTATCACCTGCTCTTTGCCGGGCGCGTGACCGGCGGCGCGCCCACCCTCAGCCACGAAACGCTCGACATCCGCTGGATGTCGCCCGCCGAACTGCCCTGGGACGACTTAGAGCCAGGCCATGCCCCGCGCATCCGCCACGCCTTGGCCTGGCGCGCCGACCCACAGCTTCCCCCCTATTTTGACCTACCCGCCTGATCCGCCTTGAGTGTCCTAGACCGTAGGTGCGGCTTCTTGTCCCTCGTTTCTTTGCGCTCTTTGCGTCCGTTGCGGTTCAGATCACTGAGCGCGACGCTAGAAACGCAGAAGCCGCCGGGATTCCGGCGGCTTCTGCGTGGGCCATTGTCTGGCACGATGCGATTGCGGCGGCCTGGGCAGTGGACGGTGTGTGGCAACGCCAGGCGGTAGATGTGGTGGGGAATCGTGAAGAAGAGATGCAGGCCGGAGTGGCGGTCTCCCGCCTGCAGTGGGGAGTCCCAGTCCTGCCGCTTCGCAATCCACGCCATCATGACACAGGTTCATCTAGATAAACGTAGTCTGGCGTGCGATTACGGCATCAACTGCAGCAACTTGCCCCAATCTGCGAAAATCCGCCTGCGCGGCAGCGCCGCCTCTGCTTTCTCCCCTGCGCGCTAGGCCGCCCTCGCCGCGTCGCTTGGGGTTTCCTGCCCGTCGATGCCGTCGAGCAGTTCGACATAGCCCAGCGTGCCGTCGATGCGCACCCGCTGCCCGGTCTGGATTTTGCGCGTCGCCTCCGGCACAGCCACCACCGCGGGGATGCCATATTCACGCGCCACCACCGAACCGTGCGTCATCAGCCCGCCGGTCTCCATCACCAGCCCGGCGGCATTGAGAAAGAGCGGCGTCCAGCCGGGATCGGTGAAGGGGGCGATCAGGATCTCACCCGGGCGCAGCCGCGCCGTCTGGGGGTCCAACACCACATGCGCAGCCCCTTCGACGATCCCCGCCGAGACCGGTGTGCCCGGCAGCGCCCCCGCGGGAAGATCCGCATGCCGATACTGCGCCGCCACGATCTCACCCTCGCTGGTGAGTACGCGCGGGGGCGTCATGTGCCAATAGCGCCGAAAGTCGTGACGGCGGTGCGCGATCCGGCTGCGCACTTCCTGCTGTGGATGTTCCAGCGCCGCAATCAGTTCGTTCAAATCCAGGAACCAGACATCGTCGACTTGGTCGATCCGCCCTTGGGCCTGGAGTTGTGCGCCCGCATCCAAGACCAGCCGGCGGGTCATGCCGCGCACTTGGATCAGCAGATACTTGGGGTGTTCGCGCACGGGCAGCACGCTGCGCACCACCCGCGCCATACGCCGCACAAAACGCCCGCGCAGCCAGCCCCAAGGGCCTTGCGCCGCCTTCTCCACTAGGCGCGCCATGGCGGCTTCGCCGGCCTGGGCCAGCGCCGCATGCTTGGCGCGGTGTGCGCCCGGCGCGGCCTGCAGGTTGACGACCACCATCTGCAAGAGCGAGGCGGGCGCTTCGGCCCAGCTAGGCCGGCTGATGTCGATCTCCGACGGGCCGCGCATGCCATAGCGTGCGATAAAGCGATCCCAGGCCGCCATAAACGCCGACCCGCCCGGCACTTGGGCCGCAGTCGCCAGTGCGGTTTCGGCGTCGTAGCCGCGCAGATGCGCCATCAAGGCCGGCGATTGGCGGGCGATGTCGGCCAGGTCGCCCACCGCTAGGTCCATCTCGGTCGTGACATTGCCATACAACCCGCGCGCCACGGCTTCGGCCTCGTCGGCCATGCCCAAGCGGCGGCCCCACAGGCTCAACTGAAACTTGGCCTGGACGCCTGCAAAAATATAGGGCGCAAACTCATGGAAAACTTGGAGTAATGCCACGCAGAGGATCGCGCGCGCCACACGCAGCCGGGGTGCGCCCGGCGCGGCCGCGTCAAGCCGGGCCTTGGTCGCGGCCGCATAGCGCTCGACAGAGCGATCCACCCGGTCTGTCGACCCCTCCGGCGGCAGCCAGAGCAGCCGCGCCCAGCCGGGGCCGGCGATGGGCAGGAGGTTGCGCAGAAAGCGGCCGAGGCTACCGCGGCGCGCGTCTGCGTTGGCGTGGAACTCCGGCCGCGCCATGATCTGGCGCAGCGCGTCGGCGCTGAGCGCGTCGGCCATTGCCCCCAACAGGCGCGGGATCAACTTGCCCAGCCCGCGCATCAACAGCAGCGGCGTGATGTCGAGATAGAGCCGGCCCGCTGCGGTCTTGACCAGCGGGTTCTCGCCGCGCAGGTCGCCGCCCTTGCCATAGGGAAAGAGCGTGCGCCAGAAGGAGAGCGCCAGCGGCGGCATGGGGTCGGTCATCACCTGGGCATGGCTGAGGCTGAAATAGGCATGCAGACCGTCGTCCGCCGGCTGCGGCATAGGCAGCGGAAAGAGCGACGTAATCGGGCGGCTCTGGAGCAGATAAATCTTGCCGTCCGCCAGCGCCCATTCGATGTCCTGGGGCGTGCCAAAGTGGCTCTCGACGCGCGTGCCCAGACGCGCCAGTTCCATCACCTGCGCATCGTCCAAGACGCGGGCGGTGCGCGCCGCGCCTTCGATGGGGGTGCGACGTGTGCCGCCGTTGGCGTCGGGGCGGATGGCAAGCTGCTTATCGCCCACCTGGAGATCGGCGATCCGGCCGCTGCGTTTGTCCACCGTATAGAGGTCAGGCGTCACCAGCCCGGCCACCAGCGCCTCGCCCAAACCATAGCCAGCGTCGATGGTGATGCGCCCGCGGTGGCTGGTCACCGGGTCGGCGGTAAAGAGGATGCCCGCCGCATCGGGCATCACCATGCGCTGCACGACCACCGCCAGCGCCACGCTGCGATGGGCAAAGCCGTTCTTGGCGCGGTAGAGAATGGCGCGGTCGGTAAAGAGCGAGACCCAGCAGTCGCGCAGCCGCGCCAGCAGGTCATCCCGGCTGCGCACGTTGAGAAAGGTATCCTGCTGGCCCGCAAACGAGGCGTCGGGCAGGTCTTCGGCGGTGGCGCTGGAGCGCACGGCATAGGCGTGATCCGTGCCCTGGACCTGCCAGGCGGCGACCACCGCCTGGGCCACATCGCCCGGCACAGGCAGCGCGGCCAACTGCGCCCGCACCGCGGCCCCCGCCGCGCGCGCCGCGTCCACATCGTCGGGGCCGAGCGCATCGAGGCGGGCGTAGACCGCGCCGGCGGCGCTTGCGATCCAGTGCTGAAAGGCGGCGGTCGTCACACAGAAGCCGGGCGGGACCGGAAACCCGGCGCGCGCCATCTCGCCCAGGTTAGCGCCCTTGCCGCCCACCGTGGGCAGGTCTGCGGCGCTGATGACATCAAACGGCAGGGTATAGTCACTCATGGCTCAGGCTCCAGATAGGTAGGTTGATGCGGTGCAGCTTCGGGAGACAGGGCCGCACCATGCAAAAAGAGACGGGTCAAACAGCGCGCCACTTGTTCGGGATCGTCCAGCGGGTGATCGTAGAACTGCACGCCGAGCAGGGCATGCCCAAACATCATGCCCAGAAAGGAGAGCGCCAGTTCAAAGGGATCGCCGGCGCGCAGGCGGCCTGCGGCCATCTGCCGCTCAATATAGCCGGCCAGGGCATGGGCGCTGCGCCCTTCGACGCTTTGCAGCCGGTGGCGCAGCGCGACGGCGGTTGCGCCGTCCTGCAAGGCCAACTGAAACAGGTCGCGGTTGTCATGCATGAACTGTAGAGCAGCGCCCGCCAGCGCGGTGAGGTCCTCTTCGAGATCGCCGTTGCGCGTGGCCGCCAGTTCACGCAGCCGGCGGCGTGGCGCGCTGGCCTGGATAAACGCCTGAACCAGCGCCTCCTTGCTGCCAAAATGGCGGTAGATCGTGGCAGGGCCGACATCCGCCTCCTGGGCGATCTGCTCGACCGTGGCGGCGGCGAACCCCTCCCGGCCAAAGAGGGCGCGCGCCGCCTGCAAGACGCGTGTGCGCACGTCGGGGGCCAGCAGGTCGCCGGCGCTCAGCCCGCGCTCGCGGATCAAGCGCTGCACCAAGGCGCGGCGGCTGCCAAACCGCCGGTAGAGCGTGGCGCGCGACAGCCCGCTGGCCGCGGCCAGCCGTTCCATGGTCAGCCCGTCGCCCGGTTCCGCCAACAGGCGCGCCGCGGTCTCTAGCACGGCGTCGTCCTCTGGCATATTTACCTGTGGCGCTTGTATGGTCGTTGCTTCCACATCGAACCCCCTGGCACAGGCCAACCGCGCAAGATGAAATGATACGATAGATATTTGTATCACTCGTACCGTATCTTTGTCAAGTACGAAAGCTCTCAATCCAATCAAAAAGCCTCCCTGTCAACGACCAGGGAGGCGGGTCAAGCACCTGTTTGCCGGCGGTATGCCCCAGCAGCGCCAATATGTATCGGGGTATCGGATTGACGGTCCATGACCATATCACGCCCGTGACCCTATCACGAGTGTGTTGCTGCTGTGGCCGACTCAGGCGCTCAGTGACTGCTCGTCAGCCGTAGGCCAATAATGCCGCCGATCAACAGCGCCAAGGAGACCAGCTTCAGCAGATCGCGCGATTCGCCCAGCCAGAGGATGCCGACGATCGCCGTCCCCGCCGCG
>JADLFO010000095.1 GCA_020845455.1 Caldilineaceae bacterium
CCAGGCATGCGCTGGAGCCGCCGTGGGGCCGAACACCTCCTGCCCATTCGCACGGCCGTCATGAGCAAGTGCTTCGACGCCACCTGGACCGCCACCCAAAATCTGCCCCTAACGTGAGATAGACCCGGAGCTATTTTGTGATTTGATATTCTTGACGCGCTGTGATAGGATCCAGGTAAGTAGTCTGTCATTGTCGTTCTTATCCTTGTTTGCATCTGTAACCTGCACCTGCAATTTGCGCCTGTGCGCTGTTGTTGACTCATTTCTTTATCTAGCCGCATCTTATCCTACTGCGGAGACTTGCCAATGAGACAATCTAGGCCGCTCTATCTCGTTTTTATTGTTGCATTTCTACTGCTCTTTTCGCTCACGCTGATGCCGGGGATCTTCAACTCGAATTTGGCGGCACAGCAGCCTGAACCGACGGTGCCGACGCCGACCTTTACCTTTACGCCGACGGCCACCAGCGAAGGCCCTGTGCCCCCGACCGTGACCCCGCCGCCGCCGGTTCCGATTCCCGAACCGATCACGGTGGTGCTCTTTGGCACGGGGTTGGCTGCGCTCTCGGCTGCCGCTGCCTCGCGCCGCAAGAAGGACGATGTCGAGTAGCTGTCCAAGTCACGGGTTTGTGTAGTTTGACGTTGCCGGGGAGGGGATAGGAAACGCACCAGCGCAGCGTGACCTATTGCAGTAGACCGGTTGAACTGTTCGTTTTTGGGTTATCTTGATCTTGTACACAGCTTGATATTGCAGCCAGACGGCCTCGAGACGCATCTGTCTCGGGGCCGTTGCTTTTGCCCATTGGCTTCTGCGATCAGTTACAATACGCCGATGGCTGCCGGTGCGGCGGGTAGCTTTGCTATAGTGACCATCAGCCGCCGCGTGAAGGCGCAAGAGGGATTGTTGGGTATGACGCAACGAGACTATGGACAGATTCAGCGTGTATTGGTGATCACCCTTTTGCTGAATCTGCTTGCTACCGCCGCCAAATTGGGCGTGGGGTTGTGGGCGGGGACGCTGAGCCTGGTCGCCGATGGGTTGGATAACCTATTTGACGGCGTCTCCAATATTGTGGGGCTGGTGGCGATCCGGGTCAGCCGCCGCCCGCCCGACAAAGACCACCCCTACGGTCACCGTAAATATGAGACATTGGCCGCGCTTTTTATCGCCGCCGCCCTGTTTATCACGGCGTGGGAGTTGGGCAACAGCGCCGTCAGCCGTTTGATCAACCCCGCGCCGCTGACACTCAACCGCTGGATCGTCATTGCCCTGATTGCCGGCAGCGCCGTGCAGGGCGCAACTGGGCTGTGGGAACTGCACATGGCGCGCCGCCTGTCGAGCGAGTTGCTGCTGGCGGATGCGCGCCATACGCTCGCCAGCATTGCGGTCAGCGGCACGGTGCTGGTGGGGCTGGGGCTGGTTTGGCTGGGTTTCGACTGGGCGGACCCGTTGGTGGCGCTGCTCGTCGCCGGGGTCATCGCCAAGATCGGCATCGACATCACCCGCGAGAATACGCCCGCTCTGGTCGACCGCGCCCCGTTGGACGAGACGCAGATCGGCGACGTGGTGGCAAGCGTGGAAGGGGTGGAGAGCTATCACCGCATCCGCAGCCGCGGGCCGCTGGACGATGTGGCGATTGACCTGCATGTGCGCGTGGCCCCCAACCTGTCGATGCAAGACGCCAATGCTATCGCCGACGAAGTGCGGCGGCGGCTGCTTGCCCTGCCCGGCGTCGGCGATGTGACCGTCCATGCCGAAGCGCAGCGCGACGCCGACAGCAGCGCCGACCTTTACACCGCCACCAAATTGGCCGCCCAAGAGCTGGGCATTGCACTGCATGAGTGTTGGGTGCAGTCGACGGATGACAAGCTGAGCATGCATTTGCATGTGGGGGTAGAGCCGAACTTGAGTTTGACCGAGGCGCATGCGGTGGTGGATCGCTTGGAGCAGGTCATGCTGCAGCGCCGCCCAGAACTGGTCTCGGTCCACAGCCATATTGAACTGGCGAACACGGAAATTCTGCCCACGGCGCGCGTCAGCAGCAGGCTGCAGCAGCGTGTCCACAGCGTGATCGCCCAGGCGGCCCAGACCGTGCCCGCGCTCAGCCACCCGCACAACATCCAGATCCGCCAGGTGGAAGGCAGGCTCTTTATCAGCGTCGAGGCTTGGGTGGACGGCGACCTTTCGATCGCCGATGCCCATGAACTGAGCACCCAGCTTCAAGAAGCCATCCGCGCAGCCATGCCCAATGTGGGCGAAGTCTTGATCCACCTCGAACCGCAAGAAGCCTAGGCATGGCGCCGAGGCGGGCGTATCTCAAAGCGCACCCAAAACCGCCCCACAACACCACAGTGGCACAGTAGCGACACCGGAGCCTATGCTGTCGAGCATACTGGCAGCGTGCGCCACACAGACCGGATTCGTCCCTTCCTGTTGTTTCCAACCAAGGAGTACGCCATCCATGCCGTATGGAATTGAGACCGTGACCGTGATTGGCGCGGGCACCATGGGGGCCGCCATTGCGGGCCATCTCGCCAATGCGGGGCTGACCGTCCATCTGCTGGACATTCCCCCCACCGAGCTGACGCCACAGGAGAGCGCTGCGGGCCTCTCGCCGGCGCATCCCAAGGTGCGCAACCGCATCGTCCAGGCGGGGTTTGAGCGCATGGTCAAGGCCAAGCCCGCCAATCTCTTTACGCCGGCGGTGGCGCAGCGCATTCACATCGGCAACACCGAGGATGATCTGGCCGCTGCCGCCGGCGCGAGCGATTGGATCGTCGAGGCCATCATCGAGCGCCCTGGCCCCAAGCAGGCGTTGATGGAAAAGCTCGAAGCAGTTGCGCCGGCAGACGCCATCATCTCGACCAACACCTCCGGCATCCCGGTGCATATCATTGCCGCGGGGCGCAGCGAGGCGTTTCGCCGCCGCTTCTTGGGGACGCATTTCTTCAACCCGCCGCGCTATCTGCATCTGCTGGAGTTGATCCCCACCGGCGACACCGACCCGGCGATTGTGCAGCGGCTGCGCAGCTTTGCCGAGCAGACCTTGGGCAAGGGGGTCGTCGTCTGCAAAGACACGCCCAACTTTATCGCCAACCGCATGATCAGCTTTATTCAAAGCGATATCATGGAATATGCCATTGCCAACGGCTATTCGGTGGAGGAGATCGACCGGCTGACCGGCCCGCTGTTGGGCCGTCCCAAGACCGGCACCTTTCGCCTCAACGACGTGATCGGCATCGACGTGATGGCGCTGGTCAGCGAGAACCTCTACGGCATGATCGCGCACGACGAGGACCGTGAAGTCCTGCGCGGCGAATATGGCAGCGCCGTGATGAAGGCGCTGATCGCCAACCAACTGCTCGGCGCAAAGAGCGGTCAAGGCTTCTATAAGACGGTGGCCGCAGCCGATGGCAGCAAAGAGTTCTGGGGGTTAGACTTGCAGGCCGCGGCGGAGAGCGGCGAGGTTGAGTATGTTGAGCCGCAAAAGCCGCGCTGGGCCAGTGTGGGCGCGGCGCGTGACCTACCCTTGGCCGAGCGGTTGCGGCGGCTGGTGGAAGCCCACGACAGCGCCGGTGAATTGGTCTGGCATACACTGGCGCGCACCTTGGCCTATGCCTCTAAGCGCGTGCCCGAAATTGCCGATACCCTTGTGGATATCGATAACGCCATGAAGTGGGGCTTTGCCTGGGAAATGGGGCCGTTTGAGACGTGGGATGCGCTGGGGGTGCGCGACACCCTGGCGCGCATGGAAGCTGAAGGCATCGCGGTGGCGCCGTGGGTGCGCACCATGGTGGACCAAGGCCACAGCAGTTTCTACACGTTTGACGGCATGGCGCGCTTGGCCTACAGCCCACAGGCGGGCGGCTATGCGCCGGTGGCGGAAAACCCGCTGGTGGTGCGCATTCCCACGCTCAAACGCTGCCGACGCATCTGGGCCGAGAACGAGTCGGCCGGCCTGATCGACATGGGCGACGACGTGATGCTGCTGGAGTTCCACAGCAAGATGAATGCGCTCAACGCCGAGATCATGGAGGTCATGGCGGTGGCGCTGGACAGGCTCCACGGCGACGCCGCTGGGCTGGTGATCGGCAACGAGGGGCAGAATTTCAGCGTCGGCGCCAATTTGATGGTGATGGGGCTGGCGGCCCAGGCCGGGCAGTGGGACGAATTGGAGAGGATGCTGGCCGACGGGCAGAACGCCTTTATGGCGCTGCGCCGCTCTCCCAAGCCGGTGGTCGCCGCGCCCTTCCAGCGCGTCTTGGGCGGCGGGGTGGAAGTCTGCTTAGCCTCCAGCCGTATCGTGGCCCACGCCGAGACCTATCTGGGGCTGGTGGAGGTAGGCGTGGGCGTGATCCCCGGTTGGGGCGGCTGTAAGGAGGTCGTGCGGCGGATGATCAGCCCGCACATGCACGCCACCAACGTCAACCCCATGCCTTATCTGCGCCAAGCCTTTGAGCTGATCGGCTTTGCCAAGGTCTCCACATCGGCGCTGGAGGCCAGGGAGATGGGCTATCTGGCCAAGCGCGACCGCATTGTGATGAACAGCGATCACCTGTTGGCCGAAGCCAAGCGTGAGGTGTTGGCGCTGGCGCAGGCGGACTATCGCGCGCCGGTGACGACGGGCAATGTATACGCTGCGGGCCGCGATGTCCTGGCCAGCGTGCTGATCGAGATCTATTCGCTGCAGCAGGGCGGCTACATCAGCAAGCACGACGCCGCCATCGCCAAGAAGCTGGGCCATATCCTCTGCGGCGGCGATCTCAGCGCCCCGGCCTGGATGGATGAACAGTACTTCCTCGACCTGGAGCGAGAAGCCTTTCTCAGCCTGGTGGGCGAATCTAAGACCCAGGACCGCATCTGGTATATGCTGCAAAATGGCAAGCCTCTACGCAACTAGTCGACGCGACACGGAATTGAAGCTTAGGGAGGAACTCGTTCCATGAGAAATGCTGTGATTGTTGCTGCCGCGCGCACGGCGGTGGGCAAAGCCCCACGCGGCAGCCTGCGCACGGTCCGGCCCGACGATATGGCGGCGGCGGTGATCCGCGCCGTGGTCGACAAGGCGGGTATTGACCCGGCTGCAGTCGAAGATGTGGTGTTGGGCTGCGCCTTCCCCGAAGCCGAGCAAGGCATGAACGTAGCGCGCATCGCCACGCTGCGCGCCGGGCTGCCCGAAAGCGTGACGGGGCAGACGGTCAACCGCTTCTGCTCCAGCGGGTTGCAGTCGATCGCCACCGCTGCCCAGCAGATCATGGCGGGCATGGGCGATGTGATTATCGCCGGCGGCGTGGAGAGCATGTCGATGGTGCCGATGATCGGCAACAAGTTTGTCGCCAACCCGACTCTGGCCGAGGAATACCCCGGCGTCTATCTGGGCATGGGGCTGACCGCCGAGAATGTGGCGCGCAGCTATGAAGTGAGCCGCGAGGAGCAAGACGCCTTTGCGCTGCGCAGCCACCAGCGCGCGGCCGCAGCGCAGGCCGCGGGCAAGTTCGCCCAGGAGATCGTGCCGCTGGAGGTGACGGTCAAGAGCGGGATAGGCAGCCGGGTGGAGGAGACGCACTACACCTTTGACCAGGATGAGGGCATCCGCCGCGAAAGCTCGGCAGAGACGCTGGCCAAGCTGCGCCCGGTCTTTCATGTGGCGGGGACCGTCACAGCCGGCAACAGCAGCCAGACCAGCGACGGCGCGGCCGCGCTGTTGATCATGAGCGAGGAACGCGCCCAGGCGCTGGGACTCAAGCCGTTGGCGCGCTTTGTCAGCTTTGGCACGGGCGGTGTGCGGCCTGAAGTGATGGGCATTGGGCCGATCGAGGCTGTGCCCAAGGCGCTGCGCTATGCGGGGATGACCCTGGCCGATATCGACTTGATCGAGTTGAACGAAGCGTTTGCCGCGCAGGCGCTGGCGGTGATCCGCACCTTGGGCTTCGACGAGGAGATCACGAACGTCAACGGCGGCGCGATCGCGCTGGGCCATCCGCTGGGCTGTACGGGGGCCAAACTCACCGTGCAGGCGCTGCATGAGCTGGAACGCCGTGACCAGGAGATCGGCATGGTGACGATGTGCATCGGCGGCGGCATGGGCGCGGCCGGCATCATCCAGCGCCTAAATTGACGCTTGCATCCAGGGGCTGTGCCGTGGTAGAGTAGAGTCACGGCACAGCGCCTCTTAGCATCACCCCATCACGCGTGAGTTTCTCAAACTGCTTGATATTCCAGATTGCGTATAGGGACTCTTCGTCGGCCGGCATAACCCATGGCTAGCGGCGAAGTTTTGGGTGTTTCTGTTAGCTCGTCCAACAAAGCAGCGGCATTGCGTCCCCAGGAGGAAGATTCATCGTGTCCAAGCGGATCTATGTGGGAAATTTGCCTTTTCGGGCAACTGAAGACCAAGTGCGTGAATTATTTTCGAGGTATGGGACAGTTACAAACGTTGCGATGATCACAGACCGGGAAACCGGCAAATTCCGCGGCTTCTGCTTTGTCGAGATGGGCGACGCTGACGCGGACCAGGCGATAAAGGCGCTGAACAATTATCAGATGGAAGGCCGCGCCCTGCGGGTCAACGAGGCCCAGCCGCGCGATAACCCGCGCGGGATGGGTGGCGGCGGCGGAGGGGGGCGCGGCGGCTATCGCGACAACCGCGACCGTGACCGTGACCGCGGCGACCGCAACCGGTACTAAGTGAATTGGATAAGCCAGTAATCACAGGGTCGGCTGATTGAGCCGGCCCTGTTGTTGCGCGCCCAGGGCCGGCCGCACCCATTGACAGTGGCTGACGACAGGTGTACAATCCAGCCGTATCCGCGCAGCTTCCCCATTCTGTGTTCTGCCTGTCCCTCAGGGCCCCATTCTTTCGAATACCTTAGGCCGTTCCGTCTGTGGTTGGTATGTCTGTGTTGCGCCAACTGGGTGGCTCCCGGCTTGGTTGGCTCCGTTGTCGTGATTGGTTGCCCCAAGGAGGATGCCATGTATATCAGCGTGCGCCGTTATCAAGTGGATGCGCAGAGCGTCGACGAGATCATTCAGCGCGTCGACGCGGAGTTTGTGCCGATCATCCGGCAAGCGCCGGGCTTTGTCGCCTACTATGCCATTGACGGCGGGGATGGAACCATCGCTTCGATCAGCATCTTTCGAGATCAGGCAGGGGCCGAGGAGTCTAATCGCCGCGCCGCCGACTGGGTGCGGATGGCCGGCCCTCTCTTCCCCGGCGCGCCGCAGATCACCGCCGGGGTAGTGCGGGTGCAGAGCCAAGCCTAGCGTATTTATCGGGAGGGTTGTTCGCCAATAGAGAGGAACCCATGACAGGGCCGATCTACAAATGCTGGCGGGGACGCTTCACCGAGGCTTGGTACCGGTTGAGCCAGGCCGAGCAGACGGGTTTGTTGGCGAAATTTGAGGAGTAGGATGCGGCTGGTATCTTCATGGCGCTGCCGGACCTGTGCGTTCTGGCAGCGCCATTGCCTTGTTCATCGACCCTGTAGACCGGTCAGAATTTGACCAGAAAAGCGGTGAAGTACATGATGGCCGCGCCCGCGACCACACCGCCGAATGTGCTCCAGTTGAGCACGGGCCGGCCGAGCCGGGCGCTGTCGCGTACCACCAGTCTGCCCACCTCCCAGATCACCTGTACGATGGCCCCGATGCCCAACGCCAAGAAGAGCGTCGCCAGCACAGGGTTGAAGGCAAACCCGCCGATCCAAGTGCCTAGAATGGCAGGGCCGCCGGCCAGCAGGGCCAATAGCCCAAAGTGTCGCAAGGCCGGTTTGTGGCGCACGATCGGCGCGGCGATGCCCACGCCCTCGGTGATGTTGTGCAGCGTGAAGCCCAGCACGAGGAATGTGCCCAGCGCCGCCTCGCCCAAGGCAAAGGCTGCCCCAATCGCCAATCCTTCGCCCAGGTTGTGCAGCCCGATCCCCAGCGCGATCAGATAGGCGACTTGCAGGGGTGTGCGCTCCACGCCCTTGCGCCGTGCGCCGATCACGAGCAAGATGCCCAAGGCGATCAGCGCGGTCAGGGCCACCATGGGGGCGCCTTGCCAAAAAGCGGGCAGTTCGGCGGCGAACTCCAGCGCATCGAGCCAGGTGCCAATCGCCAGATAAAGCAGCAGCCCGATCGTCAGCGCCAGGATAAAGTTCATGGCCTGCCCACTCAGGCGGCGCATAAAAGGATACCAGAGCAGCCCCAGCGCTATCGGCACGATGCCCACATACAGCCCCACCAGGCCAAAGCGCCAGAAGAGGTTGGCGCTGGGGGAGGGCGATTCCACGGCAGCGGCGATCTCGCCGTCAAAGGTCAGCCCTAAGGAGGTAATCAGCCGCACCGCATGTGTCTCGCCCACGACCCAGGGATAGGGAATGGTGAAAACCGCCCGGCCTAACCGCGGGATCGTGTTCGAGGGGTCGGCGGTGAAGGTCCAGTAGGCGTCGTCCACCAATACCTGGGGAATAGTCACGGCCTGTGGCCCATCGTTGACGACCTCGACGCGCATCATGCCCGGCTCCGGCAGGGTGATGCGCTCAATCGTTAGATGCTCGACCGGCGGGCCGGCCAGGCTGGTCAACCCACCGCCGGTGGCGACCAAATAGGCCAGCACCGCTCCCAAGAGCAGCAAGGGCAGCAGAACCAATATCCAACCCGCCCCGCCCAGCCGCGTTGTCGCCGCCGTGCGGATATTGTCTTTCGACTTTTCGGATGTCTCTCCGGGTCTTTCAATCGTCGCCTCGGTCTGTGCGCTCATGCTCCCGTCTCCTTGCTGCTTGCGGCCACAGTGCTGCCGTGCCGTGACTGTTCATCCCAGGTCGCGTCTAGCCCTACCGCCTCCAGCGCCGCGGGGAACTGCTCCGGCGATACGACGTTGAACATGCCCATCCAGCCTAACTCGACAAATTCAGTCTGATGGGCGTGGAACATATATTGGCCGGGCCAACGGTAGGTAAACTCCAGAATGCCGCGCTGCGCCTGGCACTGCATGATCGTGTCCACCATGCGCAGCGTTGGCTCGAGTGTCGTGCCGTGGTCGTAATAGTTAAAGAAGGTGGCGTGTAGGTGCATGGAGTTGATGGGGTCAAATTCGGTGATGTTGATCAGGTAGAGCCGCACCAATTCGCCGGCAATCAACGGAATGGGGCGCTTGGCATATTCATGCCCCACGCTGTTGACGGCATAGATCTCGTTTTCGTTATCAAAGTTGGTGTCAAAAGCGTTCATCACCATCAGCAGTTCGCGCGCCGGGGGACGTCCGACCTTGGGATCGATGATAAACGCGCCGTATAGCCCTTTGTGAATGTGGCGTTTGAGAGGGGTTGCGTGGCAGTGATAGAGATGACAGCCGAAAGGTTCGGCGTCGAACTCATAGGTGAAGCGCTCGCCAATCCCGATCTCGCCCGGCCCGACATTGGGGATACCGTCGTTCTCGGCGGTGTGAAAGCCGTGGAAGTGCAGGGTATGGGGATGGGTGCCGGCGTTAATAAAATGGATGCGGATATGGTCGCCTTCGGTGCAGCGCAGCGTGGGGCCGGGCACGCGGCCGTTGTAGGTCCAGGCCGGAAAGTAGAGGCCGGGGGCGATCTCGATCTCGCGATCAAAGGCCACGATGTCATACTCGCGCAGCGTCTGGCCGTTTTCAAGGGCGCTGACCTTACCATAGTCCCAGTCCACGAGCATTTGCAGCGGGTCAAAACCGTTCTTGGCGTGGTCTACGCTGCCGACTAAGAGTGAGCCGCCATGGGGCTGATCGCCGTGGGCCGGGTTGTTGTGCGTCTGGGAAGGCTCTGTCTGCGCCCCGGCGGTGCGCCCTAGGAGCGCGGCCCCGACCAGGCCGGCCCCGCTGCCCAAGCCAAGCCGCAGAAGGTCCCGGCGTGCCCACAAGCGATGAATATGGTGCTGAAACATGAAGCCTCCGTCTAGAGATCGGCTGTCGTTTGCGAAGCGTGAGAGCGATACTTGTCAAAGCTCGGATGCCCGGCCACACACATGGCGGAGGGCTAATCCTTAGCCTTGGCTGAACGCTGTCTAATGCGATCTATCAGAGTTCTCAATGGGTACTTAGTAATACAAAATATATAAGTTTCCCATAATCAG
>JADLFO010000096.1 GCA_020845455.1 Caldilineaceae bacterium
CGCACGCCGGTGGCGTCATAGATGGCGTTGGCGACGGCGGGCGCGACCCCGTCCATTGGAATTTCGGCGATGGCCTTGGCCCCATACGGCCCGCTTGGCTCATAGGTCTGTACCAGGATCGCCTGGAGTTCGGGCACTTCGTCGGCGGCGAAGATACGGTAATCGCCCAGCCGCGGGTTGACCAATTGCCCGGCCTCGTCGTAGACCATCTCCTCACACACGGCATAGCCCAAGGCCTGCACCATGCCGCCTTCGACCTGGCCGGTGGCCGTCACCGGGTTGATGGCGATGCCGCAGTCTACAGCCATCACCAGCTTCTGCACCGTTACCTGGCCGGTGACCGTGTCTACCTCTACTTCGGCGTACTGCGCGGCAAAGGGCGGCGGGCTGACATAGCTCATGTGGCTGGCCGTCGCCATGATCTGATGCTGGTCGGCCTGGTGCAGACTGTGCAGCGCTACGGTTTCCAGGCTGACGGCGCGGCCGTCGGGGCTGTGGACCTGCCCCTCCTCCAGCCAGAGCAGGTCGGGGTCTGCGCCGGGGAGCAGGTGGCGGGCGGCGTGGCGTGTGATCTGGCGCTGCACCTCTTCGGCAGCTTTTAAGACCGCGCCGCCGCTGATATAGGTCGTGCTGCTGGCATACGCGCCTGTGTCGAAGGGGGTGAAGTCGGTGTCGCTGCTGTAGACCAGGATATGCTCCAGGTCCACGCCCAACGCTTCGGCGGCGATCTGCGCCAGCACCGTGTCGGAGCCGGTGCCTAGGTCGGTGGCGCCGATCAGCAGGTTAAAGCTGCCGTCGTCGTTGAGCTTGATCGACGCCGCGCCCATGTCCAGCCCGGCGATGCCCGTGCCGTGCATACAGAGCGCCAGGCCCAACCCGTGGCGGATGTGGGGCCGGTCGGGGTCGGTTTTCCAAGCAGAATCGTCGCGCCGGTCCCAGCCGATGGCCTTGGCCCCCTCCTGCACACATTCCTCCAGCCCGCTGCTGCGAATCATCTGGGCAAAGCCTTCGCGGCCTTCGCCCATCGCCTCGGCCATGGGCATCTCTTGGCCGACCTTGATCCAGTTGCGCCGTTTGAACTCGACCGGGTCTTCGCCGATCGAAAGCGCAAACTCCTCCATGTGCTGTTCCAGCCCAAAGAGCGCCTGGGGTGCGCCATAGCCGCGAAACGCGCCGGGTACGGGTTTGTTGGTGTAGACGACATCGCACACAAAGCGGGCGTTGGGCAGCCAATAGGTGCTCAGCCCGCGGAAGCCGGAGACCATCTGCACGGTGAGGCCATGCGTGCCATAGGCCCCGGCGTCGGCGATGATCTCCAGGTCCATCCCCACCAGCTTGCCCTGGGCGTCGACGCCGCTGCGATAGCGCAGCGTCTGCGGGTGGCGGCTGCGCGCGCTGCTGAACTCTTGGGCGCGGCTAGTTTCAAAACGCACGGGCCGCCCGGTGGCGAGGGTCAGATGGGCGCAGAGGTCTTCGATCAACATCTCCTGTTTGCCGCCAAAGCCGCCGCCGATGCGCGGTTTGACGACGCGGATGCGGCGTACGGGCAGCCCGATCAGAGGCGCGACCATGCGCCGTACATGGAAGGGCACTTGCGTGCTGGTGCGGATCACCAGCCGGTCGTCCTCGTCCCACCAACTGAGCGCCACATGCGGCTCGATGCTGACCTGCTGCACCTGCTGGACATGATATTCGCTGGCGTAGGTGTGGGCCGCCCCGGCCAAGGCGCGGTCTATGTCGTTGTGTTCGACGTGGATATGCACGGCGATGTTGCGGCCTGCATCGTGGATCGAGACCGCGTCCGGCTCGTCGTGGATGATGGGCGCGCCGGGGGCCAGCGCCTCCTGCGGGGTCAGGACCGCGGGCAGCACTTCATACTGCACGTCAATTAACTCTAGCGCCTGCTGCAGCAGTTCGGGCGTCTCGGCGGCGACGACGGCCACGCGGTCGCCGACATGGCGCACTTTGTTGTCAAGGCTCACCTGGTCATAGGGCGGTGGGTTGGGGTAGCTCTGCCCGCCGCCGGCATAGACCACGCGCGGCACGTCTTGATAGGTAAGGACGGCATGCACGCCGGGCAGCGCCTTAGCTCGGCGGGTGTCGATGGCGAGGATGCGCGCGTGGGCGTGGGGGCTGGTGAGCAGCCCGCCGTAGAGCATGCCGGGCATCTCCATGTCATCGGCAAAGACGGCGCGTCCCTTGCTCAGTTTGACCGCATCTACCTTGCGTTCGGGTTTGTTGACGACCGCGGTCTGCGGGTGGGCGACCGTGACGGGCATGATGCGCGTGCGTGTCTGCGTCTGGGTGCCGATTCCGCCGGGGGGCGGGTTGTCCAGCGGATTGACGCCGTCGCCGGTGGGCCATTCGCCGCCGTCGAGCGCATCGAGTACCACCAGATCGAAGGTGGGCGGCTCGTCGCCGCGCAGCCGGGCCGCGGCGCGCAGCACGGCTTGGACGGGTTTGAGATAGCCGGTGCAGCGGCAGAGTACCCCGGCGATGGCCTCACGCACCTCGGCTTCACTGGGGTTGGGGTTGTGGTCCAGCAGGCTCTTGGCGGCGAGCAGTTGGGCGGGCGTGCAGTAGCCGCACTGGATCGCGCCGCAGGCCACAAACTCCCTTTGCAGCGGGTGCAGGTCGTCGTCGCGCGGGCCGCTCAGCCCTTCCACGGTGAGGATGCTTGCGCCGTCGGCCTGCGCCGCCAGCAGCACACCGCTGTTGACCAGCCGGTAGGAGATGGGCTGGTCGGGCGTGTGGGTGAGCAGCACGGCGTCGGCCCCGCTCTCGCCGGTCTCGTCGCCGTGTTTGACGCTGAAATAGCGCAGCCGGCGCAGCGCCGTGCGCAGCAGTTCGCCGGGGTGGATGTCTAGGGTGTGATGGGCGCCGTTTACGGTCAAAGAAATCTGCATAGTCTTAGTTTTCAGGTTTGCGGGCTATCAGTTCCAGTAGAGGTGTAGCCCAGTAGGCATGAGGCGTGGAACCCCAGCGCCGACAGGCTGCTTCGACGGCCGAGGCTTGCTCTTCCAGTTCGCGTGAAGTCTTGCGTAGATCCTCCAGAAAGCCGACCAATCCAGTCGCAGCATCGTCACTGCCGTGAATAAAGTTAACCCTGCCAGTGAGCTCGATCTCCTGAAATCCAACGACAGCGGCGAGCGCATGCTGTTCATACCCTACATACGGCTGCCCACCGTTTTTAGCCACCTGGTCTATATAGAGCTGCACTATCCGTGTGAGCAGCGGGTCGTCGGGCCAGAAAAAGATGTCCTGGTTTGCCGCAGACGTAATCGCGACGATACCCCCTGGCTTAAGGACCCGATAGATCTCACGCAGGGCCGTGCTTGGATCATTCAGATGCGCGAAGACCTGGGATGAATAGACAACATCGAATGTGTTATCGGGGAAAGGCAGTGAGTAGATGCTCTCTTTTATAAAGCGAACATTCGACCAGCCCATCTCTTGGGCAAGCGCACATGCCAGCACGAGCGGTGTCTCGTCGGCATCAATGCCGATGACTTCACCTGGAGCTACTGCTGCTGCCAGGTCGACTGTGATCGAACCGGGACCACACCCGCAGTCGAGCAGATGCATTCCAGCGCGCAGTTTGGGAAGTAGAAATCCGGCAAATTGTTCAGCGCGGCGGAACTGAAAATACCTGGAGGCAGTTACGTCACCCTGATGCGTGTACTGCTCTTTGGTCTTGGGTGATCCATCAGAATGGCTTGTGCTGGGGAGCGGATCAGCGCTAGTCATGGTTTCTCCTTATTTCATCATCCTCTTGCCTCATCCAGCGCGCGCGCCATAACAACCTCACTCATGGCGCGGCGATAGTCGGCGCTGCCCTTGAAGTCGTCGGGCGGCTCCAGCGGCATCCCGGCCAAGATGGGCCGCGCGGCCACGCCGCACAGCGCCACACGTTCGACCCCGGCGTCGACCACCGCATAGGCGGCGACAATGGGCCGGTCGGACGGGGTGCGCGCAAGCCGCGCCGCGCCGCCGCGCCACGCGGCCGGCGGCAGCCAGACTTCGGTGATCAGCCCGGGGCGCGGCGTGAACTCGTCGAGGGGGATCGTCGTCGGGCGTGTCCCATCATGCAGCACGACCTGGGCATCCAGCGCCAGGAGTGCGGCGTAAAATTCGCTGTCCGCTTCGGCGGCGGCGACTACCCCGCCTACGGTAGCGGCGTTGCGCAGGTTGACCGGCCCTTCGCCCTGGGCGGCGCGGCGCAGCAGACCGCTTGCGAGGCTGCCGCCCAACGATTGTTCGACCACCGCCGCCAGCGTGGCGGTTGCGCCCAGACAAAGCCGACCATCCTCCTGGCGGATCGTGTGCAGCCCCAAGTCGCGCAGGTCTACCACGCCGTCAATGTCGCGCAGGGCGTGGCTCTCCAACTGGCCCACCAGCCGCGTGCCGCCTGCCAAGGGCATCAGTACGCGGTCGCCGCGCCGGAGCAGCGTCAGCGCCTCATCCAGTGTCGTGGGCCGGTAATAGTCATGCAAGATCGCCATAGGCGCTCAGCTTTCTGTTCAAACAATCGTAGCGGTGGTATGTGGGGAGTGTGTACGGACACGATAGTTTGTGTCTGTACACACTATCGTTCTCCACGCGGCCGCTACAGCCCCACCAGGCGGATATCCAACCCAAAAACTGCATCCGGGTGGATGGTGATCTCGTCCTGCATCACGACGCCGAGCATGCCCAATTCCTCCAGCGCGGCGCGCGCCTGCGCCAGCGAATCCACTTCCCAGACCATGTGATGCAGCCGATCGCTGTCGGCGGCGATCACGCGGATGGCGGGGCCATCGCCCACCTGCCAGCAGAGCGCCGTTTTCTCCGGCGCGGGGCGCAGGAGCGCACGCCAGCGGCTGCTGGATGCGGTCAACTGGGTGGCGCCGACCACGACTTCTTTGACGCGGCGCAGCCCTAACACCCCGCCCTGCCGCGCTGCCATCTGCGCCGCGCTGATGCGCCGTTCGGCGTTGATGTTGCGCCAGGCCGGGTTGTATTTCACCATAAAGACCATGCCCTGGCGGTAGACGCCGTTGAACATGAACTCGACCGCACGCGGGCCGGCGCCGCGCTTGGCGGCGTTGCGTATCCACAGCGGGTCGGGAATGAGCTTTTTCAGTACAAAGATCGCCTTTAGCCAAGCGGTGGACCCCAAAAATGGGCCAAGAAAGTAGTTCATCCAGAGCGCAGCCGGCGGCTTGCCCGGTTCGTCGCGCAGATAGGGCGATGGCAGGTAGTCGATCCCGCGGCTGTCCAAGATCGAGGCGTCGTCCCCCCATGCTTCAAAGGCGATGCCGTAGAGATGGGCCTGGTCGCGGTAGGGGCCGGCAGGGATGTGGAGCATCTCAAAATCCACGTTGCCCGCAAAGATGCCCCCGCTGCGCAGGGCGGGGTGCTCGGTCGGCGGCCAGGGGGTGGGGAGGCGCAGCGTATCGGCGAAGAGCGCGTAGCACTCATCATACAGCGCATCGTCTACACGGATGATGATATGGTCAATGCGCCGGACGGCAGGGATTTCTGTTGGGCTGTCTGCCCAGTTCACGGCACGCGGGACTGCCGGCATAGACAAGCGATCACTTTGCTGGAAGGAATAAACACTACGACAATACCGCTCCCTGATCGCCATTATGTGCGATATTGCGCCATCCGGCAAGCGCCGTCGTCTGACCCGCCCTGCGCCGGCCCCAAGCAAGGCAGATACGCGGCATGAGACTTTGGTCGCAGCCCGCGGCCCGCCAGGCTGATAGGCTGGATACGGTTGAAATGAATCGAGCCGCCGGCTGGACCGGCGCAGCGCGCCCAGGAAGATCACATGAACAACCGTTTGCACCAACCGGTCATCGCCTGGCTTTTGATCGTCTGCGGGCTGATCGTGACGATGGTCGTCTTTGGCGGCTATGTGCGGCTGACGCGGTCGGGGCTGTCGATCGTGGAGTGGGATGTCGTCACCGGCGTGCTGCCGCCCATTGGGGAATCCGCCTGGCAGACGACCTTTGCCCAATATCAGCGGACGCCGGAGTTTCAGAAGGTCAACTCGGCCATGACTTTGGCCGAATACCGGCGCATCTTCTATATCGAGTATATTCACCGGCTGCTGGCGCGGGTCGCCGGGCTGGCCGTCATCCTGCCCCTGATCGCGTTTGTGGTCAAAGGCGTCATCCCCTGGCGGCGGTCGGCGGCCTATTGGCTGATCGCGCTGCTCTTCGTCTTCCAGGGCTTTCTGGGCTGGTACATGGTCAGCAGCGGCTTGGTAGACAGCCCCAGCGTCAGCCCCTACCGGCTGACCATCCACCTGCTGATGGCGCTATTTGTGCTGGGCCTCGCCTTCTGGGTGGCGCTGGATCGCATCTACCCCGCAGCACAGCGCCACCCAGCGCGCGGTGCGGGCTGGGCGATGGCGCTGCTGGTGCTGGTGGGTGTGCAGATCGCCTATGGCGGGCTGGTGGCGGGCATGAAAGCGGGGCATATCTCCGACACCTTTCCGGCCATGTTTGGCTATCTAGTGCCGCCCGGTCTGTTTGCGGTGCTGCAGCCGTGGTGGGCCAATCTGGTGGCCGACCCGACCGCCGTGCATTTTGTACATCGTTGGTTTGCTTTTGTGGTGTTGAGCGGCGCGCTGGCGCTGCTGGGGCTGGTCTCGCGCGCCGATACGCCGCGCGAGGTACGTTTGGGCGGGCTGCTGCTCGGCCTGCTGGTTAGCGTCCAAGTGGGGTTGGGGCTGAGCGTGATCTGGCTGCACGTCCCCTTGGCGCCGGCGCTCCTGCACCAGTTGACCGCGGTACTCCTCTTTTTGAATACCCTCTTTCTGCTCCACCGGCTGCGCGCCGGCGCTGTACACGTCGCCGGCGCGCAGCCGGAGCCTGTGCCCGCGCTGCGCGCCCAGCCGGGACGATGATCGCAAGCCTGCGCCGGGCGCGGCAGCCTGCTCAACATGCCGGGCAAAATCGGCAGCCAAAAATACACGGGGGCCTGCCCGTCCAGTCAGGCCCCCATGCTACCGCCGTTTGGCGTGGGAGATTGCCAAGTTAACCCAAGCAAATCAACTCAAGCAGGTCAGTGCGCTTTTTGCTGTGCCTCCAGCGCGATTGTCTTGGGAAACAGAATGTTGTTCTCCAGGTGGACATGCTCTTTGGTCTGCGCCTGGAATTCTTCCAGATAGCGATAGAGCGCCTGGAAGGTGGGGCAGGCATCCTCCGGCGGCGCGAACCCGCCGCTGCCCTCTTCGATGGCCGCCAGTTGATCGCCGGTGGACTGGTGCTCGTCCTCCATCAGTTCGATCAATTCGGCGGCAGAGCCAAACTTGGGCCGGGGGAGCGAGTCGCCCTCCTGGCTGCTGCGCACCAGCCGTTTGATATAGGGGAAGAGCATCAGCTCTTCTTTCTGCATGTGCATGACCAGTTCGCCACTGACGGCCTGCCAGTTGGCGTCGATGGCGTGGAGTTCAGGGTGGCTCTCGGCGTGTGCGGCGATCACGGCTTCCATCATGGCGGCCAGCCGCGGGATCATGGTCTTGGTGTAGGCGTGGTGCTGGTTGACGATGTAGTCGGCCAAGAAGTCCAGCCCCCACTGATTGTAGGCGGCTACCGGGCCGCTCTGCTCGGCCTGCGTCACCTCGTCCATCAAGGCGGCGGGGTCAAGCCCCTTCTCGGCGCAGGCCTGGCCGACGCTCACCTGCCCGCCACAGCAATAGTCGATGCCATATTTGGTAAAGACATCTGCCGCCCGATAGTTGGCAGCCACCACCGCGCCCACCATCTGTTCTGTAAACGAGCCTAAAAGGTCCGTGTTGCGCCCGTTGCTTTGCATTTCCTGCCTAGTCTCCTTTGCTGGGGACTCTATCGAATGATGTTCCCTTGCGATAGTTCCTTGTGACATTTCTTTAGAGGACAGCCGGCGTGCATCAGCGCGCCGCGGGCCCCGCTTCACCCCTAGACTATCCGAACGCAACGGGTCTGTCTTTGCGCGCGCGCAAAGACAGACCCGTCTGAAACGCGATAGAGTGAGGAAGATCACGGCATGAATGGTTCACATGCGCACAGTATTGTGAACACAAGTAACAGTCATGAACGGAAAGGCGGATTATGATGGCTCCAAGGCTCAAATATGCAGAGGCCGCGCCGGGCGCGATGGAGGCGATGTCGGGGCTGGAAACCTATGTGCGCCGGAGCGGGCTGGAACCCAGCTTGGTCGAACTGGTGAAGCTGCGCGCCTCGCAGATCAACGGCTGCGCCTACTGCATCGACATGCACACCAAGGACGCGCGCGCCGCCGGCGAGACCGAGCAGCGGCTCTATGCCCTCAGCGCTTGGGAGGAGACGCCGTTCTACAGCGCGCGCGAGCGGGCTGCCTTGGCTTGGACCGAAGCGGTGACGCGCGTCGCCGATGGGCATGTGCCCGACGCAGTCTATGAACAGGCGCGTGCCCAGTTTGGCGAAAAGGAACTGGTCAACTTGACCATGGCGGTGATCGCCATCAACGGCTGGAACCGGCTGGCGATCAGTTTCCGGTCTGTACCGGGAACCTATCAACCCACCCACCGTCACCGAGAGGCAGAAAGGGAGCGGGTCTAGGATGGCTGAATCGGTCTATCCGGCTGTTACCAAGGAACTGTCCGGCAAGCGGGCGGCGCTGGCGCCGGAGACACACGACGCGTTTGTGGCCTTTAGCCGCCAAGTCTTCGCCGACGGCGCGCTGCCCGAAAAGGCCAAACACCTGATCGCGGTGGCGGTAGCGCATGTCACCCAGTGCCCCTACTGCATTCGCGGCCACACCAAACAGGCGCTGCGTCACGGCGCAACCCAGGAAGAAGTGATGGAGGCGATCTGGGTCGCTGCCGAGATGCGCGCCGGCGGGGCCTATGCCCATGCCGCGCTCGCCATCGACACCATGGAATCCATGGAGAAGAGTCCGACGGGGTGAGGAGAGAGAAATCCGTAAGGAAAGGAGTGACACCCATGATCCAGCTCAAACGCGCCTATGACCCTGCTACGCCAGGCGACGGCACGCGCTATTTGGTGGATCGGCTGTGGCCGCGCGGCGTCAAGAAGGAAGAACTGCACGCCGACGAGTGGGTTAAGGAGGTCGCACCCAGCACTGAACTGCGTCAGTGGTTCGGCCACGACCCCGACAAATGGCCGGAATTCCAGAAACGCTACACCGCCGAACTGGACAAGAACCCAGCCGGCTGGCGGCCTATTGCAGACGCGGCGCGCAAAGGGCGCGTGACGCTGGTCTACAGCGCCAAGGACGAGGAACACAACGACGCCGTCGTCCTGAAGGCGTATCTGGAGCGCAAATTGGCGGGAGACAAGCCCGCCTAGCGCACGCTGCCAAACTAAGCTGTGTTCCATCGATGCCCCTTTGCAGGGCGGAGGCGAACCGGGGCCAATGACGCTGCCCATGATTGCCAGCAGCGCCGTCGCTGTGCCATACTGTAGCGGTGTCGTATCGCCGCTACGGTCGCGGCGCGCAATCGATCGATGGGCGGGTTGGAGCTTCCGGAGGCACATGATGGTTGCCGGCTTGCGTGGCAGGATGGGTCTGCTGTTTCTGCTGTTCTTCTTATTGACCGCTATCTCGGTCTCTGCCACGCTGGCTGTGATCCATACGCATCAGAAGGATGCGCTGGTCATCAACTTGGCCGGCCGGCAGCGCATGCTTATCCAGCAGATGGCCGGAGAACTGCGGCTGCTGGAGCAGCGCCCGGCTCGCACCGGCGGAGCAGGCCAGGATGCAGAGATAGCGGCCCTGCAGTCCGCGGCGCATACATTCGATCAGACGCTGCTGGCCTTAAGCGAGGGTGACACGACCTCATTGCCCAACGGGGACACCCTCGCGCGCCCGGACATTTTGAACAGCCTCCAGCAGATCCGGCAGAACTGGACGGCCCTGCAGACAGAACTGGCGGCGATTGCCGCCGGCCCCAACGGCGCGCCTCCCACCGATGCGCTCCAAAGCGCCCTGCGGCTTTCGGCCACGCTGGCGCGCCAAAGCGATGATCTGGTTCGGCAATATGAGACGGCGGCGATGCACAAGGTGGAGCGCCTGAGCCGCATCCAGGGGCTGTTCTTTGCCGGCGCGCTGCTGCTTCTGGCTGCCGGCGTCTGGGTGACCCAGAAGTCGGCGATTGAACCGCTGCGCGGGTTGGGCGCGGCCGCGGCGCGCATCGGGCGCGGCGACCTGGCCACCCCGGTGGCGGTCGCGGGGCCGGCAGAGATCCAACTGCTCTCCACCCGCTTCGACGCCATGCGTGCCCAGCTACAAGATGCCCAGGCCCGGCTGCTCACCTGGGGTGAGCAGATGGAAGCCCAGGTGCGCCGGCGCACGCAAGAACTGGCCGCCCTGCACGAAGTGAGCCAGGAAATCTCATCACGCTTGGAGATCGCCTATGTGCTGCGTTCGGTGACCGACAAGGCGCGCGCCTTGTTGGGGGCCGAAGCGGCATTCCTCTGTCTGTTGGACGAGCAAAATCAGCAGCTCAACTTGCAGGCCGTCAGCGGCTCGCGCGCGGCGGTCTGCGCGTCCTATGTGTCGGCTCAGCAGCCGTTGATCGGCCACGTCTTGGCAGGAGACGCGGCGCTGCCCTGTGGGATCGAGGGGTGTATGGGCATGTGCAAGATCATCACGCCGTCGTTCCAGACGAGCCATCTGGCGGCCCCCTTGCGCGTGGGCGAGCGGGTGATCGGCGCGCTGTGTGTGGGCAGCACCCAGATAGGCGTTTTCTCCCCCGACGACATCACCCTGTTGACTAGGTTAGCCAACTCGGCAGCCATTGCCCTGGAGAACGCTCGCCTCTACGAACAAGCGGAACGGGCGGCCATGCTGGAGGAACGGCAACGCATCGCCGGTGAGATGCACGACGGCTTGGCCCAGACGCTGCGCTATCTGGCCTTCAAGACCGAATTCCTAGCCGATCGGCTCGCTGCGCCGCCCGGCGGGAACACAGGCACGAATGGGAAGCAGGATGGCGAAGTGGAGAAGACGATCCGGCAGATCGCCGCCGCCGTCGAACAAGCCTCCCAGGATGTGCGCCGTTCCATCGCCAGCCTGCAAGCGCCCCCTGTGCCGCGCTGCCCGCTGCAAGAGCAACTGGCGGGTGTGGCGGATGCGTTCGCGGCGGAGGGCGCTCCGCCGCTGGCGTTCGAGTGCCAGGTCCGGCAGCCGCTCATCTTGCCGGCAGACCAGGCCGAGCAGGTGGTGCGCGTCGTCCAGGAAGCGCTGCAGAATGTGCAGCGCCACGCCCAGGCCCGGCGTGTGCTCCTCTGTCTGGCGCAGGCGGGCGCGGAGGCGCGCGTCTGCGTGACGGATGATGGGCAGGGGTTCGATTTGAAAACCCCGCCCCCCGATGGACGCCGCCGCTTTGGCCTGAGCATCATGCGTGCCCGTGCGGCGCGCATCGGGGGGCAACTCACCGTGCAATCGGTTCCCGGTCAGGGCACGGCGCTCACACTCGCCTGGCCGTTGAACCCCCCCTCAGTCGAAGCGGTTGGAGCCGAAGCGGTTGAGACGGCCGCTGCTCCAGGCGTATAGCGGCGGCAGTCTAGAGGCAGCCTAGGGAGAGGAGTCAAGGACGTGGGCCCCATACGCGTGCTGTTGGCCGACGACCACGCCCTGTTCCGGGAAGGCGTCGCCAATATCCTCAACGCCCAGCCGGATTTCACCGTGGTGGGCGAGGCCGGCGACGGGTTGGAAGCCTGGGTCAAGGCCGTCGAATTGTCCCCTGACCTGATCCTGATGGACGTCTCCATGCCCGGCGGCGACGGGCTGGAGGCGACCCGCCAGATCAAGCGGGCGCTTCCCGCCGCCACCATCGTGATACTCACGGTGCGGGACGAGGCCGAGAAGTTGTTCACGGCCATCAAATATGGCGCACAGGGCTATCTGTTGAAGGATATCCGCTCGCAGGAGATGCTGGACCTGCTGCGCGGGGCGATGCGCGGCGAGGCCGCTATCACGCCGGCGCTGGCCGGCCGCATGCTCGAGGAGTTTCGCCGCATCAGCCGCCAGGTGACGCACAGCGACGGGGCAGCGGAAAACGACGAGGACGATGCAGCGCTCACCGGCCGCGAGCAAGAGGTGCTCAGCCTGGCGGCCGAGGGCGCGACCGACAAGCAGATCGCCGATGCCCTGTCCATCAGCCTCCACACCGTGAAAAGCCACATGCACAATGCTCTGGCAAAGCTGCATGTGAGCAGCCGCCACGAAGCAGCGCGTTATGCCCGCCACAAAGGGTTGATGTAACCACAAGCCCTCCGAAAGCAGGCTCCTCACGACCAGGGTCTAGACCTTCCGCTGGGCGACCTAGACCTTCGGGGGCCAAGGACGCTCTGACGATCCCTCTTTTTTCAATCTTCGTTTGCGCCGCGATGGATTGAAGTCCATCCCCCCTTGTCCTATTCTGAATGCGATCCATAAAGCGAGACCCGACGCCGTCCAACTCGGATCGGCGGATGCCCAGCGCGGCGCGCCGGGAGTTGGAGAGGCGCTGAGAGTGGCCGGAGCGTAGCGGCTCAGGAGGTAAGAGCATGGACACGGCGGGAAAGCGGCGTGTGGTGCTTCTGTCCGCTCAACCGCTGTTGTCGGCGGGGCTGGCGGCGATCCTCTGCGGGCTGGACGATGTCGATCTGATCGGCCCGTGGCCGTTGGACCGGCAGGCCCTGGCCCGGCTGGCCGAGGAAGCTCCCGATGTGGTGCTGGTCGCCGAAGGGGAGACCCCCGACGTGCTCTCTGTCCAGATTCTTGAACACTATCCCGATCTGCCCGTGGTGCGGATCGGGCTGAGCCAGAACGTGGTGCGGCTTTACAGCTCGCGCACCATTCCAGCCCACAGCACTGCCCTGATCGAGACCATCCGCAGTCTATCCATCCAGCATTTTGGAGACGCGCCGGCCTAGCCCATGGACGGCGGACCCGACCCAGCCGAATCATACACCGGCACTGACAATGGAGGCGACTGTCCATGCAATGCTCCATGCGATCCGCAGATGTTTCCAGACGCCGGCTCGACGCCGTCCGGCGTGTGGGCGCGCTCTGTCTGCTGGCGGGCATCCTTCTGATGGCGCGGGCGCATCCGGTCGCCGCCGCGCCTGTCGCCCAAACGCCGGCGGAGGGAGAGAAGATCTTTCAGGAGAAATGTACTGCTTGCCACACCATCGGCAAGGGGCCGCTGGTAGGCCCTGATCTCCAGGGCGTCACCCAGGCGCGCGATCGGGCCTGGCTGACACGCTGGATCATGCAGCCCGATGTGGTCTTGGCCGAGCAGGACCCCATCGCCGTGCAACTGCTCGCGCAATATAACAACGTGCCGATGCCCAACCTAGGGCTGAACGAGAGCCAGGTCGCCGCGCTGCTCGCCTATCTTGAAAGCCAGGCGGGCGGTGCGGCGGGCGCGGTGCAGCAGGCTGCACCGGCAGCCCTGCCCACCGGCGACCCGGCGGCGGGCAGGGCGCTCTTTATGGGCACGGCCCGTTTTCAGAACGGCGGCCCGTCTTGCTTGGCCTGCCACAGCATCGCCGGGGTCGGGGCCTTGGGCGGCGGCACGCTGGGGCCGGACCTGACCGCGGCTTTCAACAAATACGGCGATGCCGGCCTGGCTGCCTTTCTAAACACCACGCCCACGCTGACGATGAACGCCGTCTGGAGCCGCCAGCCCCTCACCCCCCAGGAGCAGGCCGACCTCTGGGCCTTTCTGCAGCAGGCCTCGCTGGCGGCACGCGATCCTGCGACGCTCAACCAGTTGATCGGGCTATCGGTGGTCGGGTGTGCCGTCCTGCTGCTGCTGGCCCAGCTTCGATGGCGGCGGCGTCTGCGCGGCGTGCGCCGCCCCATGGTGGCCCGCGCCACCCACTAGCCGCCCGGACAAAGCAGCAGAATCACGCCACGTCTTACCCTCGTCGCCCTCAAGGAGGTGACCCAGATGGGCTGGATCCAAGATATCGTCAACCCCAAAGCCCGCCAGTGGGAGGAATTCTACCGTAACCGCTGGCAGCACGATACTGTCATCCGCAGCACGCACGGCGTCAACTGCACCGGCGGCTGTTCCTGGGCTGTCTATGTAAAAGACGGCATCATCACCTGGGAGATGCAGCAGACCGATTACCCGCTGCTCGACTCGAACACGCCGCCCTACGAGCCGCGCGGCTGCCAGCGCGGCATTTCCGCCTCGTGGTATGTCTACAGCCCGATCCGCGTCAAATACCCCTATGTGCGCGGCGCGCTGCTTGACCTGTGGCGCGCGGCGCGGCGCACGCATGACAACCCCATCGACGCCTGGGGGGCTATCGTCGAGGACGAGCAGAAGCGTCACCGCTATCAGCAGGTGCGTGGCAAGGGCGGCTTCCGGCGCTCCACCTGGGATGAAGTGCTGGAGATCGTCGCCGCCTCCTGTCTCTACACAGCCAAAACCTGGGGGCCGGATCGGGTCTTCGGCTTCTCCCCCATCCCGGCCATGTCTTTTCTCTCCTATGCGGGCGGCTCGCGCTTTTTGCAGCTCTTTGGCGGCGTTAACATGAGCTTTTATGACTGGTACGCCGACCTGCCCAACGCCTTCCCCGAGGTGTGGGGCGACCAGACCGATGTCTGCGAGAGCGCCGACTGGTACAACGCCAAGTACATCGTCGCCATGGGGTCCAATCTCAGCATGACGCGCACGCCCGACGTCCACTTCATCTCCGAGGCACGCCATGAGGGCGCTAAATTCGTCGTGATGGCTCCGGACTTCAGCCAGGTCGCCAAGTACTCGGACTGGTGGATCCCGATCCAGGCGGGTCAGGACACCGCGCTGTGGATGGCCGTCAACCATGTCATCCTTAAGGAATTCCACGTCGACCGGCGGACGCCCTATTTTGTGGACTACCTCAAACGCTACACCGATGGCCCGTTTCTGGTGACGCTGGAGCCGGACGAGGAGGGGGAGGGCTACCGCGCCGGGCAGATGCTGCGCGCCAACCGCCTCGACCGCTACGCACAGGCGGAGAACGGCGACTGGAAGCTGCTGGTCTGGGACGAGCAGAGCAACGCGCCGCGCATGCCCAAGGGGTCGGTCGGGTTCCGCTGGCAGGAGGAGAAGGGCAAGTGGAACCTGAAGATGGAGGACGGGCTGGACGACAGCCCATTGGACCCGCTCCTGACCTTCCTGGGCGAGCACGACGAGGTGGCGTCGATCGGCTTTCACGAGTTCGCCGCGGGGAGCCGGTCGCGGCGCGGCGTGCCGGCCAAGTACGTCGAGACCAGTGCAGGCCGGGTGTTGGTGACCACAGCCTTTGATCTGTTGATGGCCCAGTTCGGGGTGGGCCGTGGGCTGCCGGGCGACTACCCGACCGGCTATAACGAGGTCGCGCCCTACACGCCGGCCTGGCAGGAGCAATACACCGGCATTGGCCGTGACACGGTGATCCGGCTGGCGCGCGAGTTCGCCGCCAACGCCGAAAAGACGCAGGGCCGCTCCATGATCATCGTCGGCGCCAGCGTCAACCACTGGTACAACAACAACCTGGGCTACCGCGCGCCGATCACGGCGCTGCTGCTGTGCGGCTGCTGTGGGCGCAATGGCGGCGGCATGAACCACTATGTGGGCCAGGAGAAGCTCTCGCTGGTCGCGCCGTGGACGAGCCTGGCCTTTGCCCTGGATTGGGTCAAACCGCCGCGCCGCCAGCAAAGCCCCCTCTGGCACTATGTACACAGCGATCAGTGGCGTTACGAGGGCGACTTCACCGACTATGCGCCCGTCCCGCCGCAAGCGCGCTGGGCCAAGGGCCATGCCCTGGACCTGGGCGCGATGGCCGTCCATATGGGCTGGATGCCCTTCTATCCGCAGTTCGACCGCAACCCATTGACGTTGGTGCGCCAGGCCCAGGCTGCGGGGGCCGCCACCGACCAGGAGGTCGCCGGCTGGGTCGTAGAGCAGTTGCAGGACGATAAGCTGCATTTCGCCGTGGACGACCCGGACGCAGCCGAGAACTGGCCGCGCGTCTGGATCATTTGGCGCGGCAACGCCCTTCAGTCCAGCGCCAAGGGGCATGAATTCTTTCTGCGCCACTATCTGGGCACGCACGACAACATTGTGGCCGAGGAACACGCCAAGGAACGCGTCAAGACCGTCGCCTTCCGCGAACCCGCACCGCGCGGCAAGATGGACCTGGTGGTGGACCTCAACTTCCGCATGGACAGTTCAGCCCTCTACTCCGACATTGTGCTGCCCGCCGCCTTCTGGTACGAGAAGAACGACCTCAACACCACCGACCTGCATTCCTTCGTCCACCCTTTGGGGGAGGCCGTGCCGCCGGTCTGGGAATCCAAGACCGACTGGGAGATCTTCAAGGCCTTCTCCAAGAAGGTCAGCGAACTGGCCGAGCAGTTTATGCCCGACCCGGTCAAGGACTTGGTGACCGTGCCGCTGCTGCATGACACGCCCGACGAACTGGCCCAGCCCTTCCCCCAGGACTGGCGCGCCGGCGAATGCGACCCGATTCCGGGCAAGACCATGCCCCATCTGCGTGTGGTGGAGCGAGACTACACCAAGATCTATCATCGCTTTATCTCGCTTGGCCCGCTGCTGCGCGAGGACGGTATGGCCGGCAACGGCGTGCATATCCCCGTCGCGCCGTTCTATGACGAACTGCTGAAGAACCCCGTGGGCGGTTCGCCCGACCCGCGCCACATGCGCTGCGTGGAGTGGGAGGGCCGCAAATATCCCTCCCTGGAGGATGCGCTGGATGCGGCCAACGTGCTGCTCCACCTAGCGCCGGAGACCAACGGCGAGGTCAGCTATACGGCCTTCAAACACGAAGAGGAGCAGATCGGTCTGCCCCTGGCCGATCTGGCCGAAAAAGTGCGCAGCGTGCGCATGAAATTCCATGACCTCACGCGCCAGGTGCGGCGCACGCTCATCAGCCCTTGCTGGACCGGCATGGTCAACGACGGCCGCGCCTATGCCGCCTGGTGTCTCAATGTGGAGCGGCTGGTTCCCTGGCGCACCCTCACCGGTCGCCAGCACTTTTACATCGACCACCCCTACTATCTGGACTTTGGCGAACATCTGCCCACCTTCAAGCCCAAGCTCGACCCGCGCAAGACGGGCGACATCGTGCTCAGCCCCGTGGACGACCAGAGTCTGGTGCTCAACTACATCACGCCCCACGGCAAGTGGAATATCCACTCGACCTATAAGGACAACCACCGCATGCTCACGCTCTCGCGCGGCATGGACCCGGTCTGGATCAACGACCAGGACGCCGCGCGCGTCGGGCTGGTGGACAATGACTGGGTAGAGGTCTACAACGACAACGGGGTGGTGGTGGCGCGCGTCTCGGTCAGCGCGCGCATCCAGCCGGGGACCTGTTTCTACTATCACGCCGTGGAACGCACGATCTTTATCCCCAAATCCCAGATACGCGGGGGCCGGCGCGCCGGCGGCCACAACAGCTTGACGCGCACCCGCATCAACCCGGTGCAACTGGCGGGCGGTTATGCCCAGTTCACCTATGGCTTCAACTACTGGGGGCCTATCGGCGTCTTCACGCGCGACACCTACTGCGTGGTCAGAAAGCTGGAGAAGCTGGAATGGTAAAGCGCCTGTTCCGCGGGCAGGAAAAACATCACTTCTAGGAGAGGCATAATGGATATACGCGCGCAGGTTTCGATGGTCTTCCATCTGGACAAATGCATCGGCTGCCACACCTGTAGCATCGCCTGTAAGAATATCTGGACTGACCGCAAGGGCGCTGAATACATGTGGTGGAACAATGTGGAGACCAAGCCGGGCACAGGCTTTCCCACGCGATGGGAGGATCAGGAGAAGTACAAAGGCGGCTGGGAAAAGAAGGGGGATGAGCTGCAGCTCAAGCTGCAGGGGCGAGCGGGCGGGCTGTCCAACATCTTCTTTAACCCCAACTTGCCCACGCTGGACGACTACTATGAGCCGTGGACCTACGACTACGAGCATCTCTTCACTGCGCCCGAAGGGGACGATCAGCCGACGGCGCAGGCCATCTCGCTGATCACCGGCGAGAAGATGGACACCATCGAGGCCGGGCCGAACTGGGATGACGACCTGGGCGGTTCGCCGGTCTATGCCGCCAACGACCCCAACCTCAAGGCGCTGAGCGAAGAGGAACGGGCGCAGATGAGCGAACTCCAGCGCGTGGTCTTTTTCTATCTGCCGCGCATCTGCAACCACTGCGTGAACCCCGGCTGTGTGGCGGCCTGTCCGGCGGGCGCGATCTACAAACGGGGCGAGGACGGCATTGTGCTGGTCAGCCAGGAAAAGTGCCGGGCCTGGCGTATGTGCATCTCCGGCTGTCCCTACAAAAAGGTCTACTTCAACTGGTCTACGGGCAAGTCAGAGAAGTGCATTCTCTGCTTCCCGCGCCTGGAGAGCGGACAGGCCCCGGCCTGTTTCCATTCCTGTGTCGGGCGCATCCGCTATTTGGGGGTGCTGCTCTACGACGCCGACCGTATCGAAGACGCGGCGCGCGCCGACGACAAGGACCTGGTGAACGCCCAGCGCGCGATGATCCAAGACCCGTTCGATCCGCAGGTGATCGAGGCGGCCAAGGCCAACGGCATCTCGGACGAGATGATCGACGCGGCCCAGAACTCGCCCGTTTACAAATTTGTCATGCGCTGGCAGTTGGCCCTGCCCCTGCACCCTGAATTCCGCACGCTGCCCATGCTCTTCTATGTGCCGCCCATGCTGCCGGTGATCGCCTCGATCAAACAGGGTAACTACGATATCGCCGGTCTTAACGACGCAGGGCTGGCCCCCATGCTCAGTTCGCTGCAGCGGGCGCGTATGCCGCTGCGCTATATGGCGAGCCTCTTTGCTGCGGGCAATGAAGCGCAGGTCGAGGCCGTCTATCGCAAGCTGATCGCGGTGCGCGTCTATATGCGCTCCCAAAAGGTCGGCGACGTGCCCGAAGTCGAGGTGCAGGAGGCATTGAGCCAGGGCAAGACCACGCCTGAGGAGGCCGAGGCCATCTTCCGCCTGACCTCGCTGCCCACCTATGAGGAGCGTTTTGTCGTGCCGCCCCTGGCGCGCGAGGGAGCCATCGAACAGACGCAGGACCCCTTTACGCACAAACAAGAGGCGGGCTTTGGCTTCCGCCAAGCGCCCGAACGGAGATGGTAGCCATGGGCGACACCCCAAGTTGGCAGCGGTTGATGGGGTCGTTTGCCGCGCTGCTGGATTATCCGCAGCCCGACCCGATCCCAGCGGTCAGGGAATGTGAGGCGTTGAGCGCCCTGTTCCTTGTCACCGCAGACACAGGCGTGAGCGCGGATGAGGATGAAGGCCAGGAGGCGACAACCCGGCTCAGGAAGTTCTGCGCCTTCGTCGAGGAGACGCCCCTGGGCGAGTTGGAGGAGATCTACAGCAGCACGTTCGATCTGGACGCGACCTGCCATCCCTATGTGGGCTATCATCTCCTGGGGGAAAGCTACAAACGCAGCACTTTTCTGGTGGCGCTGAAGGAGCGCTACCGGGACTACGGCTTCGAGCCGTCCCAGGTTGAACTGCCCGACCATCTGGCGATCATGGTGCGTTTTCTGTCCGTGCTCTCCCCGTCGTCAGACGACGACCTGATCGGGGAGATCGTCCACGAGGCCCTGCTGCCCACCTTGGATCGTATGACGGGACGGGCGAAGTCGTCGGGCTACGAGGAGGACGAGTCCCCCCAGCCGCCGCCTGGTCCCGCGCCCCAGCACCCCTATCACGACATCCTGGAGGCCCTGCGTGGGGTATTGCGCGCCGTCCACAGCCGGCAGCCGGTCGTGGGCGCGCCCTGAGAACCCAAAAAGGAGCGGCATGACCATGTTCGATCCCGCGCTGTTCGATTTCGTCCTGTTCGTCGCGTTTCCCTATGTAGCGGTTGTGCTGGCCGTCGTGGTGGGCATCCATCGCTACACCCACGACCGCTTTTCCTACTCGAGTTTTTCTTCGCAGTTCCTGGAGAACCGCGCGCTCTTCTGGGGGTCAGTGCCCTGGCACTACGCCATCGTGCTGATCCTGTCGGCGCATCTGCTGGCGGCCCTGTTCCCCGCCTTCTGGGCAGACCTGATCGCCGCGCCGGTCCGGCTCTATGTGCTGGAGGTGACGGGGCTGGCGCTGGCGTTGACCGCGCTGCTGGGATTGGTCTTGCTCATCGTGCGCCGCCTGACGAGCCTGCGCGCCTTTGTGGTCACGTCTCTGCTCGACTTCGTGCTCCTGGCCGTCCTCCTTGTCCAGGTAGGGTTGGGCTTCTGGGTGGCGCTGGTCTATCGTTGGGGGTCGGATTGGTATTTGCACACCGCTGTGCCGTGGATGGCATCGCTGCTGGTGCTCAACCCGCAGATCCAGTATGTCACCGCGCTGCCCTGGGTGGTGAAGCTGCACATGCTCGGCGGTTTTCTGGTCGTCGCCCTCTTCCCTTTCACTCGTCTAGTACACGTCGTGACCTTTCCCATCACCTACCTGTGGCGGCCCTATCAGGTCGTGATCTGGAATCGGCGAGGCCGCACAGGCGTTACAGAGAACTGAGAGATTTGAAGGGCTAGACCGGCATCTATCACGTCGCAGGGCCGCCCGTGCGGGCGGCCCTGCGATGGCGCGCCTGCGCCATGGTATAATAGGGGCCAGGATATACCGGGACATGGCGTTTTTCGCCTTGCCATCATCGGGAAGGCCCTGTCTCCCCCGGTTCAACCTCTCACCCACTCAGTCGCGCGAAAGGGAACCTATGAACAAGTATATCGTCGAGTTTATCGGCACGTTTTTCCTGGTCTTCACGGTGGGCATGACCGTCATCGCGCCCGGCAACACAGAGTTCGCGGCGCTTGCCATCGGCTCGGCGCTGATGGTCATGGTCTATGCCGGCGGCCATATCTCCGGCGGGCACTACAACCCGGCAGTGACGCTGGCCGTGCTGATGCGCGGCAAGACGACCGTCAACGACGCGGCGATCTATATCGTGGTGCAGTTAGCGGCGGGCGTGGTGGCGGCGCTGCTGGTCGGCTACTTCAAGGTCGGCGCGGTGGTGGAGCCGATTGCCCATGATGTCGTGGCCTCGCTGGTGGCCGAGTTCCTCTTTACCTTTGCGCTCTGTTATGTGGTGCTCAACGCGGCCACGGCGCGCGCCAATACGGGCAACTCGTTCTACGGGCTGGCGATCGGCTTTACCGTCGTGGTAGGCGCTTTGGCCGTGGGCGGCATTTCGGGCGGCGCGTTTAACCCCGCCGTGGCGATAGGCATCACGGTGATGGGGCTGTCCAGTTGGGCCAATATCTGGATCTATGCAGTGGCTAATTTCCTGGGCGGCGCAGCCGCGGCGCTGGTCTTCCGCGCCGTCAGCCCCGGCGATCTGTTGGAGGAAGAAGCGATCCCCATGCCCGCCCCGGAGGAGGCAGGCCGACCGCAGACGGTGCGCCCGTCGACGCCGCGGCCCCGCACTCAGCCCCGCCGCCGGCGCTAGACATCGCCCACACGCGGCGCACAGGCGCATGAATCACGGATCAACACGCCAGGGTCTTGGTCCCGGCCCTGGCGTGTTTTGACGCCATGCAGCCACTGAAACGCTATGGTTGGGCGGTTTGGGCGGCCAGGCGTCGCATCGGCTGTGGTTGGCCATAGGTGAGCGTGCGCCAAAGCCATTCCACCGGCCCAAAACGGTAGCGGCGCATCCACCAATGGCTTAGCGCTATATTGAACGCATAGATCAGCGCTGTGATCACGACCCCCACCGCAGTTCCCATGCGGCCAAACAGCCCTAGACCGTAGCCATAGAAAATCAACGTGGCGATAAGCGACTGCAGCAGATAGTTGGTCAGCGCCATGCGGCCCGGCGGCGCAAGCAGACGCAGCCGCGTTTGCCATCGTGGCCGCTGCCAGAGCAGCGCCAGCCCCGACGCGTAGCCTAACGCCAGCAGCGGCGCGCCTGCGGCTTGGGAACCGATCGCCGCCACCAGCGGCCAAGAAGGTTCCATGCGAGACAGCCCTTGGCTCATAAAGAGCGTGGCGTAGACGGCGTTGAGCGGCAGCCCCAGCCTGAACCCCCACAGGCACAACCGGCGCAGCAGCCCTCGGTGACGTTCCAGATCGGCCAGGATGCCACGCTTGGCAAAGTACGCCCCGATCAGAAACATGGCGAAGACGTTGGGGAAGATGAAGATCGAGGTCAGCCACATCTCGAAAAACTCGGGGGCGCGCTGGGCTGTGATTTCGATGAAGTTGCCGGTAGCGTAGATCGCCGAGGCGCGTTCGACTTCCTGCAGAATGGTCGCGCGCCGTTCGGCAAACATGGCGTCAATCTGGGCGGCGGCTGCCGGGTCTTGGCGGCCAAAGTCCAGCAGCAGCGTCAATCCGGCCATCAACAGCGTGGTCAGCGACAGCAGCACCACGGCCCAGATCAATAGGCCGCGCGGGCGCATCTTGCGAAAGAGCAGCAGCGCCACGCCCAGCACCGCATAGGCGGCAAGGATATCACCGACCCAAAAGAAGACGCCGTGCAGCACGCCGAATGTGAACAGAACCAGGCTGCGCCGCAGATAGACCGGCACAAAGCGCCGCCCCTTGGCTTCGGCGCGCATCATCTGGATCATGAACCCCAGCCCAAAGAGCAGCGAGAAAAGTGAGTAGAACTTGCCCTCGGCCAGCCAGCGGATCAGCCAGGTGGCGATGCGGTCGATGATGGCCGCGTCGGGCAGGGACATGACCGACGCGGCCATCATGACCTGGTTAAAGGCGAGCATGTTGACCAATAGAATCCCGAACAGGGCAAAGCCGCGCAGCACGTCGAGGATCTCAATGCGCTCCTCCTCGCGCGTCGGGCCAAGCACAGCCGCCGGTGCGGTCAGAACAGCCATGATCAAATCTCCTTCCTATTTCCTGCTCCCCCATAGTCTTGGGATGAGTCGGTCGTGATGATCGTACACAGGATATGCCTGACCGGCGCGGGCAGGGGATAGCGGGCGTCGTTGTTGATCCACACCAGCGGGGAGCCGGCCTCGGCTTGCGTCTGCGGGCTTTGGGCCAGGATCAAGCTGAGGCGCTGGTAGTGGCGTATAAAATCAGCCGGGTTGCGAAAGCCGTGGCGGGCCAACAGCGCGGCGTCTCTTTGTTCTGCGCGCCGTTTGAGCGCGGGCAGCTGCTGGGCGAGGTCTATCTCATCCATCGCCTGACTTTGGACCCACATCCACAAGACGTTGGGTGTGCTGGGCGATAGCTGTCTCACCTTGTCGCAGACGACGTCCGCCAGCCGCCGGCTTGCATCGCGCCCGCGCCAGGCCGTGCTTTCCTCTGGTCCCTGGTTTAATCCCCTATTTGCTTCATCGATTGTTTCGTCATTTTCTGGGCCTGCCCCCTGCGTGCCCGGCGGCAGCCCTTGGTCCGGGGCGTGCAGCCGAGTCACCTCCACATGAAAGGTCGTGTGCGTGCGGTAGGTCACGGAGAAGTCGGGGCTGCGCCCCTGCTGCTTGGTGTAGGGTTCATAGGCGACGGCGAACTTTGGCTCTTGCACCAGAAGATAGGCCGTTCTTAGCTCGCAATAGAGGTTGTAGAGTTCTTCGTCATCCCGGCTCATCCGTATCTTCTTACGGATCTTCTGCTGATAGGTCTGCACAAACAAGGCAAAAGATTTGGAGCTAGTCAACCAGTCTTCAAAAGGCTGCGCCAGGGTGTGCGGGCTGTCGTCGAAGAGAGCAGCCCGCATCTGCTGCAAAGTCGACTGGGGCAGAGTCCGTTTGGTAGCCATCATGCCTCTATGATAGCACGAATTGGAACATGAATTACTTGACAACTTCTGCGGCCCGGCGCGATAATCCGAGCCATGCCCCTCCCCCTAGGGGGGGGATAGACAGAGCCTAGGGAGGTAGAACGATGGACGAGACAGCCCGCAAAGCGGCATGCCAGCGCCTCAGCAGCGCCGCCGGTCATCTCAAGGGTATCGAGCGCATGGTACAGGACGACGCCTACTGCATCGACGTGATCAAGCAGATCCAAGCCGTGCAGGCCGCGTTGAACAAGGTCAGCACCCTGATCTTGGACAGCCACCTGCGCACTTGCGTCACGACGGCGATCCAAGGCGACGACCCGGAAGAGCGCGAAGCGGTGCTGCAAGAGGTGACCAGCGTCTTTGCCATGTCCAACAAACTCTAGTCCAATCGGCTCTCGTTGTATCGCGTTCGTGCAATCCGTTGTTTCAATTGTTTCAACCCTGTTGACCAAAGGAGTTTTTCACCATGACGACCAAGACCTTCACCGTCCCCAATATTAGCTGCGGCCACTGTGTCCATACCGTCGAGACCGAACTGGCCGACGTGGCAGGCGTGCAGAGCGTCAAGGCCGACGCCGCCACCAAGCAGGTGACGGTGGCTTGGGGCGAGCCTGCGACCTGGGAGAAGATCAAGACCACGCTGCAGGAGATCAACTATCCCGCGTCGGAGAACTAAGGGCGCGGGTCGCATGGGCGCAGCGGCAGCCGGGTGGGCCGTGCTGCCGCTGCGCTTGTTGTGAGCAAAATCAAGCGGAGAGGACACCATGTCCGAACAACAATTGACGCTGCCGGTCGTCGGCATGACCTGCGCCAACTGCGTTGCCTCGGTCGAGCGCAACGCCAAAAAGGTCGAAGGCGTAACCGATGCCAGCGTCAACTTTGCCAACGAGAAAGTGACGATTGTCTTTGACCCGGCGCTAGCCGACCCCAAGACGGTTACCAGCAATGTGATCGAGCGGGTCAAGCGCGCCGGCTATGAGATCCCTACGGCGACGGTAGAACTGCCGCTGTTGGGCATGACCTGCGCCAACTGCGCCAATACGATCCAGCGCCGCCTCAACAAAGTGGACGGGGTGATCGAGGCGACGGTCAACTATGCCAGCGAAAAGGCCACCGTCGAATATGTGCCTGGCGCAGTGACGCGCGACGAACTGGTCGCGGCCGTGCGCAAGGCGGGCTATGACGTGGTCGAACTGGCGGCGGACGCCGCCCCCGAAGATGCCGAAGCCGCAGCACGTGAGGCCGAGATCCGCCACCAGTGGCGGCGGCTGATCGTGGGCACGATCTTTACCCTGCCGCTCTTTGTGTTGAGCATGGCACGCGACTTTGGTCTGGTGGGCATGTGGGCGCATGAGCCGTGGGTCAACTGGCTGTTCCTGATCCTGGCGACGCCGGTCCAGTTCTATGTGGGCTGGGACTATTATGTCGGCGCCTATAAGAGCCTGCGCAACGGCAGCGCCAACATGGATGTGCTGGTGGCGATGGGGTCGTCGGTGGCCTATCTTTACAGCGTGGCCGTGTTGATCGCCGTCACGCTGGGCATCCACAGCCTGGGCCACCATGTCTATTTTGAAACGTCGGCAGTGATCATCACGCTGATCGTGCTGGGCAAACTGCTGGAGGTGCGCGCCAAAGGGCGCACCAGCGAGGCGATCAAAAAGCTGATCGGGTTGCAGCCCAAGACGGCGCGCGTCGTGCGCAGCGGTCAGGAGCGTGATATCCCCATCGCCGAGGTCGTGCGCGGGGATGTGGTGATCGTGCGCCCCGGCGAGAAGATCCCGGTGGACGGCGTGGTGACGCAGGGCTATTCGTCGGTGGACGAGAGCATGTTGACCGGCGAGAGCCTGCCCGTGGAAAAGCAGGTGGGCGATACGGTGATCGGCGCCAGCATGAACAAGCAGGGGCTGCTCACCTTCGAGGCGACCAAGGTGGGCCGCGATACGGCGCTGGCGCAGATCATCCGTTTGGTGGAGCAGGCGCAGGGCAGCCGCGCGCCGATCCAGCGCGTGGTGGATCAAGTGGCGGCCTATTTTGTGCCCGCCGTGATCGCCATCGCGCTGCTGACCTTTGCCGTCTGGTGGCTGAGCGGCGCGGGCTTTGTGCCGGCGCTGCTGCGGCTGGTGGCGGTGCTGGTCATCGCCTGCCCCTGCGCCATGGGGCTGGCGACGCCGACGTCGATCATGGTCGGGGTGGGCAAGGGGGCCGAAGCGGGCATCCTGTTTAAGAACAGCGCCGCGCTGGAGCAGGCCCAAAAGCTGACCGCGATTGTGTTGGATAAGACGGGCACGATCACGCGCGGCCAGCCGTCGGTGACCGACGTGGTGGTGAGCGATGATGCCGCGCTGGGGCGGAATGAACTGCTGCGGCTGGCGGCCTCTGCCGAGCGCGGCTCCGAACATCCGCTGGGCGAGTCGATTGTGCGCTCGGCGCAAGAGGCAGGGCTGGCCCTGAGCACACCCGCCGCCTTTGAGGGCATCGCCGGGCACGGCATCCGCGCCGAGGTGGACGGGCATCAGGTGCTGTTGGGCAACCTGCGCTTGATGCAGCGCGAGCAGGTGGCGCTCAACGGGCTGGAACCCAAGGCGGGCCAGTTGCAGGCCGAGGCCAAGACCGCCATGTGGATGGCGGTGGACGGCCGGGCCGGCGCCCTGATCGGCGTAGCCGACACGATCAAGGACGGCTCGCGCGAGGCGGTGGCCCAGTTGCACAAGCTGGGGTTGCTGGTGGTGATGATGACCGGCGACAACCAGGCGACGGCGCAGGCGATCGCTGCTGAAGCCGGGATCGACCGGGTCTTTGCCGAGGTGCTACCCGGCGACAAGGCCTCCTATGTGGCGAAGCTGCAAGCCGAAGGCTACAAGGTGGGCATGGTGGGCGACGGCATCAACGATGCGCCGGCGCTGGCCCAGGCCGATGTGGGCATCGCCATCGGCACGGGGACCGACGTGGCGATGGAAACAGCGGATGTGACGCTGATGCGCGGCGACCTGCGCAGCGTGCCGCAGGCGATCCATCTCTCCAAGGCGACCATGCGCAACATCTATGAAAATCTGATCTGGGCCTTTGGCTATAACGTGGCCCTGATCCCGATTGCGGCAGGCGTGCTGGCCCCCTTCGACTGGGCGCCCGCTTTTCTGCGCCAGTTGCATCCCATCCTGGCGGCAGGAGCCATGGCCTTCTCCAGCATCAGCGTGGTGAGCAACGCGCTGCGGCTGCGGCGGGTCAAGCTGTAGGATGTATTTGGGGGCTAGAGGACGCGACGCTCTCTAGCCCCGTTTGATGATGCGGCGCAGCGAGCGTATCCTTATAGGCGTAGATGCGTGGCGCACCTACCCACAACGTTTCTCCACAAAAACGAATCAGATCGGAGTCATCCCATGCCTACGCCGCAAGTTGCGCCCTACGGTTCATGGCCGTCGCCGCTCAGCGCCGCCGATGTCTACGCCGATTCGATCCGGCTGCGCGACTTGCGTCTTGACGGCGATCGGCTCTATTGGGTCGAGGCGCGACCCGATGGGCGCAGCGTGCTGGTACGCCACACGCCCGGCGGCGCGCCTGAGGATGTCACACCACCCGGTTTCAGCGTGCGCACGCGCGTGCATGAATACGGCGGCGCGGCTTATGTGGTCGACCAAGGCGTGGTCTATTTTTCCAACTTCGCCGATCAGCGGCTCTACCGCCGGCGGCCCGGCCAGCCGCCGGAACTGTTGACCCCACAGGATGGGCTGCGCTATGCTGACGGCCAGGTCGACCGCGCCCGCAACCGGCTGATCGTGGTGCGCGAGGATCACACCACCCCCGCAGCCCAGCCGGTCAATACGCTTGCCGCGGTCGACCTGGCGGACGGGGCGCGCCAGCAGGTGTTGGCGCAGGGCTGTGACTTCTATGCCTCCCCGCGCCTCAACCTCGACGGTACGCGCCTGGTCTGGCTGGCCTGGAACCATCCCAATATGCCGTGGGATGGCTGCGAACTGTGGATGGCAGACGTGCGGCCTGGCGGCACACTGGCGGGCCATACCCTGGTGGCGGGCGGCGCGGACGAGTCGATCTTCCAGCCCGAATGGGGCGCGGACGGCACGCTCTATTTTGTCTCCGACCGCACGGGCTGGTGGAATCTCTACCGGCTGCGCCCCGACGGCAGCGCCGAGCCGCTGCACCCGCTCGACGCCGAGTTCGGCCAGCCGCAGTGGTCGTTTGGTCAGGCCACCTATGCGCTGGAATCCCCCAGACGGCTGCTGTGCAGCTATGAGCAGGCGGGCGTCACGCGGCTGGCGAGCTTGGACACGAGCAGCTTGGCCTGGACGCCGCTGGACCTGCCCTACACCGAGTTGAGCGGTCTGCGCGCCGCGCCGCGCCGGCTCTACTTCTTCGGCGGGTCCCCCACCGCGGTTCAGGCCTTAGCGACGCTTGACCTGGAGAGCGGCGCGATTGAGGTGATCCGCCGCAGCCGCGCCGAAACGTTGGCCCCCGCCTTTGTCTCGACGGCGCGGCCCATCGCCTTCCCCACCCGGCTGCCCGACGGCGAGGAGAGCACGGCCTATGCCTATTTCTATGCCCCGCACAACCCGACCGCTATCGCGCCCGAAGGGGAACGCCCGCCGCTGGTGCTGATAAGCCATGGCGGGCCGACCGGCGCGACCTCGACCGCGCTCAGCTATGCCATCCAGTTTTGGACGACGCGCGGCTTTGCCGTTCTCGACGTGGACTACGGCGGCAGCACCGGCTATGGCCGCGCCTACCGCCGGCGGCTCAACCGGCAGTGGGGGGTGGTAGACGTGGTCGACTGTATCAACGCCGCAGCCTATGCCGTGGACCAAGGTTGGGTAGACCCCCGGCGGCTGGCGATCCGCGGGGGCAGCGCCGGCGGCTTTACCACGCTGGCCGCGCTCACCTTCTATGACCGCTTCACCGCCGGAGCCAGCTATTTCGGCATCAGCGACCTGGAAGCGATGGTGCGCGACACGCATAAGTTCGAGTCGCGCTATCTCGACGGATTGGTGGGGGTCTATCCGGAAGAGCGCGCCGTCTATCTGGAACGTTCGCCGATCTATGCGGTGGATCGGCTGGCCTGCCCGCTGCTGGTGCTTCAAGGGCTGGACGACCCGATCGTGCCGCCCAACCAGGCGGAGATGATGGTCGAGGCCGTGCGGGCGCGCGGGCTGCCGGTGGCCTATGTGCCCTTTGCGGGCGAGCAGCACGGCTTTGTCAAGGCGGAGAACAACCGGCGTGCCTTGGAGGCGGAGTTAACCTTCTACGGCCGCGTTTTTGGCTTTGAGCCTGCCGACGAACTGGAACCGCTAGCGATCGAGAATCTCTAGCCGATTTGCCCAAGCTGTGCTAGAGTACAGGCAGCATCCCCCCGATTTCTGCAAACGGCGCACCCAATCATCAGTCGCCTACACAGTACCAGCCTTCACAGACGTCAGGAGGTCCCTATGCATCCCTTCCTTACACGCCAAAGACGGATGGGCGTGTTGTTGTTGCTGTTTGTCCTGCTCTTGGCCGCGTGTGCGCCCACGGTCGCCCCGGCTGCGCCTGCTGGGGAGGCGGCTCCCGCCGCGGATGAAGCAGCGGCTCAAGAAGCCGGCCCCGCCGCGACCCTGCGTATCGGCATCTTGGGCGACGAGTCCACGCTGACCCCCTACACTTATGTGACCGGCTACCCTGGCTGGAACATGCTCATGCTTCAGTATGATTCGCTCTATCAACTGGATCTAGAGGGCGTGCCCCAGCCCTGGCTGGTGAGCGCGGCCAGCACCAGCGACGACGGGCTGACGATCACGCTGGACTTGAAAGAGGGGATCGCCTGGCACGACGGCGAACCCTTTAGTGCCGAGGATGTCAAATTTTCGATAGAGTATTACAAACAGTATGAGCGCAGCCGCTTTACGCGCGCCCTGCTGCCGGTCGAGTCGGTCGCCGTGGAGGGGAACAATCGCGTGGTCTTGACCCTCAGCGCGCCGTCGCCTTCATTTGAACTGGGCGCGCTGGCCGATGTGCCGATCCTCCCTCAGCACATCTGGGCCGAGATCACCACGCCCGAAGAACAGCCCTTCGACCCCGTAGTCAACACCGGCGCCGGCCCCTATAAGCTGGTCGAATATGCGCCCGACCAGTTCTACCGCTTTGAGGCAAACGCAGACTATTTTGCGGGCGCGCCGGCTGTGAACGAACTGGTCTTTGTCAAGTTTGCCGACGATGCCGGGTCGCTGGCCGCGCTACGCAGCGGCGAGGTGGATATGCTGGCCCGCCCCGTCGCACCGGAGCAGATCGAACCGCTGGCCGCTGCGCCCGACATGAAGATCAGCCAGGGGCCGCTCTATACGACTCAAATGCTTAACTACGATATGACCAAACCGCCCTTCGACCGGCCTGAAGTGCGCCAGGCGATGTCGTTGGCGATTGACCGCCAGGACTTGGTGGACACGATCTACCTGGGCGCGGCCACCTTGGGCAGCGCCGGCTGGATCCATCCGGCGTCGCCGCTCTTTAACGCCGAGGTCGTCACCGAGAGCGACCCCGCCCGCGCCCAGCAAATCCTGGAAGATGCAGGCATTACCGACGGCGACGGCGACGGGGTGCGCGAGTTGGACGGCACGCCGATTTCGTTTGAGTTCCTGGTCAACGGCGATGATTCGCTGCGCCTGCGCCTGGCCGAGTTGGTGAGCGAAATGCTGGCCGAGGTCGGCATCCAGGCCACTGTCAGCGCCGTAGAGCAGGCCACCTGGGAAGAAGCCGTTTGGCCGGGCTTCGACGTGACGCAGGGGCGTAACTATGAGATGGCGATGTGGGGGTGGTCTGCGCCGGTGCAGGCCGATGCGGTGCGCTTTGGCACGCTGATCCACTCCGACCCGGCCTTTGGCAACCTCAATCTGACCGGCTACGCCAACTCTGAAGCCGACGCGCTGGCCGAAGCGATCGCCACCGAGATCGACGCTGCGGCGCGCGCCGAGATGATCGGCGAACTGCAGACGATCGTGGCGCGCGACCTGCCCTTTATCATGCTGCTCTATCCCGACGGCGCCTATGCCTATAACGCCTCGGTCTATGACGGCTGGGCCTTTATGACCGGGCAGGGCGTCTTCCACAAACTGTCGCTGCTGCCCGAAGCGGCGCGGCCGTAGATACTTGGTATGTGGCAATGGACGGCGTACGCCGTCCATTGCCACATACGCAACCAATTGTTGCCATGCACACTGTCTCGCGACGACGGCGGCTGCTTGAGTATTTGATCGTGCTCGCCGTCGCCATTACGCTCAACTTTATGCTGCCCCGGCTCATGCCCGGCGACCCGCTGCGCAACATCGTGGGCGACGGCATCGAACGCATGTCGCCGGAGGAGATCGCCGCCGCGCGCGCCCGGTTTGCCTTGGATCAGCCCGTCTATGTGCAATATCTGAACTATTGGGGCGACCTGCTCTCCGGCGACTTTGGCTATTCTTATCAAAAAAAGCGGCCCGTAGCAGAGATGGTGCTGACCGTGCTGCCCTGGACGCTGCTGCTGGCCGGAAGCGCGCTGCTCATCTCCGCCGTGGCCGGCATCCTCCTGGGCGCGATCTCGGCCTGGCGGCGCGCCGGCTGGACCGACATCAGCCTGCTGTGGAGCATGATCGCGCTCAATTCGCTGCCCTCGTTTTGGCTGGGCATGCTGTTGATCTCGGTGGTGGCGGTGCAGTGGCGGCTGCTGCCCTCCTATGGCGCGATCACCCCCGCGGCGGGTCTTGCCGGTTGGGAGAAGATCGCCGACATTGCCAAACATGCCGTGCTGCCGGTGACGACACTCGCCATCGTCAGCACCCCGAATATCTATATCACCATGCGCTACACGCTGTTGGGCGTGTTGGGCGAGGACTTTATCCGCACGGCGCGCGCCAAGGGGCTGACGGAATCTGCCGTGCTCTTTCGCCATGTGCTGCGCAATGCGCTGGCCCCGGTCGCCACGGTGTTGGCCCTGCGGCTGGGCTATGCCTTTGGCGGCACAGTGGTGATCGAAACCGTCTTTTCCTATCCTGGGCTGGGCCGCTTGATCTTCGACGCCGTGAGCGCGCGCGATTACCCGGTGATGCAGGGCGCGTTCCTGCTCTTCACCGTCGCCGTGCTGCTCTCGAACCTGTTGGCCGACCTGCTCTACCCCTGGCTGGACCCACGCACCCGCGCCGCATGACGGTCTTATCATGACGGTCTCATCATGACTACCTCATCTTCGCCGCTGCCCGCGGCCCCGTCGACCCTGCTGGCCGCGCCTGCGCCCCGGGCGCGGCGGCGCATGAGACGCTTTACCTCGGCCCATGCCGCGGCGCTGGTCGGGATCATGCTGATCCTGGGGCTGGCGCTGACCGCGATCTTTGCGCCGCAGCTTGCGCCCTATGACCCCACCGAGCGAGTGGGCAAGCCCTTTGCGCCGCCCAGCGCCGCGCATCGCCTGGGAACCAACGACATCGGCCAAGATATCCTGAGCGAGTTGATCTACGGCACGCGCGTCTCGCTGTTGGTGGGTGCGCTCTCGGCGCTGATCGCCATTGTGATCGGCACCGCGGTCGGGCTGATGGCGGGCTACTATCGCCGCGCCGGTCTCCTGCTCATGCGGCTGGTCGACATCATCTTGGTGCTGCCTTTTCTGCCGCTGTTGATCGTGCTGGCAGCTTATCTGGGGCGCAGCCTGACCAATACCATCCTGGTGATCGGCCTGCTGATCTGGGCCGGGACGGCGCGCGTGATCCGCGCCCAGGTGCTGTCGTTGACTCACCAGGACTATGTGCTGGCCGCGCACGCCGTGGGCGCGCGCGACGGCCATATCCTGCTGCGCCATCTGCTGCCGCAGGTGCTGCTCTTGGCCGTGGGCCAGTTTGTGGAGGCGACCAGCGCAGCCATCTTGCTTGAATCGTCGCTCAGCTTCCTGGGGTTGGGCGACCCGCTGCAAAAGAGCTGGGGGTCGGTGCTCTATTGGGCGCAGGCGCGCGGCGCGTTTATGACGCCGGCCTGGACCTGGTGGGTGCTGCCGCCGGGACTGTTGATCGTGGCGGCGGCCCTGGGCTTTGCACTGGTGGGGTTTGCCGTGGAGCAGATCCTCAACCCGCGCCTGCGCCGCTGAGCGGACGCAATTACCGGCGCCGGTCACTTGCCAAGTCCGGCGCCGGTTTCAATTTCTACGCCACTAGCCTATCCAGCACAAAGACCCCTTCGCGGCGGTAGGCTTCGCCCAAGACCGCGCCCGAATGGCCGGCCAAGCCATGGGTCAAGGCCAGCGCCAGATCGAACTGGCTGTGCAGTGCATGGCCCAGGGCGCGCTTGTCGCCGGACAGTTCATCATAGTTGGTCAACACGCGGCGCAGCGTGTCGGCGCCGGCGCGCTGCTCGATCATCTGCGCGCTGAAGGCCAGTTGATAGCCCAACACGGCCAGCGCCTTCTGTTTGAGCGCAAAGGTGTCGCCGATCTCGACAATGCAGTTGGGATGTTCCGGCGTCATATAGTAGATGGCGCGCACCAGATGGGGCGCGTGGCCGCCGCACGCTTCGACACGCCAGTCGCGGCCCGCCAGCGCAAACGCTTCGGTATAGAGCAGCGCGATCAGGCGACGGTCGGGGTCGAGGTCATGCTGGGCGTGGTGCGGGTCTTGGGTGATGACGATATCGGGGCGCACGCGGCGCACCAGTTCCACGATCTTCTCCTTCCACGGCACGTCGACCGTCCATTCGCCGTAGGGAAAGCCGAGAAATTCCACGTTGTCGATGCCGAGAATGCCCGCGGCCTCGCTCACCTGGGGGCGGCTTTCGGGACGGCTGAGCAGCACGGCGGCATGGACATTATCGCCGGCCTGGACATGGCGCGCCAGCGCGCCGCCGCATTCGACAATCTCTAGGCCAAAGCTCGCCAACATGAGCACACGGGTCATGGGATATCCTTTCGCAGTTGCGGGTGGGGTCTGAGAGTTGGATGGGTTGGAACTGATGTCCGCCGGACTGCCCCTGGGGCCGATCCTCGGCGTGCATCATAGGAGAGAGGGCTGCGGCCTGTCCAATTGGCCGCAGCGCGCGGAGGTACGCTCCGCGTCAAGCCTGTGGGGCAACGTGGTAATAGGCGTGGCCCGCACAGGCGCGGCAGAGCGGCACGCCATCTTGCTCCACCTCGCGCTCGTTCATGATCTCCTCGCCGCAGCGGCTGCACAGCGCCCGATAGCCCGGACGGCTGATGATCCTCTCCACCGGCGTGACCAAACGCACGCGTTGCCCGGCCAGGAGATCCGCCGTGGGCATCCGTTGATAGCCCAAGAGCATGGCTTGCCAGCGGTTGGTCGCTTCGGGCGCATAGACACGGGCCAGGTCGCGCGCCGCGGCCCTGGGCGTCACACGCCAGGCCGCGCCGCTCCGGCTGTCTACAAAGGTGGCGGCGACCTTGCCGTAGTCTTCGACGCGCAGCGTGCGCCGTCCCACCCAGCAATTGGTCGCGACCGAGACGCCGTCGACGAAACAGCCGTCGGTTTCCACCAGGGTCAACAGGCGTTTGTCCGTTTGAGGCAGGCACAGGTCGAGCAACTGCGCGGCCCACAGCCCCATGCGCACGCCAAGCACTTGGCGCGGGCAAAGGTGGTTGTGGAGCGCAGCCGATTGTGCGAGTAACTCTTCGAGCGATGGCATGACCGCATTATAGCAGCCGCCGCAGGGGCAGGAAAGCGCATCGAGCGCGCGTGAGATACGACGAGAGGAGCGGGCCGCGGCAAAAGATAGCGGGGGGCGCCGCCGGTCGCCGGCGCCCCCCCAACGCAGGTGCTATAGGTGTTCAGGATGGGCGAGAAGAGCGCCCCTCCCTCCGGCCCAGTGAGACCGGCTGCGGCTTCACCCGCTGGGCGTAACCGTCGGACAGCGTTTTGAGAAAGGCGACGATCTCCGGTTCCTCGCCACAATTCAGCCCTAGATCGCCCAGTTCTGTGTCGTCGACGTTCTGCGCCACCTCCGGCGCGCACCTCGGCTGGATACGCGGCGCGGCCGGAAAGGACCAACACATAGAGCTAAGATCGAGCAGCAAAAGCACGAGACCAGGGTATTACAGGGCGGTGAGGCGGCCGCAGCGCGTAAACCATGGGCGGAGAGAGCAGGCGCGGCTCACCGATGAAACATCGAGTTGCATAGAGTGTAGCCCTGTGCGCTGGGTCTGGCTAGGGTCAAATGTCCCTTGTTGCGCATAAGTCAACCCATGCGCCGGGTGGCCCGCGGACACTGTCCTCATTTGGCGCCCGCCAGTGCTATACTGATAGGCGGCGAGAGTCAAAATCTCGAATGCCGCGCAGTGGCTCGGCTGCATCAGGCGGATGTGACGCTGATCCTGGGTAAGAACCGTCGAGATATGGAGCCGTTCGGCAATGGCAACTAGGAGAGAATCGACTTCTAGCCTTTGTCCATATTTTTGTCAACCGGCCGGCGATCCCTTTTAGCTGTATGCAGCAAGGAGTCTTTATGTCGCAGCAACCACATGCAGGCCACCATGGAGAAGAACATGATCCTGCGCCCAAATCGGCAGCCGCGCCGCCTCCAGCGCAGGATCACAGTACGCACGGCCACAGCACGCATGAGCAGGCGGCCCATTCACCGGCGCGCGCAGCGGATGATCCGGCGGCCCATGCTCACCAGGCGTTAGCCGAAACCACAGCCGCCCATGGCGAGCGCGACGCCCATGCCGGGCACGGCGCGCATGTCGACCACACAGGCCATGAGCAACTGTTCCGCCGCCGTTTTTGGCTTTGTCTGCTGCTCTCGATCCCGGTGCTGCTCTACAGCCCCATGCTGCAGATGTGGTTTGGGTTCACTGCGCCCGCCTTCCCCGGCAGCGGCTGGGTGGGGCCGATTTTTGCGCTGATCGTCTTCGCTGTGGGCGGCGTGCCTTTTCTACAGATGGCCGTGCCGGAGATCCAGCAGCGCCGGCCGGGCATGATGACGCTGATCTCGCTGGCGATCAGCGTGGCGCTGCTCTACAGCCTGGCCGCGCTGGTGATCGACCCCGAAGGCGGCTTTTTCTGGGAGATGGTGCTGCTGATCGACGTGATGCTCTTGGGCCACTGGCTGGAGATGCGCAGCGTGCGCCAGGCTTCGGGCGCGCTGGGCGAGCTGGCGAAACTCATGCCCGATACCGCCGAACGCCTCCGCCCCGACGGCGGCAGCGAGCAAGTGCCGGTGAGCGCGCTCCGCACCGGTGACTTGGTGTTGGTGCGGCCTGGAGCCAACATTGCCGCCGACGGCGAAGTGGCGGAGGGCGCGTCGTCGGTCAACGAAGCGTTGATCACCGGCGAGTCGCGGCCGGTGGACAAGCAGCCGGGCGACCGGGTGATCGCCGGCGCAACCAACGGCGACGGCAGTCTGCGCGTGCGCGTCACGGCCATCGGCGAGGCCACGGCGCTGGCCGGAATCATGCGGCTGGTGGAGCAGGCGCAGCAAAGCAAATCGCGCACACAGGTGCTGGCCGACCGCGCCGCAGGCTGGCTTTTTTATATCGCCCTAGCCGTGGCGTTGCTCACCGCCATTGGCTGGGTCGCAGCGACCGGTTTCAACGTCGCCGTGATCGAGCGCGTGGCGACGGTGCTGGTTATCGCCTGTCCTCATGCCTTGGGGCTGGCCGTGCCGCTGGTAGTCGCCATCAGCACGTCGCTGGCCGCATCCAACGGCATCCTGGTGCGCGACCGTGTGGCGCTGGAAGAAGCGCGCAACCTAGACACAATCCTCTTTGACAAGACCGGCACGCTGACGCGCGGCAGCCACGGCGTGGTCGCCGGCGCGGTGATAGACGGTATGGACGAAGCCGCGGCGATTGGGCTGGCCGCCGCCGTCGAGGGCGATTCGGAGCATATGATCGCGGCGGGCGTGCGCCAACTGGCCGTCGACCGCGGGGTGACGCCGCCGCGCGTGGAGCAGTTTGAGGCGATCAAGGGGCAGGGGGTGCGCGCCCTACATGACGGGATGCCGGTCCATGTAGGTGGGCCGCGTCTGCTGGAGGCATTGCATGTAACGCTGCCGCCCAAGCTGCAGAAGTTCACGGCGACGGCGGGCAGCAAGGGCCAGACGGTGGTCTACCTGCTGCAGGGCGGCAATGGCACGACGCCTCAAGCCGTCGCCGCCTTTGCGCTGGCGGATGTGATCCGGCCCGAAAGCAAGCTGGCCGTGCGCCGTCTGCAGGAGTTGGGCAAGGAGGTCGCCATGGTCACGGGCGACAGCCGCGCCGTAGCGCAGGCGGTGTCTGAAGAACTGCACATCGACCGCACCTTTGCCGAGGTGCTGCCCGAATCCAAAGATCAGAAGGTGAGCGAGTTACAGCGCCAGGGTAAAAAGGTGGCAATGGTGGGCGACGGCATCAACGACGCGCCCGCCTTGACGCGCGCCGACGTGGGCATCGCCATCGGCAGCGGCACGGATGTGGCCGTCGCCTCCGCCGACATCATCTTGGTGCAGAGCGACCCGGTGGACGTGGTCAACGTGATCGAATTGAGCCAGGCCACGCATCGCAAGATGGTGCAAAACCTGTGGTGGGCCACCGGCTATAACATCGTGGCGCTGCCCCTGGCCGCGGGCGTGCTGGCCCCATGGGGCATCGTGCTGTCGCCCGCCGTGGGCGCGCTGCTCATGTCGGTCAGCACCATCGTCGTGGCGCTCAACGCCCAACTGCTGCGCGGCCTGCGGTTGACAAAAGGGCAGTAGGCAGTGAGGGCAGAAGAGAAGTACTCTCTATTCCCCCTCTCTTCTGGCCTTTGCACCCTTTGCGGCTTTGCGGTGAATCTTCCCCTCCGCCCCTACTGCCCACTCTCTACTGCCTACCTCCTTCCTCTTTGCCACATCCGCCCGCGGGTGGTATCCTTGGTATGTAGGCGCGCCGCCAGGCGTGATCCTTCGAGCAGCGTCTCTTTTTCCAGTACTTTTCTATATCTTTCTGATCTTTTCCGTGTACCTACCTTTTTCCCCAATCGGTTAGGAGTAGAGATGAAACAGATCGCCAAGTGGTTGTTGCTGTGCAGCTTGGTCACAGCAGTCGGGTTTGGCGCAACCTTGCTGGTCGCCCAGCGTGATGAGGTGGCGCGTACCCTCACGGCGCTGCTGGCCCCTGCGCCGGCACGCTCCGCCGAAGGTGTAGCTGAACCGATGGCGTTCGAAGCGGCTGCGCCCGCCATGGACTTCGCCGCCGAGACCAGCGTGGGCACGCTGTCGGTGGCCCCCGCGCCGGAGGCCCAAGCCGCCACCTCTGCCGCGCTGACCGCGGTCGGCACGGTTGAACTGACCCAACCGCGCCAGGTCGTCTTGGAGGCTGCCGGCCAGGTCGATACGATTGAGGTCGAAGAGGGCGATACGGTCGCCGCCGGCGATGTGCTGGTCACGCTCGACACTACCTATCTGGATTGGGCGGTCGAGCAGGCCGAGATCGGTTTTGAGACGGCGCGCATCGACTTTGAAGAACTGGGCGAGCAGGTCAAAGAGAGTGACATCGCCGTGGCCGAGGCCGACCTGCTCTTGGCGCAGGAGAACTTGGCCGAAACCCAGCGTGGGCCGACCCAAGAAGAATTGGCTGCCGCCGAGAGCGCGGTCGCCGCGGCCTGGGCGAGCCATGCCGAACTGCTGGAGCAGCCCACCACTGCCCAGATCAACATGGCGTTGGCGAATCTGAAGAAGGCCGAGATCGCGGTGCAGGCCGCACAGCGCGAGTATGACAAGATCGCCTGGCTGCCCGAGGCCGCCGCCACCTCTGCCGCCGATACGCTCCAGCAGGCGACAATTGACTTGGAAGCGGCGCGCGCGGCCTTTGACGAAGCCAACAAGCCCGCCACCGAGTCCGAGATACAGTCGGCGGTGGCCGCGGCGCAAAGCGCCCAGGCTGCGCTCAACGAACTGCGCACCAAACCCACCGCGGCAGAACTGGCCGGCGCCCAAGCCCAGGTTGCCGCGGCCCAGGCGGCGCTGGAAGAAGCGCAGCAGGGGGCGAAGGAATCTGAACTGCGTAAGGGTGAATTGGCCGTGCGCCAGGCGATGATCGCGCTGGAAGAAGCGCGGCTTGCCCAGCAGAACGCCCAGGTGGTCGCGCCGATTGACGGGACAATCCTCTCAGTTGACGTCGAACTGGGCCAGCAGGCTACGGCGGGCAGCGTGGTCGCCACCATGGCCGATACCGCCAATGTCGACCTGGTGGTCAACGTCGAGCAAAAAGACATCAGCCGGGTCAGCGTCGGCCAGCCGGTGGTGATCTCGATCTACGCGCTGCCTGCGGATACCTTCTTTGGCGTGGTGGACAAGATCGCGCCCATGGCCGACGCCGGGACCGGCTTTGTCACCTTCCCGGTCATCATCCGTCTGACCGAAGGCCCGCTGGAACAAGTTCTGCCCGGCATGACTGCGTCGGCGGCGTTTGC
>JADLFO010000097.1 GCA_020845455.1 Caldilineaceae bacterium
CGCCGCCGCGCCTTCGAGGTCCTGGGTCAGACAGCTATCATTGGCGGTGGAGACGACCGCGGGCGGGCCGGGGAGGATGTTACAGGTCGGGCGGCCGCCTGCGCCATAGAGCTGCTCGGCAATCACGTTGCGGTCAATCGCCATCGACAGCGCCTGACGCACCTTGATATCGCTCAGGATCGGGTGGGGGTTCGGGTCCTCCGGCGTCCATTCAGAGCGCAGGTCGCCCAGGTCCGGCGAGGGGTTGGTGAAGTTCATCAACACGCGCTCGGAATTGCCCGCAAAGGCGCTGACCAGCGTGCCCAGCCCTGCGGCCTCCATGTCGGCCAGGATCTGCGGCTCGACCTGCAGGTTCCAGGCATAGTCGGCCTCGCCCGTCTCCAACACGGCACGCGCCGCCGCGGGCGCGTCGCCGCCGCCCTTGAAGATCACCTCGGCGAAGTGCGGCTTGTCCGGCTCGCGAAAGTTCTCGTTGGCTTCATAGGTCACCACATCATTGGCGCGGAAATCCTTGACCTTAAAAGGGCCGGTGCCGACCGGATAGGTGTTCTGCTCCGAGCAGCCCTGCGCCGCCGCGCCCATGCAGTTCTCAAACTGGGCCTTCTGCAAGACCGGGGCCAAGTTGCCGCCAAAGGGGTTGTAGGGGAAAGGCTTGGGCGCATCAAAGGTGATCTTCACCGTGAGGTCGTCCACCGCTTCGACGTTAGTCACGCCTTCATAGGAGGTGGCCGACGCGCAGCCGACTTCGGGATGGGTGCAGTACTGCCAGGTAAAGACCAGATCTTCGGCGGTCAAAGGCGTGCCGTCCGACCAGACCACGCCCTCCTTGAGCTTCCAGGTCACGCTCAACAGGTCTTCGGAGATGCCGCCGTTCGCCACGGTGGGGATGTCCTCCGCCAGTGTGGGCGCCAGGTTGCCGTCGGGGTCATAGTTGAAGAGCGGTTCGAGCACCAAGGAAGCGGCGTGAAAATCTTTGGTCCCTGTGGAGAGATAGGGATTCATAATCGAGACGGCCTGCCAATAGAGGATGGTGAGCGTGCCGTCTGCGCCTCGCCCCCCTTCGGCTGCGCTCTCGGCAGCGGGCGCTTCCGTAGCGGCAGCCTCTGCCGCAGGCTCTTCCCCGGCAGTCGGGGCCGTCGTGGTAGCTGCCGGGCAGGCGGCCAGCAGCATCGCCAGCACGCCCAACAGCCCAATGAAATACACGCGCCTGAACCTACGCATTCCAGACATAGTGTTCTCCCCTTGTGTAACAGCAATTTGTGGAACAACGCAGTTGGTTTTGTACCGGCACAGGCATAGGGGGTGGGTCTGGGAACCCAAAAACCCTGCCTGAGGGTAAGCACAGACAAGCTTCTCCTATAACCCGGCTATCCTTCGTGAGGCGGCAAAATCTTACACCGTTTTCAAGGGGCTGTCAAAGGGTATTTTTGTGTCTCGACCTGCGCTGAAGACAGGACTCAGCAGCCTCCTTATAAGGGAGAAATTCTCGTAGCCGCGGTATGTATAGGACGTGCAGAATTACCCTATAGAATTACCCTATACGGACACGATAGTTCGTGTCCGTACAAAGCAAGCAGAAGACCCAAATGGGGATTTAGCGCACGCGCTCGGTGGCGGCAAAGCGGCCTAGCGCGGCGTTGACCTTGGAGGGAATGATCTCGGCGTGCTGTGTCAAGAACTCCAGCACCTTGTCGGCGCCGATGCCTTCATCGGCGGCGCGCTTGAGGCTGCGCTGGTTGATCTGATAGATAAAATCGGGGTAGGAGCGCTGCCAGGTAGCAAAACGCTCTACACGGAAGCGGTCGCTCAACGGTGCGCCGTGCGGCACGACCACCGTGAAATCATCGCCCACCTGCATCCGTTTGCGCGGCGCATCGTAGGGCAGAGGAGAATCTTGACCCAGCCAAGCCGACCCCTGCTGGCTGAGCGAGAGTTGCAGATCGTCGCCGCTCGAAGGCTCGGCCAGGTCCAGCGCGCCCAGCCAATGCAGCGGGCCGCGGAAAAGAAAACGCAGCAGCGCGCCTTCAACTAGGTCCCACTGCTCGAAACCACGCAGAAATTCCTGCGTAGTGGTAGACCGGATATACCACGTTTCGTAATTGCCCGTAGGTCGCTGGAAATCCGATTCTGTCTCGCGCACGGCGCGGATCACTTCGGACTGGCTGTACCACATACCGGGCTGAAGTTTGGAGAGCAATTGCAGGAGAGTTGTGCGCGTTTGCAGCGGATCGTTCTTCCAGTTGCCCGTCTCGGCGCATTCCAGCCCCGGCGTGCGGCAGAGGTCGTTCCAGTCCGGCGAATCACGCCAGGCGGCCCAGAGCGTCTGGCGCTGTTCGGCGCGTGTGCGATCCAAGAACTGGCGCACGCGGTTGCCCGTCAGATGTACACAGCCGTCATCGCCGCGGCGCAGCCAGCCCAACCGGTTTGCCAGGTGCAGCAGCAGGGCCAGCCGTACGTCCAGGTCGGGCGTGCCGCCGCCAAATTGCAGCCGCTGCACCAGCCGGTCGACATCGTCTGCCTGCGGGCCGTCGGGCGTGAGCCGCAGTGGCTCGGCGTGCAAAAAGCCCAGCATCGTGCCCACATCCTCCAAAAAGCCGTCGTCGGCGAGCAGCGTGCGCGAGACCGGCGGCGGCTTGATCGTGCGCACCGCCATCTCCCCTTCCAGCGCCGGGTTTTGGGGATGGGGCAGCCAGGGCGCGACATCGCTGGGGATATAGATCACGGTGTGGGCTTGTTGGCCTATGCCCTTAAAGCTGCGGCCGACCAGCCCATAATAGAAAAGGACTTCGGCGATACTTTCCGGGTAGAGCCAGGGCGTCTCGCGCGCCAGTTTGGCCGGCCCCATCTGGCGGATGCCGCCAAACTGGCGGCTGAACTGCGCCTCGGCCATCTCGCCGCCCTCTTTGAGCATCGTCTCCAGCGCGGCGCGGCTGTCGGCGGCAAAGTCCACCGCTTCCTCCAGCGCCATCTGCACCGAGAGCGGGTCGGTGATCTGCGCCGCCAACAACTCGATCTGCTTTTCCCGGCTGTCGGCAGCATCCAAGAAAGCGTTGCGCAGTTCCGCCAACACTTGGATCAAGATATCGGGATATTCAAGCAACATCTGGGAAGTCGTGGGCATGCGCAGCCAGGATGAGCGCCGTTGGGTTGTCAGCGCCTACAAAGTTGGTTATACTGGTCAACGTTCCGAACGATGTTCAAAGGAGTTCAATTCGCATGAACAAACAAGCCTATCAACCCGGCCGCGGCTGGACCCTGACCGCCGTCCTGCGCGATGTCAGCGTGGCCTGGCGGCTGCTTTGGGACCCCGCTGTGCCCGGCCTGCTCAAGCTGGCGCTGCCCTTTATGGCCCTACTCTATTGGGTCTGGCCGCTGGACCTCATCCCCGGCTTGCCGCTGGACGATATCGCTATCTTCCTGCTGGCCGCGCGCCTCTTTGTGAGCCTGGCCTCGTCCGGCGGCGTCAACCGCGCCTTTGGCGGTCGGCGCACAGATTCCCGCGCCGGCCAACGCCCCGACGACAGCGACGTGATTGACACCACATGGCGCGTCGTCGACAAGTAGCCGTCCCGGTTCGCGGCCGTTCCGCCGGCACTTCAGCAAGGAGTTGGGCAGTGCAGCGCCCATCGTCCGCCACCGACCCCGGCGCGTCCGCCGGCTTCACCCCCGCGCAAGTCGCCGGCCATCTGAACCTCAGCCCAGATGGCCTGGAGCGGCTCTGCCGGCGTTTTGGGCGCTATCTCAGCCGAGATGCGGCCAATGCCCGCTTCAGCCACGCCACCTTTAGCCATGCGGATGTGGCGATGCTCGCCACCATCCAGCGGCTGCTTAACCAGGGCTATGACGACGTCCAGATCGACCGCTCGCTCACCCCGCCGCTCCCCGACACCCCAAACCCGCCGGTCGAGGCCCGCGCCGACGAGACGGACATCCCCGCCGCGGCGCTCACCACCACGCACGCCGCCCACTTTGGCGATGAGAACGACGACACATCCGGCGACGCATCCGGCAGTGAATCAGCCACAGGGCTGGCGCGCCTGGTCGGCGACGCCATGAGCACGCTGGCCGGGACGCAGCAGGCTGTGCTCAACAGCCAAAGCTCGTTGCGCGAAATGCTCAACGTAGTCGTGCAGGACAATTTTAACCTCAAGGACGAGAATCGCAAACTGCGTGAGCGGATGCTCGAATTGGAGCGGGCGCTGGCCGAATATCAGCGCCGCGAAGAGACGCGCAAAGAACGCAGCGAGGGCCGTCTGCGTGCGCTCGAAGCCACGGTGGCGGCCCTCCAACAACAGATCGCTCAGTTGGTCCAGTTGCAGCGGCAGCAGCAGCGCCGCCGCGGCTGGTTCGGCTAAACGCCTAGACCAGCCCAATTGGGGCGCGGCCCGGCTTCTGCGCCGCCTGGGGCTTGATGCTGGAAAAGGTCTCGCTCCCCAACGGCTCGCCCACCAGGTCATACTCCATCGCCCCGTTGATATAGACCTCGATCATCTCCCCCGCCGGCACGCCGCCCACGCCCGGCGCCAGCACCAACCCATCAACCTCCGGCGCATCACGATAGCTGCGGCCCAACAGCAGCGGCCGGCGGCTGCCCTCGATCTCCCCCTCGCCCTCGACCAAGATCGCCAGTTGCTTGCCCACCTGCGCCTGGTTCTTGCCCAGGCTGATCGGCTGCTGCACCTCCATCAAGCGCGCGTAACGCTCCGCCTTCACGTCCTCGTCCACTGGGTCGGGCAGCAGCGCGGCGGGCGTGCCCGGTTCGGGGCTAAACTGGAACGCGCCCACCTTGTCGAATTCGATGGCCCGGACAAAGTCCAGCAGCCCCTGGAATTCCTGCTCGGTCTCACCCGGATAGCCGACAATAAAGGTCGTGCGCAGCGCGATGTCGGGCATGGCGGCGCGCAGCTTGGCGATATGGTCATAGACCATCTCCAGCCGCGAGGGCCGGTACATGCGGCGCAGCGTGGCCGGGTCGCCATGTTGCAGCGGCATATCCAGGTAGGGCACGATCTTGGGTTCGCGGCCCATCACCTCGATCAACTCGTCGCTGACATGGCCGGGATAGGCGTACATCAGCCGCAGCCAGCGCATGTCGTCGCCGGTGCGCCGGCAGAGGGCGCTGAGCAGGCGCGGCAGGCTGTTGGCCTCGCCCCAATCGCGGCCATAGTCGGTCGTGTCTTGCGCCACCAACACCAGTTCCTTGGCCCCGGCCTGCACCAAGGCGATGGCCTCGTCCACCACGGCCTCCAGCGGGCGGCTGCGCAGCTTGCCCTTAAAGCTGGGGATGGTGCAAAAGGCGCAGGGCGCGTTGCAGCCGTCCGAAATCTTGAGATAGGCGCTGCCGCCCAGCACCGGCGGGCGCGGCACGGGCTGCGTATATTCCTGGCCGGGGTCACCCAACAGTGCGGGCACGCCGTAGCCCGGCGTGAGCGACGTTTCGCCCAGCAGATCATAGCGCGCCAGCGGCCGCGCCGTCTTGCCCCCGCGGATCCGGCCGATCAACTGCAAGATGTCCATCCAGCGGCGCGTGCCGAGCAGCCCATCCACCTTGGGCACGCGCGCCAGCACCTCTTGGCCGTTGCGCTGCGCCAGACAGCCGGCGGCGATCAAGACCTGGTTGCGTCGCTTGTGGCGGCTCAGGTCGGCCAGCACGCCGATCGATTCCTCCTTGGCGGCCTCCAGGAAGCCGCAGGTATTGACGATCAAGACATCGGCTTCGCGCGCGGCCGCCGCAGCGCGATAGTCCGCGCCCTGCAGCAGCATCTCGATGCCGTCGCTGTCGACCTTATTCTTGGGACAGCCCAGGGTGATCAGGTGATACTTCAACGCCAACCTCTCCCTCATGCGCTTCCTGCGCCCACATCTCCAACACGGCCAGCATATCGCGATAGCGCCGTTCGGCCAGCGCCCGCGCCGGCGCGGTGTTCATGCTCGCCACCGTATGCACCAACATCTTGTGCGTAAACTCATGGTTATCGACGCGCCGCTCTTCCAGCGTGTGAAATGCGGCATAGGTGGTGCTCAGATTGAACATCAACGCCTGCACCCCCAACTTGGTCAGCTTGTCGGCATCCCACAACACCGCCGCTTCGAGCGGGGACAGCGGCTCCGCATCGGCGGCGCGAAACAGCCCCACATGCTTGCGGATGGCGTCGGCCACGGCAGGGAGTTTCTCCTGCGGAAAATCGCCGGCGGCCAAAATCTCGCGCGCGGCGCGCGCGCCGGCCACCCCATGGCCTGGCTGCTCTTTGCGCACATCGTGCAGCCAGGCCGCAGCCTCCACGATCTCGCGGTCGGCGCCGGTCGCCTCGGCCAGCCACAGCGCCAACCCCACCACCTGGCGGACATGCTCCCAGCGGTGGTTAAAGGGGATCGGCTCCCCCGGCTGCACTTGCCACACATGGCGCGCTTCGGCTTCGGCTTGGGCGGCGGCGGCCCGCTGTGCGAGGGCGCGCCAGCCCGTCTGGGCCGTGCCCGGCCCAATTGTGCCCGATTCGGTCATGCCCGCCTGCCCCATGCTCACCCCCCTGGCTCCAAGTCCAAGACGCGGAAAGGATAGACATTGATCACTTCTGTCTCCTCATAACGGGTCTGGGTCGTCGTATTCTGCCGGTAGAGATGGATGTGGCCGTGGAGCAAATAGCGCGGTTTGAACCAGCGCATAAAGGTCAAAAAACTTTCAAACCCTCGGTGGGCGAGGTCCGGCTGGTCGTGGATGCCGCGCGGCGGCGAATGCGCCACCAGCACATCGAGCCAGCGGCCATAGCGCACCCGATTCATCGCCAGCTTGGGGACCATGCGCAGGACATTGAACCACATCTGGCGTTCGGTAGACTGGTACTTGGGGGCCAGGTTATAACGCATCGAACCTTCCAGCCCCGCCAGGAGCAGCGCGCCCTCGCGCCGGGTCTCCAGATGGAGGTTCACCGCGCCCATCGGTTCATGTTTCTGGCTCCAGTTGCCCCCCTGATATTCGATCTCGCGGCCGTGGTTGCCAAAGACATAATAGCAGGGGCGGTTGACGGTGCTGACCAGATATTCAATGTAATAGAAGGGCAGATCGCCGCAACTGAGGATCAGATCGACAGCCCCCACGCGCTGCTTGACGGCGGGGCTGTAGAGTACTGGTTCGACTTTATCGGAGACGGCCAACACGCGCATAGACAACGATTGTAACATTCCCCAAGAGGAGGGTCAAAGCCCACCGGATAAAAAGCGGGCCTGCAAAGATAGCCACACAACCCATCTCATAGCTGCCTGCAACCTTTGCGGCGCGGCTGCGTACTGTTGTATGAATAGACACGCCAAGCCCAGCCGGCGCAGACAGCGAACCCCGCTCCACTTGCGGCTCCGGCGCAGCAGAGACGATAGCAAAGCGATTTCAGGGAGAACTCAAACCATGTCCGACGATCTGAACCGCACACCTGCGGACGAGACCAATGCCCATCTGAGCGGGGAAGACGCTCAACCGCACGCCACGCCACCGGCGTCGGAGCAGCCCGGCCCCACGCCGGTCGAACGCGCCGCCGGGATGGCACGCGAACAGGCCGGCGAAGCGGCCAGCGCGCTGCGCCGCGGCGAATTTATGCAGGACGCCGGGGTAGACCCCGCGGCGGACAAGGACGATAAGCTGATCGCCCTGCTCTCCTATGCCACGCAGATCGTGATCCCAGTCGTGATGCCGGTGATCGTGCTGTTAAGCGAGAGCAGCAAGAAGCGCCCGTTCCAACGCTACCATGCCGTTCAGAGCTTGGCCTTGATGCTGCTCTTTGTCGTGATCGGGGTCGCGGTCAGCATCGGCACAGCCGTCTTCCAGATCGTGCCTCTGCTGGGCCAACTGCTGGGGGTGCTGGTGCTCTGTCTCACCCCCATCGCCTATCTGATGGCCGTGGTGGCGCTGCTCTACTATGGCTACCAAGCCTATCAGGGCAAACGCTTCGCCATTCCGGGGCTGACCAGCTTCCTGCGCGACCAGGGCTGGATCGACTGACAGAGCGCGCCGTTAGCGCCTCGATACCCGTTAGGCGTTCCCAGGCGACCGGCACTCGCGAGTGCCGGTCGCCTGTTTGTTTTTCAAACCTCACTTTTACTTTTCGCAAGCGACTCTCCTGCTCACATCATGATTATCAAAATATATATTAATTTTTCTGAAATTGACTATTGACAAACTTCAACTTTCTGCTATGATGCTTTCGAAAACAGTAAGCGGTTTTCTTTCACGCAGACAGATCGGAGGCACAGTGATGTTTGAGCACTACACGCCCGACGCCTGGATGGCGCTCGCCAAAGCCCGCCATCAAGCCGCGCTGGAGGATGCTGCCGCCTACCGCCGCCTGCCGAAAGCCGCCCCCCAGGCTCCGGCGCGCCGGCTGCGCGACCAACTCGGCGACTGGCTGATCAACACCGGCCAGCGGATCAAACCCATCGTCCCAGCAGAACCACGCTCGGCGCTTGTCCACCCCCGCCGCCCCTAACAACCAGGAATCTATCGTATGAAGCAGTTAACCAGAAAGAACCGGCCATGAAACCACTCCCATTGCGCAGCCCCTTTGACGGGGGCGAAATTGTCGTCACCCGTTTCTACTGTCCCGGCAGCGACATCAGCGTCGAAGGACGCTTTGCCGTCGCCATACCCTTTGCCCAATTGTCCCCCGAACAGCTCCGCTTTATCGAGACCTTTGTACGCTGTGAGGGCAAGCTCTCACGCATGGAAGACGAGATGGGTCTCTCCTACCCCACCCTGCGCAGCCGGCTGCACGACATCATCCGCGCCCTGGGCTATGAACCGGGACGCGAAGAAGGCCCGGCCGTTTCGGAAGACGCCCGCCGCGCCATCCTCAACGAATTAGACCAGGGCAAGATCACGTTCGAGCAGGCCATGGGCCGCCTGCAAGGAGACGAAGCATGAGCAGCGAACAATCTGTTGAGAGTGGCCGCCAACCCACGTTGACCGTGCGCGCTGTTCACGGCAATCTGGTCGTGCGCGGTTGGGGGGAAGGCCGCATCCTGGCGCGCGCCGCCTCCGACACGCTCCAGTTGCAGCACGATGAGGAGGAGGGCTGGACGCTTTCGGCCCCGGGCGACGTGCGGCTGTTCGTGCCGCAGGCAGCGCGCCTGATTGTGCAGGATGTCCACGGCGACGGCCAGATCACCGGCGTGGAGGGCGATCTCATCGTCCAGAACTGTCACGGCAACTTGGTTTTGGCACAGACCGGCCCGGCCACCCTGGATACTATCGGCGGCGACGCCAGTATTCATAAGGTCGCCGGCGGCCTTAGCCTGGAGAACGTCTCGGGCAACCTGACCGCGGTGCGTATCCAGGGGGCGCTGCAGGTGCAAAGCTGCGCCGGCGACCTGGCAGCCAAGGAAATTCAAGGGCCGATCGAGGTTGAGTCGGTGGCCGGCAACGCCACCCTGACCAATATCCAAGGCCTGCTGGCGATCACGACCGTCTCCGGCGATCTGGCGGCGCGCGAGGTGGCCGGCCCCGTCAGCGTAGAGACGGTGCAGGGCAACGCCTCGCTGGCGCAGATCCTTGGCCCGGTACAGGTGGACGATTGCGCCGGCGACCTGGCCGTGCGCGGGGCGGCGGGCAGCGTCGACGCACACGCCGCAGGCAACGCCGGTCTGCGGCTCCAGCTTCCGGCGGGCGGCCATTGCCGGGTGCGCGCCGGCGGCGACATCTCTTGCCGCGTCCCGCCCCAGGTCAACGCCCAGGTGCGGCTGGTGAGCCGCGGCAACGACATCCGCGTCAAGCGGCTGGGGGTCGACTCTGAGCGCCGCCAAGGCAGCGCCGAGTTCAGCCTGGGCAGCGGCGAAGGCGTGATCGACCTGGAGGCGGGGGGGACGATCACCTTGGTCGGCAAGATCGAAGATAGCTCCGAATTCCAGTTCGGCCCTTTCAATGTCGAGATGGACCCCGAGACTCAACGCGAGATGGTGGAGCGCACGGGCGAATGGATCCAGCAGTTCACCGACCAAGTCGAGAGCCAGATGGAGGCGCTCTCGGCGCAACTCGACGCGCGGCTGGCGCAGTTGGGCACCGGCGACGAGATCGCCACGCGCGTGCAGGCCAAAGTACAGCAGGCTATGCGCAAAGCAGAGGACAAGATCGCGGCGGCGGTGCGTCAGGCCGAGCAGCGCGCCCGCGCCGCCGAGCGCGACGCCGCACGCATGGAACGTCGCCAGCCCATGGGCTATGGCTACCCCACCCCGCCCACGCCGCCCGTCCCGCCCGTGCCCCCTGTCCCCCCGCGGGCGCAGCGCGCCAAGAGTGCTCCGGTCAGCGACGAGGAGCGCATGGTCATCCTGCGCATGGTAGAGGAGGGCAAAATCTCGGTCGAACAGGCCGAGAAGCTGCTTGCCGCCCTCGACAGTTCAACCTAAAGACAGCAGGCACGCCCAACGCATTTCTCAAACCTATCTTCAAGGAGATGGCAAATGGAACAGTCTATGGTACGATCGATGCCCGTTGCAGGCACAACCGAGACGGATACCCCCGCTGGGGACGAGGACGCAATGGCAACCGCAGAAGAGCGCATGGCGATCTTGCGCATGATCGAACAGGGCAAAATCAGCGCCGAAGACGGCGCACGGCTCCTGGCTGCGCTGGGCGGGCGCAAACAGAGCGCGCCGCCCCCGCCGCCCTCCGGGGCCGCCCGCAGTGAAGTCTTTGACACCTCACGCGGGCTGCGCATCCGTGTCTATGATCTGGTCAACAACCAGGCCAAGGTCAACGTGAGTGTGCCGGTCGGGCTGTTCCGGCTGATCCAGCGCTTTATCCCGGCCTCGGCAGGGGTGGACCTGACGCAGATCGAACAGGCGATTGAATCGGGCGCGATCGGGCGCATCGTCGAGGTCGTCGACAACGAAGGCGGCACGCGCGTCGAGATCGGCATCGAGTAACGCGCTGGGCAGCGCATCAGCTGCCGCGCACGCCCCTTCTCCAACCGCATCCTAGCCCCCTGCGCCCGCCTCCGTCCTCTGGGATGCCAGGCGGGCGCAGCGCGCTGTCGTGGGGCTGTCAGCCAACCGTCAGGCAACCACCATGGTGTATAATAAGATGTATAAAACAAGGGCGGCAGGAAGATAGATAACGACGTTGCGGCGCGCTCAGTTGAACACAGCCAACAAATACGATACAAGACCTTGTATAGGGCTACCTATACAAGGCTATAAAGGAGAAGGCAATGTTGGCCTGGCTGCCATGGGCCTGGGTTGTACTTGCTCTGATCTTTGTCATCGCCGAGATCTTCACGGCCGGCTTTTTCCTGATCTGTTTTGGGGTGGGCGCAGCCGGCGCGGGGCTGGCGGCTTTTCTCGGCGCCGGCGTCGAATGGCAGTTTGCCATTTTTGTGCTGCTGTCGTCGCTCGCCGTCGTGCTGGTGCGCCCGCTCGCCAACCGCGTGAGCAACCCCAATACCCATCTCGTCGGCATCGACCGCGTCTTGGGCAAGGAAGGGATTGTGTTGGAGACAATTGACCCCATATCGGGCCGAGGCGTGGTGCGCATCAACAGCGAACACTGGTCGGCAGAGTCGACCGAAGGCCGGCCCATCGTCGCGGGCAGCCAAGTGGTCGTCGTCGCCGTTCAGGGCACGCATCTCAAGGTGCAGCCCATTCTGCCTGCCTAGCGCGCCTGGAAAGAGCACCTAGGAAAGAAGAGGTTATTCAATGGAAGGAGTCACCATGCAAGGGTTAGCCGTCCTAGCCTTACTGGTCATGCTGGCGATCTTTGTCTTTATCATCGCCCTAACCGGTCTGCGCATTGTCTCGCCCTACGAAAAGGGCGTAGTCGAGCGCCTGGGCCGTTATCAGCGCACCGCACAGCCCGGCCTCACGCTGATCATCCCGTTTCTCGATACCCTGCGCAAGGTGGATATGCGCGAGCAAGTGGTGGACGTGCAGCCGCAAGAGGTGATCACCAAGGACAACGTCGTCGTCACGGTGGATGCCATCATCTACTACGAGGCAACCGACCCGGTAAAGCTCACCTACAACGTCGCCGATTTCTACAGCGCCGCCACCAAACTGGCTCAAACCAACCTGCGTAACGTCATCGGCGAGACCGAACTCGACCAGGCGCTCACCTCGCGCGACATCATCAACGCCAAACTGCGCGAAGTGCTGGACGACGCCACCGACAAATGGGGTGTCCGCATCGTGCGCGTGGAGATTAAACGCATCGACCCGCCCATCGACGTGACCGAGGCCATGCACCGCCAGATGAAGGCCGAGCGCGAGAAACGCGCCCAGATTCTGGAATCCGAAGGCTTGCGCCAGGCGCGCATCCTGCAGGCCGAAGGCGAAGCCGAAGCCGTGCGCCGCGTGGCCGACGCCGAACGCTACAAGCGCGAAGTGGAGGCCGCGGGCCAGTCCAACGCCATCACTACCGTCTACACGGCCATCCGCAACGCCAACCCAGACGACAAGCTGATCGCCATCCAATATCTGGACGCACTCAAGGCGATCTCCAACGGCACGGCGAGCAAAGTCTTCTTGCCCTATGAAGCGACCGGCGTGCTCAGCGCGCTGGGCGGCATCAAAGAGCTGTTCAAGGAGCAGCCGGTCACCACGCCGTCGCCCAACGGCAACCGGCCCACACCGCCGACGGTGTAATCAACTGATGCGTAGGGACACGAAATTTCGTGTCCCTACGCCGCCAGGGGATCATGCTCTTTTGTCAATCTTTATGACGGCCTGGCGACAATGGATGGGCGCACAGGTTACACCGGCTGCCAACGCCACCCTTCTCCCGCCCGGCGCAGCCGCCCCGCGCCGGCAATATGCGACGCCACCACCAGCGGATTTTCCTGTTCCGCCGCCGCAAAGAACCAACGCCGCGTCGCCGCCATGCTTGCGCGATCCGCCCAGGTGACATGCCAGGCCGGATGCTCCACTTCGATCCCGTGATGGAACAGGTCTCCCACGATATAGGCCGTTTCACCGCCGGCACGCACACGCACACCCAGGTGGCCGGGCGTCTCCCCAGGCATCGGCACGATCTCCACGCCGGGCGCAAGCGCCGTCGCCGCAGCGACCGTCCGTAATGTCCCCTGCCGCGCCGCCTCGCCCAGCGTGACCGCCTCCGGCGACCCAGGCGTGCGGATCGCGGCCTGGCGCTGCTCGTCGGCCCAATCCGCCGCGCCCACATAGACCGTGGCATTGGGAAAGCATAGTTCACGCTTCCCCGCGCGCTCTTCGGTCAGCCCGTTGTAATGGTCCAGATGCAGATGGGTAATCACCAGATGTTGCACGCCGGCAGGGTCCACCCCCAACCCGCGCAACTGGTCGGGGATCGACGGCGGCGGCGTATACTCCGGCACGCGCATCGGCGAGTCGGGCGCGAGGTCATAGGAGCCGGCATCGACCAGCAGGGTTGTCTGCGGCGTCTGCACCAACACCGCCAGCATGGGCACATGCAGCGGACGCGCCAGTTCCGCCGCATAGACCTGCGGCCAGTCGCGTTTGGGCAGCGCCAACCCCTCCGCCATCTCATAGACCAGCAGCCCGCTGTTGAGCAGCGTCAGGGCGGCATCACCCATGCTGTAAACTGGATCATCTCCCATAATCACCCCATTATTTGCATTATTTGGATAGCTGTCTACCCCTGGCTATCGCACCGGCTGGACAATGACTTCGACCCCGGTCATGGGCGCGCCGCGGGTCAGTACGCCTGTATGCTCTGTATTAATCCACTGCAACTGACCATCGAGCGTGATGCGCGCACGCAGCGCATAGGTATTACGCGGGTCAATCTGCGCCGGGTCATAGATGAGCGTAAATGGGATCGGCATAGTTTCGCCTGTGGTCGTGATGGTCTGGCCGGCGATCACTTGCGCCGCGGCATCGGCGCGCGAGACATCTTGCAGTTGCACGTCGATCACAGAGCCGGGCGGCAAGGCGCTGCGCTGGAGATGGGTCACCGTACCGGTGAGCACGCCGCTCGGCTGGACGATCTCTTCTGTCTCCCCGCCCGTCTCTGCGTCTGCCGGTTCTTCTGTCGCTTCCTCCTGCGCTGCTAAAGTGGGCACGGGTATGGTTGACTCCGCATCGGGCGCTGTGATCGGCACACATGCCGCCACCAGCAACGCCGCTACTACGATCAACATAAGCCTGCGAATCATCTCGCCCCCTCTTTCCCAATAGATTGTATGGATAAAGGTTATTCGATCAGCCGCAGCCCCAACTCCTGGGCGAGCGATTGTGCGGTAACAACATCGTCTGCCGCAAGCGGCGCGGCCAGTTCGCCGCGCACGTGGCGCGGGGCCAAATACTGTGTGAGCAGGCTCACCTCCAGCCCAGGCCGCGCCGCCAGCCAGCGCAGCACCGGCTCGGTGCAGCACGCCAGATGGCCGGGCATCAACAGATGGCGCACGATCACGCGCCCCCCCGCTTGATAGACCCGGTCGATGCAGCCGGTCACCACGCGCCAGTAATCGGGCATGCCGCCCAGCCGCTCGCCGCAGCCGCCCGGCCCCAGTGCAGGGCCAAACTTGAGGTCGGGCAGATAGATGTCGATCACCCCGTCCAGCAGGTCCAACGCTTCGGCGGTCAGATAGAAATTGCTGTTAAAGACCGCCGGGATCGTGCGCCGCGCGCCCGCCGCGGCCAGCGTGGACAAAATAAACGGGATGTGCGGCGCAGGGTCGCCGCCGATAAAACAGACCGACCGCGCCCCTTCGGCCTGGCGCTGCAAGATGCGGCCCGCCAACTGCTCCGGCGTCACCGCCACGCCATAGGTGGGGTGAAAGGCAAAGCGCGCCGCCGTGCAAAAATGGCAGGTTGCGGTGCAGCCGCTAAAAAAGATCGCATGCGCCGGGCGCAGGGCGCGCTCTTCGCCCAGATGCAGCATCTCGCTGGCGATATAGCTGACCGGCCCCACGCGGCAGCGGCCCGCCGCCTCGGCGCGCACAGCCCCGCAGCGGTGGGGACAGAGGGTGCAGTCGGCCAGATGGCGCTGCGCCGCCGCCTGTCGCGCCTCGCTCACGCCCGCCATGCTCTAGATGCCAAACTGGTCGCGCAGCCGGTCGACGGCGCCCAGCCGCCGCGCGCTGACCACCTGGCCGGAACGCTGCCCCCGGCGCACCACGACCACGGCGCGCGAGAGAAAGCTGTTCTCGCCCACAAAAATCCAATAGCGCGCGTTGCTCAACCGCCGCCAGCGGTAATGGGGGGCCAGCGCCGCCACCCGCTCATCCGCCATCCACGGCTCGGCGGTCAAATCCAGCGGCACGCCATCGCGCTCCAGCCCGGCGCAGGTGAGACACAGCCCTGATTCCTTGACACACGCCCGGCAGTAGACCTGTTCACAGCGGCGGCAGATGTCGCTGTGTTCATCGCAGTGAGCCTGGCCGCAGATCGCGCACGCCTCAAGACAGACCGGGCAGACATCGCTCCGGCAGATGGCGCAGGTCGCGCCGTGTTCGGTGCAGACCAGGTGGCTGCACCCGTCGTAGCGCCGGATATGCTCGGCGCAGACCCGCCGCCCGCAGACGCGGCAGACCGAACTGCACGCGCTGCATGCCGCCGTGCCGCAGATGGCGCAGGCCGTCGTCTCCGCCGTCAGGGCGTGGCAGGTGGGACATTCGACCAGGCAGTCATGGCAGTAGGCTTTGCCGCCCACCCCCTTTTCATAGAAACCCGGCCCCACCTGCCGCCCACAACCGGCGCAGGTGACCAGACAGTTGGCGCAGAAGCGCTGCCCGCTGCTGCCGCACACCCCCAGCTCGGCGCTGTATTGGCGGCAGCCGGGGCAGCGCACGGCGCAGTCGGGGCAGATCAACGGGTGGCTGCCGTCCGCCGCGGCCACGCCGTCGGCGCGTAAGTGGCTGCGGCACTGCAGCTTGCCGCAGTGGGCGCAGACAGCCTGACAGGCCAGACAGACCGTGTCGCCGCACACCGGGCAGGGCTGCGCATGGCCGGCGCAGGCGCGACCGCCGCACGCCCAACAGACACGGCCACAGGTGGCGCAGTTGCCCGCGCCGCAGACCGGGCACGGCTCCACGCCACACTCGGCGCAGACGATCTCCTGGCAGGCGGCGCATTGGCGAGTACATGCGTCGCAGCAGAGATGGCCCGCCTGGTCCAGCGCCACGCTGGTCGTCGCCTGGCCGCAGGCATGGCAAACGGCGCGCTGGATCGCGCCGGTGTAGCGGTTACGCACCAGTTGCAGCGCAGCCTCGCGCTTGCCGTCGCTCAGGGTCAGATCGGCCACCGCCACCGGCGTCTGCAGCAGCGCATAGCTGTAGAGCGTCACCTGGACGCGCAGCCGGTGGTTTTCCACCTCCTCGGCGATCTTGCGCTCCAGGTCCAATTCCAGCCCGCGGCGCTTCTCGCCCGTGGGGTCGTGGCTGTCATAGACTTCTTGGATCTGCTGGCCGTAATAGGTGGTGAGCCGGTTGAGCGTTTGATAGAGCCGCGGCAAAATCTCCGCCTCATGGCTGACGCAGCGCAAGTCGGCGTGATAGATCGCATACTTGCGCGCCGTCTCGGCCATGCGCACAAGCTGGCTTAAGGCAGGCAGCCTGGGCGGCAGCGGCAGCCCGTCCGGCCCCATCTCCGGCGCAATAGGCTGGGCGTCGGCCAGCAGCGCGTCGAGGTCGAGCGCGCTCGGATCCGGCGCATCCTGCGCCGCGCCGGCCAGAGACAGCCGCTCACCCTGGTCGTCCACCGCCACGGTATAGAGTTCCTCGCGCTTGTCGTCGGCGCGATAGGTGATGCGCCAGTTAAAGA
>JADLFO010000098.1 GCA_020845455.1 Caldilineaceae bacterium
CGACCGATATCCGCGCCTTGATCGAAGCCTTGCTGATCGACCTCTGCAAGGAGATCAGCCCCAAACGCATCCAGCAGATCCCCTTCCCGGTGATCAGCTATGCCGAGTCGATGGAGAGATACGGCATCGACCGGCCCGACCTGCGCTTCGGCCAGCCCTTGTTTACCCTGGGCGAGGTGGTGCGCGACAGCCATTTCGGCGTCTTCCGCAATGCGCTGGATGCGGGCGGGCAGGTGAAGGGCGTGGTCTATCCGGGCGGCGCGCACCTGCCGCGGCGTGAGATCGACGAACTGACCGAGTTTGTCAAGCAGTATGGGGCCAAGGGGCTGGTCTGGATCGGCGTGGCGGGCGCGCCCGATCCCCAGGGGCTGTATGAGGGGGACGCGCTGCGTTCGCAGGTCGCCAAGTTTTTTACCCCGCAGGAGATGGCCGCCATCGTGCAGGCTAGCGGCGCACAGGTGGACGATCTGATTCTGGTCGTGGCCGGTCAACCGGGCGTGGTGGCGCAGAGCCTGAGCAATCTGCGCTTGGAGATTGGCCGCCGCGCCAACTTGATCGACCATGACGTGCTGGCCTTTTGTTGGGTGGTGGATTTCCCGCTGCTGGAATATAACGACGAGGAGAAGCGCTGGCAGGCGGTGCATCACCCCTTCACCAGCGCGCGCGACGAGGATTGGGATCGGCTGGAGAGTGACCCCGGCAGCGTGCTGGCCAAGGCATATGACGTGGTGCTCAACGGTTGGGAGATCGGCGGTGGCAGCATCCGCATCCACCGCAGCGACCTGCAAGACCGGCTCTTCAGTATCTTAGGGCTGGACCGGGCGCACATGGGGGCGCAGTTCGGCCACCTGTTGGAGGCCTTCCAGTATGGCGCGCCGCCGCACGGCGGCATCGCCCTGGGCATCGACCGCGTGGTGGCGCTCTTTGCCGAGACGAGCAGCATCCGCGATGTGATCGCCTTCCCCAAGACGGCCGCGGGCACCGACCTGATGCTGGATTCGCCCTGCCCGGTCAGCGAGGAGCAGTTGAAGGAACTGCACATTATGCTGCGGCCTGAAAAGGTGGCGGCCAAGTAGAGAGATAGCTCTGTGGCAGAAATTAGTTCGTCGACGCCCGCGACCCCGCGCCTGCGGCGCGAGGTGGGCATGTGGGGCGCTGTGTTGATGGGGCTTGGCTCGATTGTCGGTACTGGGGTCTTTGTCAGTATCGGCATCGCCGCAGGGGTTGCGGGGCCGTCGGTGGTGTTGGCGATTGCGCTGGCCGCGCTGGTGGCGACCTTCAACGGGCTGTCCAGCGCCCAGTTGGCCGCCAGCCATCCGGTCAGCGGCGGCGCCTATGAATATGGCTACAAATATCTCAACCCCACGCTCGGCTTTGTCGCCGGATGGATGTTCCTGTGCGCCAAGAGCGCGTCGGCGGCGACCGCGGCGTTGGGCTTTGCGGGTTATGTGCTGAGCGCGCTCGACATCACCAGCCCGCTGTGGCGCATCGGGCTGGGGCTGGTGGCGGTGGTCGGGCTGACCACAATTGTGCTGGGCGGCATCCGGCAGTCCAACCTGACCAATGCCGTGGTGGTGGGGATGACGCTGGGCGCGCTGGTCTTTTTTATCCTGGCCGGTCTGCCGGGGCTGTTCGCCGCGGGCGCGGCCAACTTCTCGCCCTTCTTTCCGCCGCCGTCGGCGGGCATCAGCCCGGGCCGCGCTTTGTTTCATGCCGCGGCGTTGATGTTTGTGGCCTATACCGGCTATGGGCGGATCGCTACCTTGGGTGAGGAGGTGCGCGAGCCGCAGCGTACCATCCCCCGCGCCATCCTCGTGACGCTGTTGGTGACGATGGCGCTCTATGTGGGCGTGGGCGTGGTGGCGGTGGGCAATGCCGGTGCGGCAGGCTTTGTCCTGGCGACAGCGGAGACTTCGGCCCCGTTGGAGGTGATTGCAGGCGGCTTTGGCATCCCCGGCGCGGGGTTGATCCTGGCGATCGGCGCGATCACGGCGATGCTGGGCGTGCTGCTCAATTTGATCCTGGGGCTGTCGCGCGTGCTGCTGGCGATGGGCCGCCGCCGCGATATGCCGCCTGCGCTGGCGCGCATCGACAAGTCGGGGCGCACGCCCGAAGCCGCGGTGCTGGTGGTGGGGGTGATCATCGCCGTGTTGGTGTTGATCGGCGACGTGCGCACGACCTGGTCGTTCAGCGCCTTTACCGTGCTGGTCTACTATGCCATCACCAACCTGGCGGCCTATCAACTGCCGGACGAGAAACGGCGCTACCCGCGCGCGCTGGCGGCGCTGGGGCTGCTGGCCTGTCTCTTCCTGGCCTTCTGGGTGGAGCCGGCGATCTGGCTGGCAGGCTGTCTGTTGATTGTCGTGGGGCTGGTTTGGCGGTGGGCCATCCGCAAGCTGTAGAGGGCGGAGAATTCACAGCAGAGATTTCACCGCAGAGTTCGCCAAGGGCGCGCAGAAGCGAAGCCAAGAAACAAAGAAGAAAAATAGGTAGGGAGCCGCCATGCAGATTACGGCAATTGAGCCGGTGATTGTCCATGTCAACCACCGCGGCGACTGGCTGTTTGTGCAGATCCACACCGACGTGGGGCTGACCGGGCTGGGCGAGGCAAGCCACAGCGGCAACGATGCCTTGGCCGTGGCTGTGCTGGCGCACTATGCGCGGCTGCTGCAAGGCAGCGACCCGACTCGCATCGAGACGTCGATCCAGCGCATGGCGAAGCTGGACGGCGGGCGCGTCGGCCACACGGTGTTGAGCGGTATTGAACAGGCGTTGTGGGATATTCTGGGCCAGCGGTTGGGCGTGCCGGTGCATGTGCTCTTTGGGGGCTGTATGCGCGAGCGGCTGCGGCTGTATGCCAATATCAACCGCCATGTGCGCGAGCGCACGGCTGCGGGCTTTGCCCTGGCGGCGCGCCAGGCCGTGGACGAGGGCTTTAGCGCCATCAAGCTGGCCCCCTTCGACGAACTGACCGCGCCCGACCATACCCGCACGGGGCCGCGCGCCGCCTGGCGCGCCGGGGTGGAACGGGTGCAGGCCGTGCGCTCCGCCATCGGCGACGCCGTGGAGCTGGCGGTAGACTGCCATGGGCGCATGGACGCAGGCGAGGCGCTGGTGGTGGCCGAGGCGCTGGCCGGCTGTGACCTCTTTTGGTACGAGGAGCCGGTGCCGGACCACCAGATCGACGGCCTGGCGCGGATCACGGCCCGCGTGTCCATACCTACGGCCTCGGCGGAGAGCCTGTTTGGCATGGAAGGCTTTGCGCCCTTTCTCACGCGGCGCGTGGTCGATGTGCTGATGCCCGATGTGAAGCATGACGGCGGGCTGCTGGCGACCAAGCAGATCGCGGGCGCGGCGGCCATGCAACAACTGTTGATCGCACCACACAACCCGGCGGGGCCGGTGGCAACCGCGGCCACGGCTCAGGTCATCAGCACGGCGCCCAACTTTACGATTTTGGAATATGCCTGGGGCGAGGTCGACTGGCGCGCCGATCTGCTGACGCCTGCCGAACGCATCGAGGATGGCTATCTACTCTTGTCGCAGGAGCCGGGGATCGGCCATCGTCTCAACCCCGGCGTGGTGGAGGCGCACCGCCGCGCCGAGGCCGCCGTCCAGGATTCGTCCAAGGTGCGGCCCATTGGGTAAGCAAAGTTGTCAGAAAGATTTTCGGCAGCTTTCCGTTTCGCAAGTTGGATGCTATACTCAACCCAGTCATTGAGCCTCATCGGAGAGGAGACGGGCGGCACGCCATAGGACCGTCACGTTTTCTGCAAACCACGCACCAGCCACATAGTGACCCAGGGAGGACCTCCGTGCGGGTAAGCTGCCTTCAGGAAAATCTGGCCAAAGGACTTTCGATCGTCGGCCGCGCTGTCGCTGCCCGCAGCACGCTGCCGGTGCTGGGCAATATCCTGCTCGAAGCCAAAAACAACGAGCTGCGGCTGGCCGCCACCAACTTGGAGATCGGCGTCAACTGCTGGATCGGGGCCAAGGTAGAGGACGAGGGGGCGATCACCGTGCCGGCGCGCCTGCTCAGCGAGTTCGTCAATAGCCTGCCGCCCGAACGTATCGACATGGAGCTGGCGGTGCGCACACAGACGCTGCATCTGCGCTGCGCGCGCTATGACGCCAACATGAAGGGGCTGGACGCATCCGACTTCCCCATCATCCCCACGGCAGGCACGGGCGGCGAGATGGACGAGCAGGTGGAGGTGTTGGAGGGCACGCGCATCGAACTGGAGACGAGCGGGCTGCGCAAGATGATCGACCAGGTCAGCTTTGCCGCCTCGACCGACGAGAGCCGCCCCACGCTGACCGGCGTCGAGGTGAGCTTTCATCCCGAACGGCTGACGATGGCTGCCACCGACGGCTACCGGCTGAGTGTGCGCAGCGCGCACTTGGACAAGCCCTTTGTGCAAGAGCCGATCACCGTCTTGGTTCCGGCGCGCAGCCTGGGCGAACTGGGCCGTATCATTGCCGACGCCGATATATCTAAACCGGTGCAGGTGATCGTGACCCAGGCGCGCAACCAAATCTTGTTCCAAGTGTGGGGCAAGGAGGGCCGCGGCGCGTTCCACCGCGTGGAGCTTGCCAGCCAGTTGATCGACGCCCGCTTTCCCGACTATCGCGCCATCATCCCCAAGACGCACACCACGCGTACAGTAGTGGACACGGCGTCGCTGCTCAAGGCGGTGCGCGTGGCGCAGCTTTTTGCGCGCGACAACGCCAATATCGTGCGTGTGGCAGTCAGCCCCGGTAACGGCGGCAAACAGGAGGGGCAGATCCGGCTGACGGCCACCAGCGCCGAGATGGGAGACAGCGTCAACGAGATCGACGCCATGGTCGAGGGCACTGACCTGGAGATCGCGTTTGACGCCCGCTTTTTGATCGACGTGCTGAGCCAGATCGACCAGGCGCAGGTGGTGCTGGAGACAACGCAGAGCACGCGCCCCGGCACGATCCGCCCGCTGGGCATGGGCGAGGACGAGTTTTTGCACGTCGTGATGCCCATGCACCCCCCGCGCTAGTCGCTTTATGAAACACCCCATAGGTGGACATAATCAATGGCGGAGACCCTATGTGAGTCTCCGCCATTTCTATCGATCGCGCAAGATCGCGCGGTCAGCGCCCAGTGTAGGTTGGCGCGGGCGCGGCGTGCGACCTATGCTTTTCCTTGTCGATCCATCGCAAATCCAATGGCTACGCCGATTGCAAGACCGATAGCGATGCCGGCGGCAAGGTTATCCATTGCCGCGCCAATGCCCGCGCCAAGCGCGATCCCGATGGCGATGCCGACCCCCAACTTGCCAACGCCCCCATTCTGGCCCTGTTTGTTTTCCGGATCAGTCATTGGAACACCCCATGCTCCTTATTTCCCCTTCCGCTGTACCAAGGATCGGTTCGTCGCCGGTCTGATTGTCCATACCGGATGCACTACTTTGTCAATAGCGCTATTCACTTAACTCTCCCCTTTATCTTAACCGTACCCTTCCGCTGCGTCCAGCCCATTGCCGCACAGGGACGGCACGCGATCAACTGCGCCGGAACTGAGGTTGGGTATGCTGGAGACGCTTCTGGATGCGTCGCGCGCCCAATCGGGAGATGATCGATGTCGCCTTCCCTGCCCGCCCATAACGGCGATCCGGCCGAGATCGCGCCGCCTGTTCCACTCTCCGAAAGCCGGATGCGGCAACTGGCGCGCGCCGCGGCCACGACGATTGCCAACGCCTTTGAGACCTATCAGGCGACTTTCAAGTCCATCACGCGGCGGGCGCAAGAGCGCTTTGCCGCGCAGTCCTGGCGCGAGGCGCAGGCCGACAGCGTTGAACGGCTGGCGATCTATGGTCTGGTGGTGGCGGACGTCGTGGCGGGCGCGCGCATTCTGTTGGGCGATGCCGCCACCTATGGGCCGCTCTGGCAGGCGATCAAGGAGGTCTATGCCAAGTTGGTCGCTCAACGCAACGATTTGGAACTGGCCGAGACCTTCTTTAACTCGGTGATCCGGCGTGTCCTCGCCATCCGCGGCGTGCGGCCCGACCTGGAGTTTATCTGGCTGGGCGCAACGCATCTGCCCAGCGGCGACGAAACCCCGATCCATCGCTCCTATGTCAAACTGACCACGACGCGCAGTGTCGTCGACGCCATCCTGGACGGCTATGCGCTGGGGGTGTCTTTTGAAGACCGCGCTCGCGACGCCGACCGCGTCGCTGCCGCGCTTGACGCGGCGCTGGTGCAGGCGTGGACGACGGCGGACTTCGACCGCATCCAGATGTTGACGGCTGTCTTCTATCGCAACAAGGGCGCGTATCTGATCGGGCGGGTGCGCCGCCGCAACCGCATTTTGCCGATCATCCTGCCCTTGATCCACGGCAGCCGCGGGCTGCGCGTCGACACCGTGCTGCTGGCCGAGAACGAGGCCAGCAAGGTCTTTAGCTTTACGCGCTCCTATTTCCATGTGGAGGCCGACCACCCCGCCGAGTTGGTGGGTTTTTTGCAGTCGATCCTGCCGCTCAAGCCTGTGGCCGAACTGTACACGGCGATCGGCTATCACCGCCACGGCAAGACGGTGCTCTTTCGCGATCTTTACCGCCATCTGAACAACTCCAACGACCAGTTCCAGGTCGCGCCCGGCGCCAAAGGCATGGTGATGGCCGTCTTTACCCTGCCCTCCTATGACATCGTCTTCAAGGTGATTAAAGACCGTTTCGCCGACCCCAAGACGACCACGCGCCAGGATGTGATGGCACGCTACCGGCTGGTCTTTGAGCATGACCGCGTGGGGCGCATGGTCGACGCGCAGGAGTTTGAATATCTTGTCTTTGCGCGTGACCGCTTTGCCAAGCCGCTGTTGGATGAACTGCTCACCGTGGCGGCGGAGAGCGTGAAGCTGGTCGACGGGCAGGTGGTCATCCGCCATCTGTACACCGAACGGCGCATCTACCCGCTGGACCTCTATCTCAAGGAGATGGAACTGGAGAAGGCGCGGGCTGCGGTGGTGGATTATGGCAACGCCATCTGCGACCTGGCCGCGGCCAATATCTTTCCGGGCGATCTCTTCTTTAAAAACTTTGGGGTGACGCGCCAGGGCCGAGTCGTGCTGTATGACTATGACGAGGTCTGTTTTCTGAACGACTGTGTCTTTCGCACGCTGCCCACGGCATGCACCTATGAAGACGAGATCGCGGCCGAACCCTGGTTTGCGGTGGGCAAGAACGACATCTTCCCCGAAGAACTGCGTACCTTTCTGTGGCTGCCGCCGCCGCTGCGCGCGGCCTTGGATCACAGCCACGGCGAGCTGTTCACAGTGGGCTTTTGGCAGTCGATGCAAGCACGACACCGCGCCGGCGAGATCGTGGACATCTTCCCCTACGGCCAAGAAAAGCGCTTCCCGCCCTAGCCGCTGCCGATGCGCCCTCCTGGCGTTGTGTGATCGTTGTGACCTACTCTCCCCGCTAAAGCGGGGGAGCTTCTGAGGCAACGCACTCCCCAACGGGACACGTTGACGCCTCAACCCGCAGTCCGCGGGCGAGAATGTTCAAAGCAGCGTTCACGTCTCTATCCAGCGTGACGCCACAGTCAGGACAAGCATGTACGCGCACGTTCAGACGTTTCGGCACAATCGAACCGCACCCGCTGCACGCCTGGCTTGTGTTGGGCGCGCTGACGGCGA
>JADLFO010000099.1 GCA_020845455.1 Caldilineaceae bacterium
ATATGAAATTCGTACTCGTGCAGGCTGCCGTCGTAGAGCGCATCGACGGCAGCCTGTCCGCGTTCTGCGGGGATGGTTTTGGTGATTCCGAAGCTCATGGCGTGTTTCCTGGTTACTTTCCGCTCGATGAGGCAGCGCGGAGATCAGCGCGGGCGCAGGGCTAAATGCAGACGGCGGCGGACGGTGATGCTCTCGGCGGTGAAGATCGCCAGCGCAACCCAGATAAAGCTGAAGCCTGTCAGCAGGGTCGGGCTGAACGGCTCACGATAGAGCAGGACGCCTAGGATAAATGAGATGGTGGGTGAGATGTATTGCAGCAGGCCCATCACGGTGAGCGGGACGCGCTGTGCGCCGGCGGCGAACAGGATCAGGGGGATGGCGGTGACCACACCCGATAAGACCAGCAGCGCGAGCGTCGTCCACGGTACGCTGTGCAGGGCGGATGTGCGGCTGAACTCCACAAAGCCCAAATACGCCAGCACAGGCACGATCAGGATCCAAGTCTCCAGGAATTGTCCTTCGAGCGCGCCCAGCGTCGTCTTTTTCTTCAGCAGCCCATAGAAGCCAAACGAAAAGGCCAGGGTGAGTGCGATCCAGGGCAGGCGGCCATAGGTTGCGGCCAGGTAGGCGACGCCGATGGCCGCGATGGCGATGGCAAGCCATTGCCAGGGGCGAGGCCGCTCGTGTAGAAAGACGATGGCGAGCAGCACGTTGACGAGCGGCAGGATGAAGTAGCCCAGGCTGGTCTCAAGGATCTGGCCGATGTTGACGGCGTAGATATAGGAAAGCCAGTTAACGAGGATGAGCGCGGCGGTTGCGCCGAAGGTAAGCAGGATGCGCGGCGAGCGCAGCGCGGGCCTCAGCCGGCGCCAATCGCGGCGCAGCGCCAAGACCCCGGCGACGAAGAGCGCCGACCAGAGCACGCGATGGGCGGTGATCTGGAGGGCAGACACGGCGGCCAGCGCCTTCCAGTAGATGGGCAGGAGGCCCCACATGACGTAGGCTGTGAGGGCGTATAGCGTTCCTCGGTTCATTAGGCTGTGATCACGTCGGCGACCAGATCGCGGTCGAGTTCAACGCCCAGACCCGGCTTGGTGGGGACGGCGATGCAGCCGTCGGCGTCAAGCGTGGGCGGGTCCTGCAAGATCGAGAAGCCGTAGGCGTAGTCGCCGATGGGCGGGTCGTGGAGGACTTCCAAATAGGGCGAATGGGGCCAGGCGGCGACGAGGTGGAGATGGGCAATCGTGCCCAGATTACGCCCACCGTGGTGGGGTACGACTTTTTTGCCATAGGCTTCGGCCAGGACGCCGATCTTGCGCAGGTCGGTGATTCCGATGTTGACCATGCTTTCGGGCTGGAGGATGTCATAGACGTTCATCTCAAGCATCTGCACAAATTCATGGATGCCGCGGTTGTTCTCGCCGCCGGCGATGGGCATGGCGACGGCGGCGTTGATGCGCGCCAAGTCTTTGAAGGCATAGCGGGGCAGCGGTTCCTCGAGCCAGTAGCAGCCCAACTTGTCCAGTTCGCGCGCGGTTTCGAGGGCGCGGCGATAGTCCCAGACCAGGCCGGGCTGCCAGACGCCCGCCGACTGCGCCTGATTGGCGTCGACCATGACTGCCATGCGGTCGCCGGCGGCGCGGCGCACCAATTCGACGGTGCGCAGGTCCTCCTGCATGGTGGGGTGATGGAGGCGCAGCTTGATGGCCTGCCATCCTTGATCGGCCAACTGTGCGGCCAGATCGGCGCGCTGTTCGGGCGTGGCAAGCCGGACCATGCTGGCGTAGGCGGGCACACGGTCGCGACCGCCGCCGAGCAGTTTGTTGAGCGGCTGGCCGCACGCTTTGCCGACGATGTCCCACAGGGCGATGTCGATGCCGGCGGCCCCTTGATAGGCCGCGCCGTGGGCGTAGTAGCGCAGCACGCCGGACAGATGCTCCGTATCGAAGGGGTCACGGCCTGCGAGGCGTTGGTTGACCGCGGCGAGCAGCGACGGATGCAAGCCGGGGCCGAGGCCGGTGATGCCGCCGTCGGTGTGGATCTCGGTCACGGTTCCGCCGCCGCGGCGAAACTGCATACGGCCTCCCAGGTCCCAAGCCGGCTCGATCGCGCCGACTTCTTCGACCACGCGCAGGTTGAGCAGACGAATTTCGGTGATTTTTAGCCCAGATGCGGACATGGTTGCCTCTCCGGTGCAGGCGTGGCGCTGTCATCAGGGGGACAGCGACCCCCGGGCGTAATGAATGTAGACGGTTGCCCACCATCTTACTTCAGATGGGAGCGTTGCAGCCAATTGTCCGGCAGAGTAAACGCCCGCGATGGACGGCTGCTTGGGATTACACCCCTGTGCAGGGGCCGTCTGCTTTGACCTGGCTTGGCACTGTCCGCTATACTCGCAAACCAGGGGCGCGCAGCGTTGGCCTGCGCCGCTCTGTTCGCCGGAAGGCCGCCGGGCCGGCGACGATTGCGTTGACCGCTGCGGTGCGCGCCTGCGCCGGGATGGGCCGCGCGGGCCGGTCTCACCGCCAACCTAGGAGATGTGATGCTTCATGAGTGAGCAGCAAGAGAGTTTGGATCGCGTGATGGTCATTGCCGCCCATCCGGACGACCCGGAGTTTGGCTGCGGCGCGACGATTGCCAAGTTGGCCGAACAGGGCAAGGAGATCACCTATATCCTGCTCACCAGCGGCGATAAGGGGAGCCATGACCCGGGGGTGAGGCCGGGCCAGCTTGCGGCGACGCGCGAGCGCGAGCAGCGCGCGGCGGCGGCAGTGCTGGGCGTGAAGGAGGTGATCTATCTGCGCTATGCGGACGGCATCTTGGAAAATACGCTGGCGCTGCGCGGCCAACTAGCCAATCTGCTGCGCCGCCACAAACCTCATATTGTGTTTGCGATCGACCCGTGGAGGCACTACCAGTTACATCCGGATCACCGTGCGGCGGGCTTTGCGGCGCTGGATGCGATCTTTGCGGCGCGTGAATGGAATATCTTTGCCGAGCAGTTGGTTGAAGATGAAGACCCGTGGCGCGTCAAACAGGTCTATCTGTTTTGGACGGACAACCCCGACCATTGGGAGGATGTCGGCGACACGATCGGGCGCCGGATCGAGGCGCTGACCTGCCATGTGAGCCAAGTCGGCGCCGATACCACCAAACTTGACGAGCGCATCCGCGAGCGGGCGGCGAAGACGGGCGAGAAGCCGGGCTACAGTTTTGCGGAGGAGTTTAAGCTGCTTCAGCTTTAGAGGATGCCTGTATGAATCGTTGGGTAAAAGTCTTAGTGGTCCTGGTCGTCATCGCCTTGGTGGGGATGACCTCTTTGGGCGCGGGGGTGCTGATCGGCTCTTCGGGGGTTGGCAGCGCGCTCTGGCGAGGGGGCAGCGGCGAGGAGCCGGAGCAGTTCGGCGTTTTCTGGCAGGCGTGGGATATTGTCCAGAAGAATTTTGTCGACCGGGACGCGCTAGACCCGACGGCCATGACCTATGGCGCGATCCGTGGGATGGTGACGGCATTGGGCGACGAGGGCCACACGGCCTTTTTGACGCCTGAGGAGCGCGAGCGCCAGCAGTCGGACCTGTCGGGCACGTTCAGCGGGATCGGCGCACAACTGGGGGTCCGCGATCAACTGCCGGTGATCGTCGCGCCTTTCGACGGGTCGCCCGCCGATCAGGCGGGCGTGAAGGCGGGCGACATCATCATCAAGGTGGATGGCCAAGATGTGACGACGCTGCCGCTCAACGAGATCGTGGCGCTGATCCGCGGCCCGGAAGGGACAGACGTGACGCTTTCGCTGCTGCGGCCCGACGAAAACCGCAGCTTGGAGGTGACGATCACGCGCGGCGAGATCAAGGTGCCGGCGGCCAGTTGGGCGATGATCCCAGGCACACAGGTGGCGTTGATCCGGCTCAGCCAGTTCAGTGCCAATGCCCTGCCGGATGTGGTGCGCTCGGTGAGTGAAGCCAAAGAGTCCGGGGCCGCGTCGCTGATCGTCGACGTGCGCAACAATCCGGGGGGGCTGCTGGAGCAGGCGATCTCGGTGACGAGCCAGTTCCTCAAGGATGGCAATGTGCTGCTGGAGGAGGACGCGCAGGGGCAGCGTAAGGCTTATGCGGTGGAGTCCGGCGGCGTGGCGACCGACCTGCCGCTGGTGGTGCTGATCAACCCGGGGTCGGCCAGTTCGGCGGAGATCTTCGCCGGCGCGATCCAGGACCACGAGCGGGGTAAGCTGGTAGGTGAAACAACATTTGGTACAGGGACCGTGCTTCAGCCCTATATTTTGGAGGACGGGTCGGCGCTGCTGTTGGGGACTCGACAGTGGTTGACGCCCAACGGCCGCCTGATCCGCAAGCAGGGGATCAGCCCGGATGTGGCGGTGGAACTTCCGATCGAGGCGGATCTGCTGACGCCGGAGGAGATAGAGGGGATGACTCCGGAAGAACTCTCGGCCAGTGCAGACACGCAGATGCTCAAGGCGCTGGAGCTTTTGGGCGCGCGGCCGCCTGCCGAATAGAGCCGGCCAACGGGGTCGCGGTATCGGGCCGCAGTATCGAAACCGCCGCATCGCAAGACAGGCCGTTGCGCTGCCCTAGGTAAGAGGTTGCATGTCTCCAACTGAGCCGGATTTCCGAGGAAATGGCGCGCGCGATCCCTATGCCGCCTTTCGCGTGCCCGCCTACAGATCTTATCTGTTTGGCTGGATCATCGCCATGCTGGGGACGCGCATCCAAAGCGTGGCGATTGGCTGGGAGATGTATCAACGCACGGGGGATGCGCTGGCGTTGGGCATGGTGGGGTTGGCGCAGGCGCTGCCCACGATGGCCTTTGCGCTGCCCGCCGGCTTTCTGGCGGACAAGTTCAACCGGCCGCGGTTGATGATGGTCAGCCTAGGGTTGATGACCTTGACATCGCTGGCGCTGGCCTGGCTCTCGTATACGCAAGGCTCCGTGGCGGCCATGTACCTCTTTTTGTTTCTCGACGCCACGGCGGTGACGCTGGGCCGCCCGGCGCGGTCTGCGCTAATGCCGCAACTGGTGCCAAAGCCGGTCTTTCCCAACGCGGTGATGTGGAATACCAGTCTGATGCAGATTGCGGCAGTGGTGGGGCCGGCTCTGGGCGGGCTGGTGGTGGCATTCAACGTGCCGCTGGCCTATGTGATCACGGCGGCAAGTTCGCTGATCTATATGGTGATGTTGGCGCGCCTGAAGTTTGTCCATGACTCGAAGGCGGTCGGCGCGGCGAGCTTTCAGACGCTGGTGGCGGGGATCCGCTTTGTGTTTGAGAAGCGGATCATCCTGACCATGATCTCGCTGGACATGTTTGCGGTCTTGCTGGGAGGGGCGGTCTATCTGCTGCCGATCTTTGCCGAGGATATCTTGCAGGTGGGCGCGACCGGGTTTGGCTGGCTGCGCGCCGCGCCTGCCATGGGCGCGCTGATGATGGCGCTGCTCTTGATCTACTTGCCGCCCATGCAGCGCGCGGGGCGCACCCTGCTCCTGAGCGTGGCTGCATTCGGGGTGGCGACAATTATCTTTGGCCTTTCCGGGTCATTTTGGCTCTCGTTTGCGATGTTGTTCTTGACGGGAGCATTTGACAATATCAGTATGGTGATCCGGCAGACGCTGCTACAACTGCTGACGCCGGACTATATGCGCGGCCGCGTGTCGGCTGTGAACAGTATTTTCATCGGCGCGTCGAATGAGTTGGGGGGGCTGGAGTCGGGCGTGGTGGCCCACTTTTTTGGGCCGGTCTTTTCGGTAGTCAGCGGCGGGATCGGTACGCTGCTGGTCGTGGGCGCGACCGCGCTGGCGTCGCCTGAACTGCGGCGCTATGGCCCATTGAGCGATGCGGCTGTCGATGCGGAGGCCGAACCACCCGAGCGACCTTCCCCTCCGGCGCATACGGTTGCGCCGTCCACCCAGGCTGAAGCTGCAGCCGACGATTGAGAGGATAGGCGATGGGTTCTGGACAGGATTGGAAGGCCGGCGATGTGGACGCAGGCGGTGTGCGCATCCATTATCACCGCACGGGAGGGAACAAACCGCCGGTAGTGTTGGCCCATGGGGTTACCGACAACGGGCTGTGTTGGACCCGGCTGGCGCACGCTTTGGAGCCAGAGTACGATTTGATTATGGTGGATGCGCGCGGCCACGGCGACTCGGACAAGCCAGAGCGCGGCTATAGCCCGCGCGACCATGCCGGCGATCTAGCGGCGGTGATTCGCCAGTTGGAACTTGCCCGGCCGGTGGTGATCGGCCATTCGATGGGCGCGGGGAGCGCGGCGAATCTGCTGGCGGCCTACCCAGGGCTGACGGCGGGCGCAGTGCTGGAAGACCCGCCGTGGCGGATGCCGGGTGAAGGGAACGCCAATCTAAATTTGGCCGCCGAACGGGCGGAACGCATCGAACGGCGCAAAGAATTGGCGCGTGAACAATTACTGGTCGAGGGCCGCGCCGACAATCCGCTGTGGTCGGAGGAGGAGTTTGCGCCCTGGATCGACGCCAAGTACAAGGTCAGCCCCAACGTCGTGGAGTATGTGGGCCGGAACCGCGGCCCCTGGACCGAACTGGTGGCCCAGTTTGCGGAGCCGGTGCTTTTGGTGCGTGGCGACCCTGAGCGCGGCGGGATCATTGGGCCGGAACAGGCGTCGCAAGCGGTGGCGCTGAACCCACTGGTGACGGTCGTGCATTTGCCGGGCGCAGGCCATAACGTGCGGCGCGAGCAATTTGACGGCTTTGTGAGCGCCGTGCGCAGTTTTCTGCAAACCACATTAGGACAAGTAGACCCAGCGGTCTCTAGACCAGTCTGAGCCGGCTAAAGGCGAGCCAAGCCGCGCCACTCAGGACCGCATCGACGCCCAGTTCGGCGCGGCGCATCGCCACCCGCGCCGGACCGGGCATTGGGTTGGCGCGCAGGGCGTTCTCCAGATGACTCCACCAGAGATGGCCGATCTCTGGGACGCCGCCGCCGATCACCACGACTTCGGGGTCGAGCACGTTGAGCACGCCGCCTAGGGCTGTGCCGAGGATGGTTGCGCCTTCGGCGATGGCATGGCGGGCATGGGCGTCGCCCTGGCGCGCCAGGTCTGCGACCTGCTGGAGGTCGAGTTTGTCGCGGCTGCCGCTGAACTCACGGTAGCGCTGCACCATCGCCGGGCCGCAGGTATAGGCCTCGAGGTGACCGGTCGCGCCGCAACTGCAACGCCGCGTGCCGTCGATGTCGATGACAAGATGGCAGATCTCGCCCGCGCTCCAGGTGGCTCCGCGCCAGATGGTCCCTTGGCGCACGACCGCGCCGCCGACTCCAGTGCCCACGGCAACATAGAGCGCCTCTTGAAAGCCGCGGCCCGCGCCATAGTGGTGCTCGCCCAGCGCCAGGGAATTCACGTCATTATCCACAAAAGTCTCTAACCCTACCCCGCGGCGGACTTCCTCGGACAAGTGCAGACCGGACCAGCCGGGCAGATTGCCTGAGGCGTAGGAGATCGCGCCCAGATCGGCGTTGACCTGTCCGGCGCTGCCAATGCCGACCCCGACTACCGGCAGGCCAAAACGGCTTGCCCTCTCCAACAGTTCCTTGCCGGCTTCGACGACGGTCTGGAGGATGGCGGGCGCGCCGAGTTCAGGGCGCGTGGCGCGCACGACTCTCTGTACAACGCTGCCGTTGCGGTTGACCAGCCCGGCCGCGATCTTGGTGCCGCCGATGTCGACGGCGAGCGCGTAGTCGTTGGGGGCGGGGGCGTTGGGTGCGGGATCCGTGCTAGCCGGTCGCATAGGTGTCCTTGTCTAGGCTGGGGCGGTGTGATGCTGTGCGAATCAAGTCTAGGCGAGGGGCGCGACTTGAGCAAGTTTTCACTATGCGGCATACTGGAATGGCTGGCCCGCTGGGACAGAAGGGTGCCTTGAACTCAAAAACGAGCAGCGCACGGAAGGGCGCTTGAAGGAGCAAATGGTGGCGACGACATTGAAGGTCGGCGTGATTGGGGTGGGGGGCATTGCGCGCACGCATATGCCTGGCTGGGCTGCGTCGGAACACGCCGAGGTGGTGGCGGGCAGCGATATCAATCCGCTGGCGCTGGAGGAGTGGGGCCGGATGCATGGGGTGGCCAAACTGAGCACAGACCCGGCGGATCTCTTCCGCGACCCGGACATCGACATTATCGATATTTGCACGCCGAATATGTATCATGCGCCGCAGGCGATTGCGGCGTTGGAAGCGGGCAAGCATGTGATCTGCGAGAAGCCGTTGGCCCCGACGCCACGCGACATCCGCAAGATGATCGAGGCGCGCGATCAGTCTGGCAAGAAGTTGATGACGGCGCAGCATTTTCGTTTCAAGGGCAATTCGCAGGCCATGAAGCGTGAGATCGGGCGGGGGGTGTTGGGCGATATCTATCATGCGCGCAGTTGGATGCTGCGGCGCAACGGATTCCACCATACGCCGAGCTTTGTGCTGAAACAGCACAGCGGGGGCGGCCCGACCATCGATATTGGTGTACACGTCTTGGATCTCACGCTGTGGCTGATGGGCAACCCGACGCCCGCCGCGGTCAGTGGGGTGGCGATCGCGCCGCTGGCTCATTTGGAAGGGCAGTTTGCGGCGTGGCATAACCAACTGGCGCCCAAAGAGTGGGATGTCGAGGATTTTGCGGCGGCGTTTGTGCGTTTTGACAACGGCGCGACGCTGGTGTTGGAGGTGAGCTGGCTGCTGCATCACGATGTCGAAGGCGAAGACATGCAGATGTGGCTCTATGGCACGCAGGGCGGCTGTCATTGGCCGAAGTGCGAATTTCTGGAAACGGACTATGCCACGCGCCAACTGAGCAACCGCACGCTGCGGCTGACCAAAGACAGGATGGAGCCGCACGCGCTGGAATGTGTGGAGTTTGCGCGCGCTGTGGCGGAGGGTGCGCCGTCGCCGGTGCCCGCCGAGGAATCGCTTCAGGTGTTGGCGATCTTGGACGGCATCTATCGCAGCCAGCGCGAGGGGCGCGAGGTGCGGATTGAGGCCGAGTAGGGGGGCTTATCCGGTATAGCGGCCCAAAAAGTCAAGCTGGTGGGCGATGTAGACCAGTTCACCGGCGTCGATCTGGGCATGACGGGCGGCGATCCAGGCGTCGAAGCGCTGCGGGTCTAGCTCAGGCGCATGGCGCAGCGCGCCGTGCATGGTATTGATGATAAAGTGCAGAAAGTAGGCCTCGTCGGCGGGGTAGGCGCGCCCGCGGGGGAAGACCACCCAGTCGGAGCTGCCGGCATCCAGAACTTGGATGCCGGTTTGCTTTAGGTTGCCGAAGAGGTGGCGGCCTGCGCGGCTGTCGCCGGAGGGCCGTCCGTCGACGATGCGCGCGTCCATAGTGGCGTGGTAGAGTTGTTCGATCTGGTCGTCGAACGGCGGGTCGATGGCGGGCTGGAGGATGGTGTCGCCGTCGAAGTTGATGGTGAGATAGACCAGCGCGCCGGGGCGCAGGATGGCAGTCAGGCGTTGCAGGGTTGAGGGGACATCCACCAGGTCGATAAAGGCGTGCGCCACCAGCAGATCGACGGCGGGGGTTGGGCCGGCGTCGGCAAGAAAGGCGAAGAGGTCGTGGGCGTAGGTGAAGACGTCCACAGCGGGGATGGCCGGCGCGGCGATCTGGAAGGCGGCCAGTGGCGGCAGGGCCAAGGGGGAGGCGCTCGCGGCGGCGGTGGTCGTGCCGGAGCGTTGTTCCGCCCAAGCGGCCAAGCGGCGCGCCGCAGCCTGCATGTTGGTGGAGTCGGCGTCGAGCAGCAGATAGCGGCAGGCGGGCAGCAGATGTGCTTCCAACACGCGTTCGACCATGGTGCCGATGCCCGCGCCGATTTCGAAGACGGTCAGGGGCGGGTTGAGGGGTGTGTAGGCGGCGAGGGCGCTGCGGAGGCTGTTCCAGACATGGCGGTTGAGGGCGCGGTCGTCGACGGTGCGCTTGGCTGAAAGATAGCGGGTGAAACTATATACGGCGGGCGTGGGCATGGCGGTGGATTACCTGTATCAAAGTTCGTGTAGCCAAGAAATAGCATGAGCCATCGACTCTTGCCAGGTGGGATGGCGTTCATAGCGCAGGCGGGCGTGATAGCCCAAGACGGCAACCTGGGCACGGCTGTGCGCCAGCATGCCGAGATAGGCGGCCAGCGGCCCCTCGTCGCCCGGAGGCACAAGGTAGCCGGTGGCGCCTTGCGTCACGATTTCGTGGGCTGCGCCTGCGCTGGAGGCGATCACGGGCAGGCCAAAGGCCATGGCTTCAAGATAGGCGATACCAAAGCCTTCATAGGAGGGGACGGCCAGCAGGTCGGCGGCGCACCAGCGGCGGCGCAGCGCGGCGTCGTCCAGCGCGCCGTGCCAGATGAGGTTGCCGACCACCCCTCTGCGGGCGGCAAGCGCGGTCACGCGGTCGACATAGGCAGGGTCGATGCGGGTATTGCCGACGATCTGAAGCTGCCAGGAATAGGGCGGGAGCGCAGCCAGCGCCGCCACAAGGGTATGCAGCCCCTTGCGTGCGATGATGTTGCCGACAAACAAGACTTGAAGGCTTGCGGTCGAGGCGCTGCGCCGTGCAAGTAAGGTCAGCACCTCGGCGCGGCTGAGGGGCTGGACATGGTCTGCGGCAGGGTAGGCGACGACGCCGGGCACGGCGTGCCCCAAGAGTGCGGCGACCGTGGCGCGGGTGGTTTGGCTGTTGTAGATGCAGCCGTCCACCGTGGTGAGGTAGTCGCGTTCGACCGCCCGATAGAAGGGCAGCAGCGCGGGGGAATGGTCCTCCTGGCTGCGCAGGTGGTGGACGACGGCGATGATGGGGCAGGGCAGCGTGCGGCGCAAGCGACGGTTCAGCCAGACGAGCGACGGGTGGTTTAGCTCGTCTTGGAGGAGGAGGTCGAGGCGTGCGGCGGCGATGCGTGCGGCAAAGGCGGCGGCCCAGTTGTCGGTCAGGCGGGCGAGGTAGCTGCGCCAGGGCAGGCTGAAGATCATAACCTCCTGGTTTGTGGCGCGCAGGGCGCGCACCAACATGCGGTCATAGAGATAGCCGCCGGAGAGCGTATCGAGGCTGCCGTAGATCACCAGACCGACGCGCATGGGCCAGATTTCTGGATCAGGCGCGCAGGGCCATACGGTAGGCGGCCCAGGCGATCTGGTTCTCCCAAATGCGAATGATCATTGCTGTGAGGTTGGGGGCGCTGACCGTGCTTGCCAACTGTTCGGCGGCGATGCGCGTGAAGTGTTCGATGCTGGGGTTCAGCCCGGCGAACTGGGGCAGATCGTTGAGCGTTTTGTCGCGATAGGCGGCGACGAACGCGTCGAGGGTCTGCTCGACGTGGACGATGTCCACAAGATAGCCATGCCGGTCGAGGGCGTTGCCTTCAAGCTGGAGTTCCAGCACATAGTGATGCGAATGCAGGCTGTTTTCCGCGCCCCAGTCGCCGCCGATCAGGAAGTGTTGGGCGACGAAGTCTCGTTGAACGGCTAGGGTATACATCGGGTGGGCCGGCTCCTTGGTATGAAAGATTCGGATTGCTAGTGGGTGAAGAGCACCTGGATGGCCTGATCCGGCTGCTGGTCGAGCAGACGATAGGCGGCGGGTGCTTGGTGGAGCGGCAGCCGGTGGGTGATCAGGGTCTGTACAGGCAGGCGCTGCAACTGCTGCCAGGCAACCGTGAAACGGCGGGCCTTGTCCCAACGGTTGCGCAAGTGGCCGCCGAGCGTGCTGACCTGGCTGCTGATGATCTGCACGCGGTTGCGATGGAAACTGCCGCCCAGCGGCAAGGCGACTTGCTTTTGGCCATACCAAGAGCCGACGACGATGCGCGCGCCAAACCCGGCCATCTTCACCGCCGAGGCGAGCGCGGCAGGGTTGCCGGAGAGTTCGAGGATCAGGTCGGGGTCGAAAGCGGCGAGGGTGGCAAGTTCGTCGGGGGGCAAGGTATGTGATGCGCCGAGCGTGCGTGCGGCGCGCAATCTCTGCGTGTAGCCATCGACGGCGACAAGCTGTTCCAGCGGGAACTGCGCCAATAGCGCCGTCGCGAACAGCCCGACGACGCCCTGACCCAAAACGAGCGCGCGTTCGCCGATCAGGGGGCGCGCGTCCATGAGGAGGTTGACGGCGGTCTCCATGTTGGGCAGGAAGCAGGCCGTTTCGGCGGCGACGCCAACGGGCAGGGGGAAGAGGTCGTCGCCGCGCGCGAGGAAGTGGGTCGTGTGGGGCTGGAAGGAGAAGACCGTCTGCCCTAAGCGGTCGGCGGCTGCCTGGGGGCCGCAGGCGATCACCGTGCCCACCGCGGCGTAGCCATAGGCGATCGGGTAGGAGATCGGGTTGCCTAGGCCGGTCAGCGTTGCATCGGCGGCCATGTCCGACGGGACCAGGCCGCGGTAGAAGAGCAGTTCGGTGCCCGCGCTGATGGCCGAGGCCTGGGTCTTGACGAGGTATTGGTCTTGGCGCGGGGCGGGGATCGGCTCCTCGCGCACGGCTACCTGATAGGGCGCGTCGAAATAGACGGTCAACCGTGTGGACATTAGGCGGGCGGTCGAGCGCCGGTAGGCGGGGGCGCGGGCTGGAGGGTTTGTCGTTCAGGATGGGGCAGCGCGCTCCAGACCATCACATCTTGGCCTGCCTGGATGTAGGCCGGGTCGAGCAGATCGATGCTTGGCCCAACCAGCCCCGCCAAAGGGATGCGCCGTCCATCGACAAAACGAGGGGCAATGGTCAGCACGGCAAAGTGGGCCAGGCTGTGCGCCAGGAGGCTGCCGATGATGCGTGCGCCGCCCTCAACCATCACACTTTGGATACCGAGCCGGCCCAACTCGACGAGCAGCGCCTCTAAGTCGACCTGCCCTTCGGCGTTGGTGGGCAGCGCGAGCAGGCGCGCCCCGGCGTGCTGGAGATGCGTCGCGGCGGGTAGGAGGCCGTTGGTGTGTGCGCCCACATGGGCGATCCAGAGGCCTTTGGGGTGGGCCAGCAGGCGCGCCTGGGGTGGGCAACGCAGATGGCTGTCGACCACGATGGGCTGGGGGTGGCTGCCTTCGACCAGGCGCACGGTCAACTGCGGGTCGTCGGCCAGCACTGTGCCGATCCCGACCAGAATGGCGTCATGGGCGGCACGCAAGGCATGGGTCACGCGCAGCGACGTAGGGCCGCTGAGCGGCAGCGGACCGCCCTCCTGGGCGCCGACCGTCCCATCAAGCGACTGGGCATAGCTGAGGGTGACGAACGGCCGTCTGTGTTGTCGAAAATGGGCTGCGGCACGCTGGCGGAGTGATTCGATTTGGCCTGCGACCTGGCTGGGCAGCGCAACGTCGAGCGAGGCAGCGCCGTCAGCAAGCATGGGGAGGTTCAGCAGATGGCGCATGCGCTGCGCCTTGGTCGCCAGATAGGCGGCGTTGTCGCGGGTGACAGTCGGTTCCAACGCGATGCGGTTGACGATGACGATGCCCAGACCGGTGAGCCGGTCGATCTTGTCTGGGTTATTGGTCATCAAGCGGATGGAGCGCACTTCTAGGTCGCGCAACATGGCGGCAGCGGCGGAGTATTCCCGTTCGTCCGCTTGATGACCCAGCATCAGATTGGCGTCTACTGTGTCGTAGCCCTGGTCCTGCAAGTTGTAGGCGCGCAGCTTTTGCTCCAGCCCGATGCCCCGGCCCTCTTGGCGCAGATAGAGGATGATGCCCGCGCCCTCCTGGGCGATGAGGCGCATGGCGCGGTGCAACTGCTCACCGCAGTCGCAGCGCTGCGAGCCAAGCACGTCGCCGGTGAAACATTCAGAATGGACCCGTACCAGCACTCCGTCTTGGCCGGTCACATCCCCCATCATGAGGGCAAGGTGCTCCTTTTGATTGCGCTCGTCGACATAGTGGCAGAGTTGGTACTCGCCTTCCGGTGTCGGGATGCGGGCGCAAATGGTGCGCCGGACAGGTGTTGGCTGCATAGATCGTAGCGTCTGGCTAGGTTTCGAAGCGAAGCGTGAGAATCTTCTTTCTGGCAAGTTCGACGTGGCGCTGCCCGTCTATCATGGGGAGCGGCGCTGCGACGACCTCGCCGTCGAAGTGGACCGGGATGACCCGGCTGAACGGCGCATGTTCGCCCCAATCAAAGCTCGCCCGCACCCGTTCATTCGTCGGGTTGTAGGCAGGGACTTCAGCCGGACTTTAGCCCCGCCGGCGACGGCGTGCAGTGACGCGCTCGGCGGCAAGGGCGCGCCTGTGCAGTGAAGTGTAACATTCTCTGCGCGGAGTTGCACATCGCGCAAACCGGCGGCCATGCCGCCTGCCTGAATCTAACCTGACTTGTTACAACCGTGCCTAGATGCCCAACACCTCGCGGCAGTAGCGAACGCTCTTTTCAAGCCGGCGCTGCTGTTCGACGGCCAGGGCGGCGCGCAGTTCGGGCGTCAGATCGCCCCAGTCGGCGGTCAGGGCAGGCTCTGTGTAGGGCCGCCCTGTATGCACAAGGGCGAGGAAACGGGCGAATTCGTGGGCGGGGGTGTCGGGATAGACGGACCAGAAGTCCGGGTCGAGGTAGTTGAGCACCTTGGGCGGCAGTGTGGTGATGATCTCGAGGGTGAAGTTGGTATTCGGACAGAGTTCTTGATAGCGGCGCGACCAGGCGGCGATGTCGACGGAGCCGTCGCCCATGGCGACCCATTGGGCCATGGCGCCGCTGGGGTGCGGCGAGACCGCGGTGTCACGGACATGGCTCATCACGACGTAGGGGGCCAGGTGTTCCAGGGTCGTGAAAGGGCTTTCGGCGACCCAAAGCGGGTTGCCTGCGTCGATGCAGGCGCCCACATAGTCGGGGCCGGCCTGTTCGATCAGCGCGGCCAGTTCGCGGCCCTGCATGTCGCCGGCGTGGTTCTCGACGGCGATTTTGACGCCGCGCTCCAGGGCGAGGTCACGCACGGCGCGGCAGGTCTCGACGGTGGCGGCGATGTGGCCGGATAAGGGGAGCGCGGTGCGCCGGTCGGCGTTGGACCCCAGGAAGCAGCGCACGGCGGGAGAGCCGACCTGGGCGGCGATCTCGATCATGCGCGCCAGTTGTTCGGCGGCGCTGCCGGCGCGGGCCTCGAAGGAGGTGGAGGTCGGGCAGATCGAGCGCATCCCCACTTCGATCTGCAGACCGAGGCGGTCGGCAGTCTGTTTCAGTTCGGCCAGGTAGCCGCTATCGAGCGGCCTAACGGGGTTGAGTTCGGAGAAATGCACCACGTCGACGCCGATGCGGTGGGCGTACTCTAGGTGTTGAAAGGGGTCCCAGTCATTAAAGCGCAGGCTAAACAGGTCGATCCCAAGTTTCATGGAACTGTGCTTCTAGAGGCCCGCATAGGCCTGGTTGGATGGCAGGCTGCCGCTATGGTGGCGGCGTGGAATGGCTGAACGCGCAATCGGGCCGCCTATCTCGGCTGTCCCGCGTGGGCGGCCGGGCTGAAGAGCTACCCCTTGATGCCGGTCAGGGTGATGCCCTGGACAAAAATCTTTTGCAGCGAGAAGAACAAGACGATGATCGGCAGCGTGATCAAAACGGATGCGGCCATCAAGAGACCCCATTCGCGGCCGTACTGGGAACTGTACAGATGCAGCCCCAGCGACAGCGTGTAGAGGTCCTGGTCGCTCAGATAGATCAATGGGCCGAGATAATCTCGCCAGCGGGCGATGAACTCAAAGATGGCGACGGTGGCAAGGGCGGGTTTGGCCAACGGCAAGATGATCGAACGATAGATGCGAAACTCGTTCGCTCCGTCGATGCGGGCTGCCTCGGACAGCTCCATCGGGATGGTCATGAAGAACTGGCGCAGCAGGAAGATATAGAGCGCCCCCCCGAAGAAGTGGGGAATGATCAGCGGGCGGAAATCGCCGACCCAGCCAAGCTGGCGGAAGATGATGAAGAGTGGAATCAGCGTCACTTGGAAGGGCAGCATGAGGGTGGCCACGGTCGCGATGAAGAGCACATTGCGCCCAGGCCATGGGATTCGCGCCAGGCTATAGGCCACCATGGAACAGGAGATGAGTGCGCCCACGGTGGCAAATGCGGCGATGGTCAGCGTGTTCCCCATATAGCGGAAGAAGGGGATATAGGTGACCGTGTTTGGGTAGTTCGCCCACTCGACCGGGTTGGGTATCCAGACGGGTGGATAGGCATAGAGCTGTTCATCAGGCTTGAGCGAGGTCGAGAGCATCCACAGAAAGGGCAGCATAAAAACAAACGCGGCGGGCAGCAGGGCCATGTGGATCAGGGTCTGCTTTAGCACGCTTTTGATGCGTTTGCTGAGCCAGGGTCGTTTGTGAGGAGTTGCCGTGGTTACTGCTTGTTGCGTTTTGACAGCCATGGGGCGTTCATTCTCCCTTAGCCTTGCTCGCCGCCTGAGTAAAAGACCCACAACCGGGCGGTGCGGAAGATAATCAAGGTGACAATCAGTGTCACGATGAAGAGCAGCCACGCCATGGCCGAGGCATAGCCCATTTTGAAATACTGGAAGCCGTTCTTGTACATATAGATTGAGTAGAAGAGCGTGCTGTTCGCAGGGAAGCCGGTGCCTCCGGTCATGATGTAGGGCACGGTGAAGAATTGGAGCGCGCCGATCACCGAGGTGACAAGGTGAAAGAAGATGACCGGGGTCATGATTGGCACGGTGACGTTGCGGAACTTGTGCCAGAAATTGGCGCCGTCGACATCCGCCGCGTCATATAGGTCTTGCGGCACATCTTGCAGGCCGGCCAAATAGAGCACGATCTGCTGGCCAATGATCCAGAGCGCCAGTAAGACGATGGTCTGCCGAGACCAGGCGGGGCAGGAAAGCCAACAAGGCCCGCGGATGCCCAGCCAATCGAAAGGGCGGTTCACCAGCCCTGTACCGGGTGTGAAAAGGTAGACCCACACAAGCGCCAGCGCGACCTCCGGTACAAGTGTCGGCAGAAAATAGATCGTGCGGTAAACCACCTGGCCATGGATCTTGGCGTTGAGCATCAAGGCCAGGGCAAAGGCAAAGAGAATGGCGAGCGGGATCGATACCACGGCAAAATAGAGGGTGTTATAGACCGCATCCCAGAAGTTGGAGTCGTTGGTGAACAGTTCGACGTAGTTGGCAACGCCAATCCACTCAGGATTCTGTACGCCGTTGAACTTGGTGAAACTGTAGTAGGCGGAGGCGAGCGTGGGATAGATCCAGAAGACGGTCAACCCGATCAGCCATGGCGAGGCGAAGAGCAGCCCGTTAATGGTATGGCGCGTGCGCGGTGAGAGTCGGGTACGTTGCGGCGCGGACGGGGCAATACTGGCCATACAGGGTCTCCGGTAGCGTGCGTGGGAAGGGGACCCCCTCCCCACGCACAAAAAACGAAGGGTTACTGAGTAGACGCAAGGCCTGACGATGCGTGCATTACGCAAAGAAGCCGATAGCTTCGAGTTCCTTGTTGATGGTATTGTCGATGTCGGTCAGGGCTTGCTCTGGCGTCTTTAGCCCATGCGGAATCTCGTCGCGGTGGGCCTTGAACTGCAGATCCCACAACATGCTGCCCAAGGGAATGGGCGGGCGGGTATGGGAGACAGGCAGCAGGTCCATAAAGACCGAGTGGAGCGGGTCTTCGCGGAAGAATGGGTCTTCGGAAGCCTTGATATTGGTCGGGATGTGGAAGGTATCCTTATTGTACTTGAGCTGGCCTTCGGGACCGCAGAAGTACGACAGGGCGTCAAACGCGGCCTCGACATTGGCGTAGCCCATGGGAATGGCCCAACTCCAGCCGCCGGCCCAACTGGCATAGGGCGCGGGGCCATCGGGGCCGGGCATGGGAACGACGCCGTAGTTGGTGTCGGGTTTGTAGCGATGGGCCTGGGCGACCTTCCAGTTGCCGCTGCACGTCATGGCGGTTTGGCCGGTCCAGAAGTAATCGTTGGCGTCGTTACAGGCGGTGCCCATACACGCCGTGATCATGGCATCAACATCTTCGACGCCGATCTCTTCGACGAACGACTTGACGAACTCGGCTGCCTGGATGTTGTTCGGGTGGGCGAAGGTAATGCGCTTGGTCTCGGGGTCCTGGAACTCACCCTGGAAGTCAAAGCCCCAGGTATAGAACCAGGCTTGGTCCATCAACGGGTTGAAGCCGTAGCGGGTGATACGCCCGTTGCTGTCGCGCACAGTGAGCGCCTCGGTGGCAGCGCGCAACTCGTCGAGGGTTGTGGGCGGCGCCTCAGGGTCGAGACCGGCCTCCGCCATGATGTCCTTGTTGTACCAGAGGGCGCGGGTATCGGTGTCAAAGGAGAGGGCATAGATGCCGTCCTTGTAGACCGTCTCGGCCCAGGCAAACGGGTAGTAATCTGCTTCTGATACGCCTGCCGCATCCGCCTGCTCCCTAATATTCGTGAAGAAGCCTTGCTGGGCGAACTGCGGCACGGTGAAGCGGTCGGCGTAGTGCAGCGGCGGTGGATTGCCGCCGGCGATGGCCGTGAGCAGCTTCTCGTCGGATTGGCTGCCTTGTGTCTGAGCGATGTAGACAAACTCGACGGTGTTGCCCATGGTATTTTGGGCGTTGTAATTCTCGATGATCCCCAGGATAGACTCTTGGGCCACACCGGTCATCTGGGACCAGGCTTCCATCGTCACACCTTCGGCGGCGGGCGCTGCCGCCTCACCGCCGGCGGCGGCCCCGGTCCCGGCTTGGGGCGGCGCGACCGGCGCGGGACAGCCGGCCAAGACTGCGGCTCCGGCAGTCAGCCCGGCGATCTGCAGGAAACGTCGCCGTGAGAATCTGTCGTTCATACCTGACATCTCCTTTTTACGGTAAACATCAGCGAATTAGGTGCTGCCAGCACGGAGGGGCACGTCTTAAGGGCGCTATGACCCGGCCGTGCTGTGCTGAGACTCGAAACGCAGGCGGCTGGAAGGCTGTTTCAGAGTCGCCCACGGTCGAGGGTTAGCCAACGTGTGTGAGCAGACGCAGAGAACGGTCGCTTTCTATGATAGCACGTTTGAAAGGTGTGTCAAACACTTTTCAAATTTCCCGGAGGCGGCTGCGCGCAGCGATGACAGACAGGCGCGGCTATGCGATCCGGGGATGCACTTTGACAAATCTGCCGAATGATGGAACGATGCAAGGGAGAACCACAGCGATTTTCATCCATTTGGATTCATCTCCTACCAATACATTGCTGCCGTTTGGGTCGTACATGGCCGCACGGTGACTCAACCGGTAACTGAAGCGGCGACGCAACCCAACGAAGGAGGAACGACCGTGCAAGCATTGGTGAAGTATGGCCGGCGCAACGGCGATGTCGAGGTCCGCGATGTTGCCGAACCGACGCTGCCGCCGGATCGTGTGCTGATCGAGGTGAGGGCCGCGGGCGTGTGCGGCAGCGACCTGCACATGTGGCGCGAGCATCAGAGTTGGGCGATCAAGGAGCCGTTGATCCTGGGGCATGAGTTCTGCGGCGTCATATCCCAGGTGGGCGGCGCGGTGAGCGGGTTCCAGGTGGGCGACCGTGTGGCCTGCGAGACGGCTGCGGAAGTATGCGGGCAGTGTGTCTACTGTCTGAGCGGAAATTACAACCTGTGCCCCCACCGGCTGGGCTATGGCGCGCTGGCGGACGGCGCGTTTACGCGCTATGTCGTGGCGCGGCCGCAGATTCTGCATCGCATTCCTGATAATGTTCCCTTTGAGCATGCCGCGCTGACCGAGCCGATCTGCGTGGCCTATAACGCGCTGGTCGAAAAGACCTTGATGAAGCCGGGCGACCTGGTGGTGATCCAGGGACCGGGGCCGATCGGGATCATGGCGCTGCAGATCGTGCGGCTGCGTGGGGCGGGCACGATTGTGATGCTGGGCACGGATGTGGACAAGCACCGGCTGGAGGTGGCCGCCGAACTGGGGGCGCACTATACGGTCAACGTGCAGCGTGAGGGTGCGGCCAAGCTGGTACAAGGGCTGGGCGACGGGTTTGGGGCCGATCTGGTCGTGGACTGCACGGGCGTGAGCCGCGCGCTCAAGCAGTCGATGGAGCTGGTGCGCCCCAACGGGCGGATCACCAAGATCGGCTGGGGGCCGCAGCCGCTTGACTTCAGCCTCGACCCGCTGGTCGGCAAGGCGGTGACGCTGCAAGGGTCGTTTAGCCACACCTACCCGACCTGGGAGCGGGTGCTGACGCTGCTGGCGACGGGACAAGTGAACCTGGAGCCGGTGATCGGCGGCGTCTATCCGCTGGCCGATTGGGAGGAGGCGTTCACCAAGATGGAGGAGGGCGCGAGCGTCAAATCGGTGTTGCGGCTGGCAGACTAGACTCTATCCCATTCAGCCATCGCCCAATTCAAAGAAGGGATCGCAGCTATGGGGGATGCACCGATCATTCAGATTTCGTTGGATGTTACCACGGTTGACGAGGCGCTGGAACTGGCCCATGCGGCCATGCGCGCCGGCGTGGACTGGTTGGAGGCGGGGACGCCGTTGATCCTGGCGGAAGGGCTGCGCGGCGTGCGCGCGCTGCGCGCGGCCTATCCGGGTACGCCGGTGGTGGCGGATCTGAAGACGATGGACGGCGCGGGGCTGGAGGCCGAGATGATGTTTAAGGCCGGGGCGACCATGACGGTGGTGATGGGGCAAGCGCACGACGCCAGTATCATCGAGCAGGTGAAGATGGCGCGGCGCTATGGGGGGCAGGTGATGTGTGATGTCATGCTCTGCCCCGACAAACCGAAACGGGCGCGCGAGGCCGAGGCGCTGGGCGTCGACTACATCATCGTGCATACGGGCTTTGACGAGCGCAATATGATCCCAGGGTTAAGCCCGCTGGACGATCTGCCCGCCGTGTTGGATGCGGTCAAGATCCCGGTACAGGCGGTGGGCGGGCTGACGGTCGAACAGGCGTTGCAGACGTTGGCGATGGGAGCCAAGATTGTGGTTTTTGGCGCGCCGCTGGTGATCAGCGGCAGCGAGTTTCGTGCGGCGAGCGACGACTTTGAAGGCATCCTGCGGGAGATCGTGCGCCGCGTCAAAGCGTAAGTGCGCCCGCTGGGGAAGCGCCCGGCGGCGAAGAACGAGGGAGATATCATGAAATTGATCGAGCAGATCCAGCAGCTTGAGTTTCCGGCCCCGCTGCCGGAAAAGCTTTTGGTGGTGGAGCAGCGGTTTGACGCGCCTAAGGTCGACGATTTGCGGGCGGCGACGCGCAAGGCGCTGGAGGAATCGGGCATTCTGGGGCGGATGCAGGCCGGGGAGAGCGTGGCGGTGGGCGCGGGCAGCCGCGGGATCGCCAACCTGCCGATCATCGTGCGTGCCGCGGTGGAACGGCTGCAGGAGGCCGGGTTGAAACCCTATGTCGTGCCGGCGATGGGCAGCCACGGTGGGGCGACGGCTGAGGGGCAGAAAGAGATGCTGGCGGAACTGGGCGTGACGGAGGCCGGCATCGGCGTCGAGATCCGGGCGACGATGGAGGTCAAGGAGATTGGGCGCATCCCCAGCGGCCCGCCGCTCTATCAAGGCTTGGACTCGATGGCAGCGGACCACACGATCTTGGTCAGCCGGATCAAGCCGCACACCGATTTTCGCAGCCATCTGGAGAGCGGCCCGTCCAAGATGTGCGTGATTGGGTTGGGCAAGCAGCATGGCGCGGCGCTGATGCACGCCGGCGGGGGAGCGAACTTCCAGCGCTATCTGGAGCCGGCGGCCCCGATCTATGCGGCCAATACCAACTTCCGGGGCGCGATCTGCCCGATTGAAAACGCCTATGACGAGACGGCGGAGATCGTCGGGCTGGCTGCGGACGAGGTGGGGACGGCCAAAGAAGCGGCCTGTCTGGAGCGGGCGAAGTCGCTGATGGCAAGCCTGCCCTTCCCGGAGATCGACGTGCTGGTGGTGCGGCAGTTGGGCAAGAATATCAGCGGCACCGGCATGGACACCAACATTATCAGCCGCTTGATGATCCCGCGGCAGCCGGAGCATTTCGGCACGATCGATATTGCGGTGATCGCGGTGCTGGACCTGACCGAGGAGACGCACGGCAACGTGGCGGGACTGGGGTTGGCCAACCTTACCACGGCGCGCGTGGCCGAAAAGGTCGACTGGGTAGCGACTTATACCAACGCGGCGACGTCGGGCATCTTTGGTATGTTCCGGGTGAGCCTGCCGATTACGATGGCCGACGACCGGCGTGCGCTGCAGGTGGCGGTGCGCGGCTGCGCGCAGACTTGGGAGACGGCGCGCATGGTCTTTATCCGCGACACGCTGACGTTGGATACGCTGTGGGTCAGCCCCAGCTTGCGCCAGGCGGTGGCCGACCACCCGCGGCTGCGTGCGGTGGATGAAGTGCCGCTGGCCTTTGGCGCACAGGGCAACATGACCAGCCCGTGGCAGTTGTCGGCATCTTCTGAACCTGAACTCGCCCACGCAGCGGCACGCTGATCAAACTCGCTGCTAGAGAGAAAAGAGCGCAATGTTTGCCAATTTGAACGCGGGCGCGATCGGAGTCCGCGCCGACCTGTCGCAGACAATCGAGTATGCGCAGCGGAACGGTTTTGGCGGGATTGATTTTTCGATCGTCGAAGCCGCCGAACTCGCCAAGGCGCACAGTGCGGGCTATGTGAAGGATCTGTTTGAGCGGGCGCAAGTGCGGCCCGGCTCGTTTGGCTTTCCGGTGGAGTTTCGCAAGGACGAGGCGGTCTGGCATGATGGACTGGCGGCGCTGCCGGATCAGGCACAGGTAGCGGCGGCGTTGGGCTGTGCGCGCACGGCTACCTGGCTGCTGCCGGGCAGCGACGAGCGGGACTTCCTGGAGAACTTCCGCTTTCATGTGGCGCGGCTGGGGCCGGCGGCGCAGATTTTGGCCGACCACGGCATCCGGCTGGGGCTGGAGTTTATCGGCCCCAAGACGCTGCGCACGCGCTTCAAGCACCGCTTTGTCTACACGCTGGAGGGGATGCTGGCGTTGGGCGCGGCCATGAACACCGGCAACGTGGGGCTGCTACTCGACATCTGGCATCTCTACACCTCGCATGGAAGTAATGACCAGGTGGCCGAACTGCGCAACGAGGATGTAGTCGTGGTGCATATCAACGACGCGCCGGCGGGTGTGCCGGTGGACGAGCAACTGGACCAGGTGCGCGCTCTGCCCGGCGAGACAGGTGTGCTGGACCTGGCCGGTTTTCTACAGGCGCTGCAGGCGATCGGCTATGACGGGCCGGTGACGGCGGAGCCGTTTAGCCGGCGTGTGCGCGAGATGGCTCCGGACGCGGCGGTGAAGGCCACGGCGGCTGCCGTCGATCAGGTGTGGCAGGAGGCTGGGTTTGCCTCTTTCGCCGTGCAGGCAGGCTGACCCATGGAACAACGACTATGTGACCGGGTGATCTTGGTGACAGGCTCCACCACAGGCGTGGGGGAAGCCGCGGCGCGGCGCTGTGTGGCCGAGGGCGCGCAGGTGATGGTGCATGGACGGCAGGAGGAACGGGCGCAGGCGGTATGCGCTGATCTTGGTGCGGCTGCGCGCTATACCATTTGCGACTTGGGCGAACCAGCCGGCTGTGCGCGGTTGGTGGCAGCCACGATTGAGCAGTTTGGCCGGCTGGACGGCGTGGTGAACAATGCGGCGCTGACCACGCGCAGCAATCTGGAGAGCACCGACACTGCCTTTTTTGATCGCATGATCGCAGTGAACCTGCGTGCGCCGCTGTTGATTATCCGGGCGGCTGTGCCCGAGTTCCGCAAGCACGGGCGTGGTGTGGTGGTCAATATCGGTTCGATCAATGGGCTGGCAGGCGAAGAGAACCTGCTGGCCTATTCGATCAGCAAGGGCGGGCTGACCACGCTGACGCGCAACCTGGCGAACGCGCTGGCTGCCGAGCGGATCCGCATCAACCAGTTGAGTCTGGGTTGGGTCGCCACGCCCAACGAGATTGCGCTGAAGCAGCGCGAGGGTCTGGCTCCAGGTTGGGAGAAAAACGTGCCGCGCCTCTTCGCGCCGATCGGCAGGTTACTTGCGCCGGAGGAAGCGGCAGCGCATATTGCATACTGGCTGTCGGACGATTCCGCTCCTGCTAACGGCGTTGTCTATGAGCTAGAGCAGTATTCCCCTATTGGGCGCAATGTCTCCAAGGCGTTTTGAGGATGTGCGTTAGGGGATGCCCCAAGTCGCCGGGTTGAGCAGGTCGGGGTCGTCGAGCCGCAGGGCGGCCAGTTGGCGCTGCAAGGGTTCAGGGATCTGGATTGCAGTGGCGGGCAGGTTGTCGGCCAACTCCTCGACCGTGCGCACGCCGATCAGGACGGTGTGGATGGCGGGCTGGGCCAAGGCAAAGGCAATGGCGACTTGCGCAGGGGTGGCGGCCAGGCCGGATTCGGCTGCCAGCGTGCGGAAGGCTTGCGAGCGGCGGCGCAGCGCTTCCAGATGGGGCGGCAGATGGTCGGCGCGGTCGGTCAGCACGCCTTTGAGCAGAACCGAGCGCACCAGGACGCCGACATCCTTGGCCGCGGCGACAGGGAAGAAGGCGTCGGCCAGACGCTGGTCGAGAACGGAGTAGGTGACCTGCATCACGTCGAACAGGTCTGTCTGGAGCGCGGCCAGCGGCAGCGTATCGCCATAGAACGAGCCGCCGCTCCAGCGGATCTTGCCGCTGCGGCGGGCGTGGTCAAAGACATCGGTCAGGGTATCGGCGGCGGCGAGCGTGGCCCGGTCGACGTTGTGAACCTGCCAGATATCGAGATAGTCGGTTTGGAGCGTTTGCAGGCTGGCGTCTAGCGAGGCCAACATCTGGCGACGCAGGTCGGCAGGTGTGAGGTCAGTACCGCCGGGACCTTGTGTCGAGACTTTGCTGGCGAGGATGACGTCGTGGCGGCGTCCGGCGAGGGCCTTGCCCAGCACGGCCTCGCTGCTGCCATAGGCCCTGGCGGTGTCGACGAAGTTGATGCCGGCGGCCAGCGCGGTATGGACCAAATGGATGGCGTCTGGCTCGGCAGGGCGGCCAAAGTGGCCCGGCGTGGCGATGCCGTAATCAAGGCCTAGTTCGACGGTGCCCAGGCTGAGGGCCGAGACTTGCAGGCCCGTACGGCCCAGGCGGCGGATGGGCATTGGGGCAGACATGCGGTCGCTCCGTGGTTGGGATGGCGGACGGTGGATGCGCGGTGCTGTTGGTAGTATAGCACAATGGCATCCCCGTACTCCCGTACGGACACAATAGATCGCGTCCGTACGGGGGCGCCGCTCGATCCGCGGCGCACACCGCGCAGGGGCCGGATAAACGTATTGCCGGCAGAATATGTTTTCGCTATTGCCAAAGATGTGCTACAGTCTAGGGGCTGCTCAGACCACACACTCGGCGGTCATCCCGCGCGCAGTAGACCTCACCGCCGCATAGGCACATGTTGAACTCGATCTATCGACCAGACTTACTAGGGAGGCAAGATTCATGACCCAGTCGACGCTTCAATCGAGCGGACAACCGTACAAGGTCATCGGCACGCGTCCGATTCGTCATGACGGCGTGGATAAGGTAACCGGCCGCGCGAAATATGCGAACGACACGCATCTGAGCGATGTGCTGTATGCCAAGATTCTGCGCAGTACCCATGCGCATGCTCGCATCCGCTCGATTGACACCGGCGCCGCCGAAGCCTATCCGGGGGTGTATGCGGTTGTGACTTCGAAGGATATGGCGGAGGTAGAGGACCGGATCGAGGAGATGGGCGAAGATGCGGTCAACCTGAAGTATTTGGCTGCCAATATCCTGGCCCGAGACAAGGTGCTCTATGATGGGCATGCGGTGGCCGCGGTGGCTGCGGTCAGCCCGCATGTGGCCGAGGAAGCCTTGGCCTTGATCAAGGTAGACTACGAGCTGCTGCCGCCGGTGATGGATGTCAAGGAGGCCATGAAGGCGGACGCGCCGGTGCTCCTGGACGACCTGCGCATGGAGGAACTGGGTAAGAAGGGAACCCGCCCCACGAACGTGGCGGCGCATTTTCGCCACCAGCGCGGCGACCTGGAGGCTGGGTTTGCCGCGGCGGACGTCGTGGTCGAGCGCGAATTCAAGACGTCGATGGTGCACCAGGGTTATATTGAGCCGCAATCGTCCACGGTGCAGTACACGCATGACGGCCGTATCGACGTCTACACTTCGACCCAAGGGCCATGGGATATTCGCAACCAGGTATCGGAGCTGCTGGGGCTGCCTGTCTCCAAAGTGCGGGTGCTCCCGTTGGAGATCGGGGGCGGCTTTGGCGGTAAGTTCACGGCCTACACCGATGCACCGGCGGCGCTGCTTTCTCGCAAGGGAGGCGGGCGTCCTGTCAAGCTGGCGCTGTCGCGCACGGAGGTCCTGAAGGGGACCGGCCCGACCTCGGGCGGGTACATCAAGGTCAAGATCGGTGCGACCAAGGACGGCAAGATCACGGCGGCGCAGGCCGAGCTGATCTATGAGGCAGGTGCATTTCCCGGCTCGCCCGTGGGTGCGGCGGCGGGCGTGATCCTAGCCCCTTACCGGCTTGAGAATGTGCAGATTGACGGCTATGACGTGGTTGTCAACAAGCCGCAGACCGCGGCCTACCGCGCGCCCGGGGGGACGAACGCGGCCTTTGCGTCGGAGGCGGTGATCGACGAAGTGGCCGAAAAGCTGGGGATCGACCCGCTGGAGTTCCGCCGCCGCAACGCCGTCGTCGAAGGCGATCGCCGCGCCGATGGTCCTGTCTACAGCCGGATCGGTTTTCTGGAGACGGTCGAGGCGGCGATCAACAGCGCGCACTACAAGACGCCGCTGGAAGGCAAGCATCGCGGGCGCGGTGTGGCCTCGGGCTTCTGGTTCAACGGCTCGAACCAAACCAGTGTGAGCGCCAACGTCAACCCGGATGGAACGGTCAATCTGTTGGAGGGGTCGACCGATATCGGCGGCACGCGTGCTTCTGCGGCGATGATGTTGGCCGAGACGCTGGGTATCGCCGCCGAGGATGTGACCCCGCGGCTTGGCGACACGGACACGGTCGGGATCACCGGCGGCACCGGCGGGAGCAGCGTGACCTTTAAGATCGGTTGGTCGACCTACACGCTGGGGCTGGCGCTGCGCGAGAAGGTGCAGGGTATGCTGGCCGACTACTGGGAGGTGGAGCCGGGTCAGGTTACATTTGAGCAGGGGGCGTTTGTCGCCAACGGTCACCGGATGACCTTCAAAGAGGCGGCTGTGGCCTTGGCCAAGGACTATGACCCGATCTCGGCCAGTGTGTCGATGAGGCCCAAGGGGGCAGGCCCCGCCTTTGGCACACACATTGTGGACGTCGAGGTCGACCCGGAGACGGGCAAGGTGAGCATCTTGCGCTATACCGCGGTGCAGGATGTGGGTACGGCGATCCACCCGGCCTATGTCGAAGGGCAGATCCATGGCGGCGTGGCGCAGGGCGTCGGCTGGGCCTTGAATGAGGAATACTGGTACAACGACAAGGGCCAGTTGATGAACGCGTCGCTGCTCGACTACCGGATGCCTACGGCCTTAGACCTGCCCATGATCGACACGGTGATGGTTGAAGTGCCCAACCCCACTCACCCCTACGGCGTGCGCGGTGTGGGCGAGGTGCCGATCGTGCCGCCGGCTGCGGCGCTGGCCAATGCCATCTACCGCGCCACGGGCATGCGTATGCAGGAGCTGCCGATGTCGCCTGCCAAGGTCACGGCGGCGATGCTTGGAAATTCGTGAGGTTGCGGCCTCAGATGCAGCGACGATGAGCCGGCTCATCGGGCGATTGTGAGCTTGAAGCGTGAAACGCGGGCGACCTCTGCTCGCGTTTCACGCTTTATCACCTGGATGCATCTGTTCAGACGCGATTGCCATTTCAAAAAACTGCGTCAAAGCATGAATCAACGCATGATGAGCGCAGGGTGCGGACCCTTTTTCGGGGCAGCCCGGCGCTGATGCGAGGAGCGCAAGCGACCATGAGTCTGGAACGTGAACAGTCATTAGAAGCCGTATTGGCGAAGCTGGATCGAGTTCATCTGGCATCGGTGCGGCCAACCCCGCTGGAGGCGATGCCGCGTTTGAGCGCGGCATTGGGCGGCCCGCCGATCTATATCAAGCGGGATGATCTGACCGGTCTGGCGTTTGGCGGTAACAAGACACGCATGTTGGAGTTTTCCTTGGCGGACGCCAAGGCGCAGGGGGCCGAGGTGGTTGTCACCGGCGCGGCGGTGCAGTCCAACTACTGCCGGCAGATGGCGGCGGCGTGTGCCAAACTGGGGCTGGAACTGTATCTGGTGGTGGCGCCGCACCGGGAGATCGACAAGCATGAGGTGCAGGGCAACGCCTTTCTTCAGCGGCTGTTTGGGGCCAAGGTGACGGTGCTGGAGGACAATAATCGCCGGCGTCAAGGCGAGGCGCTGCAGGCCAAAGCCGAGGAACTGCGCCAGGCGGGCAAGAAGGTCTATGTGCCACGCCAAGAGGAGGCGATCGACCTGGATGCAATTGCCTATGCTGAGGTGGCGCTCGAAATTGTGCAGCAGTGCCGCGAGCGGGGCATCGACCCCGAGTATGCGTATGTCTCGGCGCTGGATACGACGCAGGCCGGGCTGGTGATGGGGTTTGCCTACCTGCGCAGCCCGATCCAGGTGCGCGGCATCAGCCCGTTTCAGGGTGTGCCGGAGCGAACGCAAAACATGGCGCGCATCGCCAACCAGGCGGTGCGGCGGCTGGGCATCGATCTGCGCCTGGGCGAGCGTGACTTTGACAACGACGATAGTTGGGTAGGCGAGCGCTATGGCATCCCAAGCGGCGAAGGCATCGATGCACTGCATCTGGTGGCTAAGACTGAAGGGATCTTGTTGGACCCAGTCTACACCAGCAAGGCAATGGCAGCGCTGATCGCCGCGGTGCGCCAGGGGGTCTTGGACAAGCAAAGCCCGGTGCTCTTTGTGCATACAGGCGGCGCGCCTGCCCTGTTCGGCTATACGCGTGAGGTGATGGGGACAGGATAGGATCATGATCACTCGTTTTGACCATGCCGTGATTGCGGCGCGCGATCTGGCGCAGGCGCAGCGGCTTTTTTCGGAGTCATTGGGGTTTGAGGTCTATCCCGGTGGGCGACACACCGGGATGGGGACCGAGAACCGGATCATCCGCTTCGGGCTGGATTACCTGGAGCTTCTGGGTATCTATGACCGGGAAGAGGTGCGTGCGGCGGGAACGAGCCGCGAGGCGCTGGCAGAGTATTTGACGACGCACGAGGGCGGGATGCTCGGCTTTGCCCTGGCGACCGACGACATCGACGGGCTGGCCGCGCGCTTGGCGCGCACGGGGCTGGAGGCGACCGGCCCCTATGATATGCAGCGGCAGCGGCCCGATGGGGTGGTGCTGCGCTGGCGGCTCTTGGCGCCGGGCGGCAGCGCATGGCGGCGGCCCTGGCCGTTTTTCATCCAGTGGGGGATGGATGACGGCGAGCGACTCGCGTTCGAGCGCCCTGGCCGGCACCCGTTGGGCGCGCAGCATGTGCGCGGCGTGTCGATGGTCGTGCGCGATGGCGCGGCCGCACGCCATCTTTACGAGACGCAGATCGGCCTGCCCGTCGATTTTGAGGATGAGACCGATGCGGGGCCGTGTGTCACCTATCGAGTGGGTGACTTCACGGTTGACGTACTCTGCCCCCGGGCGAGCAGCGCGGCCGGCCGCTTCCTGGCCGACAATGGGGAAGGGCTGTACCAGGTGTTCTTGCAGGTGGATTCGCTGAACCACGCCCAAAACTACCTGGCCGAACACGAGATTGCGCTGGCGCGTGAAGGGGCCGAGGCCGCGCCCTGGGCCATCCCTGCTGCCGACGCGCTGGGTGCAGAGTTGGTATTGATTGGACCCCAAGACTAGGCTCAGGCAAGCGCCTGGGTCCTAGTCCAGCACAGCACGGAGCAGATCAAATGCATATCCTGGTGACTTCGGCGGGTTCGAGCCTGGCGCAATGCCTGATCCCCGGCTTGGCCGCCGAACACGATGTGCGCGCCACCGAGCGCCGGCCTGTGGCCGGGGTGGACGCGTTGGCCGTTTCCCCCCTCGGACATGATTTGTCTACAAATCTATTGGTGCGTGGGATCGACGTGGTGGTTCATTGCGCAGAGCCGCTGCCCGATGAATCGAGCGCGAGCTATCTCGACTATATGACGCGCTGCACCTATAACCTGCTCTTGGCCGCCGGGCAGGAAGGGGTGAAGCGAGTCGTCTTCCTCAGCACGCTGGACCTGATGACGCCCTATCCGAGCGATTTTATGGTGACAGAACGCTGGCGACCGCTGCCCTCTACAGAGCCGAGGGTGTTGGGCAAGCATCTGGGCGAGATGGTCTGCCGGGAATTTGCGCGTGACTTGAAGCTGCCCGGGCTGGCGCTGCGCCTGGGGAGGCCGGCCGATGGAGCGCAGCCGGCGGCAACCGACCTCGCGCCGAGCGATCTCGTTCAGGCGGTGCGCCAGGCTTTGACCGCGCAGACGCCGCGTTGGGTGGTTGTACATATACAGGGGGAGTTCCCTGGCGCGCGCTTTCCGCTGCGCGATGCAAAGAAATGGCTGGGGTTTGCGCCAAATCAACCGTCGATCGAGGCAGGCAGCGAAGCAGGCAAGGGGAGCGCGGCATGAAGGTGTTGATCTTGGGGGGAGCGGGCATGTTAGGCCCCTATGTGGCGCCCGCGCTGGAAGCGAACTATGACCTGCGTGTGACGGATATCGCGCCGCCGCCGATGGAGTTCCGGGGCGAGTTCAGGAGGGTGGATGTCGCCGACGCCAAACAGGTGATGGAGGCTGCGGCGGGGATGGACGCGATCATCAATCTGTCGGTGCTGCGCCAGGACCGCAAGCTGGCCTTTGAGGTCAACACGCTGGGCTGCTACAACATGATGGAGGCGGCGGTGGCGCATGGCATCCGGCGCGTCATCAACACCGGGCCGCACTTCACGATCGCCGGCCCCAGCTATGAGCAGTTTGATTTCGACATTGGGCCGGAGGTTCCGGCGCAGCCGGGCACGAACCTTTATGCCCTATCGAAATCGCTCGGCCAGGAGATCTGCCGGGTATACAGCCGTCACCATGATGTGTATGTGCAGACCTATCTGTTCTACAACTTTGTGGACCCGGCGCAGCCCAAACACAAGGCGGAGGTCGCGCCGTTTGCCGTCTCGTGGCAGGACGCGGGCCGGGTCTTTGCCTATGGGCTGGAGATCCCATTGGCGCAACTGCCGTCGCGCTGCGAGGTCTTCAACGTGTTTGCGGATAGTCCGTATGGCAAGTTCTCGAATGAGAAGGTAAAACGCATCCTGGGTTGGGAAGCACACGACGATATTTCGGCCATTTGGCGGCGTTGAGCAGCGCCGGCCATCCATGCAAGCAAAGGGGGCAGGGATGCTGTTTGGGAGCGGTAAATATCGCTATCGGGTGATCGAGACATGGGCGACGCTGCCGGCGGGGTGGGAATGGGGATGGATCCCCGCGGTCGCCTGTGATTCGCGCGACCGAGTCTTTGTCTATTCACGCAGCGAGCATCCGCTGGTGATCTTCGACCGAGACGGCAACTTCTTGGAGGAGTGGGGGCAAGACATCCTCAAGGATGCGCACGGTCTCTTTATCGACGGCGACGACAACGTCTATTGTACCGAGCGCAATACGCACTGTGCGTATAAGTTTGACCGGTCGGGGCGGTTGGTGATGACGTTGGGCACGCCCGGACAACAGGGCGCGGCAGACGGCGATCCGTTCCGGCTGCCGACCGACCTAGGGGTGGCGTCGAACGGCGACCTCTATGTGTCGGACGGGTATGGCAATGCGCGCGTGCATCATTACGCGCCGGACGGCACGCTGCTCAACTCGTGGGGGAGTTGGGGCAGCGGGCCGGGCCAGTTTGGGTTATCGCACTGCGTGCGCGTCGACCGCTATGACCGCGTCTGGGTGTGCGATCGCGAAAACCGGCGCATTCAGTTTTTTGACTTGGCGGGCAGCTATTTGAGCGAATGGGATGACCTGGCGCATCCGGACACGATCTTCTTTGCACCGGATGAGGATGTAGTTTATATCGCCGAACTGGACCAGCAGGTGAGCATTTATGATTTCGACCGTACCCTGCTGGCGCAGTGGGGTGGTCAGCGCAAGAGCGACAAGCCGGGCGAGTTCCGCGCCTGTCCGCACGGCATCTGGGCGGACTCGCGCGGCGACCTCTATGTGGGCGAGGTGCAGGCCAACGGTCGGCTGCAGAAGTATGTGCGTGTGGACTAAGCAGGCGGCGGACGCGATGGCCGCCGCCTGGCCGAGGTAGCATGCTGACTTAGTGGCGCGCCGGTCTAGCGGCGTTCTTCGCTGCGGTCGGTGGCAAGCGGCGGCGTGTACGACAGGTCCGAGATAGCCTGTCGCCACTCTGGCGTCATCTCCACATCGGCCGCGGCCAAGGAGGCTTCCAACTGCTCGACGCTGCGTGCGCCGATGATGGGCGCGGTGACGGCGGGATGGTGCATCACCCAAGCGACGGCCAGCGTGGCGGGATGCAGGTTATGCTCCTGGGCGTGCTGGGTGAAGCGCTCGGCGATCTCAAAGTATTGGGGGTCGCCGTAGCGCTGCCGGTAGTTGGCGTTTTGCACCAGCCGGCCCGCGGCGGGTTTGTCGGCGGCGGAATATTTGCCGCTGAGCAGCCCGCCGCCCATGGGGCTGTAGGGGATCACGCCCAGCCCTTCGGAGGCGGCCAGGGGGAGGATCTCGACCTCCGCTTGGCGTTTTGCCAGGTTGTACATGGGTTGGATGCATTCAAAGCGCGCCCAGGCGTTGCGCTCAGAGATGCCCAACGCTTTGGCGATCTGCCAGGCGGCCCAGTTGCTGACCGCGGGGTAGACGATTTTGCCTTGGGTGACGAGGTCGCCGAGGGCGCGCAGCGTCTCTTCCATGGGCGTGTCGGCATCGAAATGGTGGACGAAGTAAAGGTCCAGCCGGTCGGTGTTGAGGCGGCGCAGGCTGGCTTCGACCTGCCGCATGATGTGGCGGCGTGCCAGGCCGCGGTCGTTGAGACCTGGGCCGATGGGGGAGCATACTTTGGAGTTGATCACCAGGTCGTCGCGCATGCCTGCGATCAGTTTGCCCAAGATCTGTTCGGAGCGGCCGCCGCTGTAGGAGTTGGCGGTGTCGAAGAAGTTGATGCCGGCGTCGAGACAGCGTTTGAACATGGCGGCAGAGGTCGCCTCGTCGGCGTCGCCGCCGAACGACATCGTGCCAAAGCAGAGCGGGGAGACTTTGACGCCGGTGCGGCCAAGCGTGCGAAAGAGCATATTGGTCGAACTCCTCTGTGGATGGGCCGGACAGCGGCCTGTGGATGGTCTGTGGGCATGGTACGGCAGCCTGCAGACGCTGTCAAAATCAGTGCCGAGACGAAGTCAGGAGTGAGCAGTATGTTTAAGACGATCATTATGGCGGTAGATGGGTCGCCGGCAGTGGAGCGGCTCTTGGTCTTTACAGAGCATGTGGCGCGGCGTTCGGATGGACAGGTGATTGTGGTTCATGCCTTTGAGCCGCCCACGGTCTATGAATGGACTGAGAGCTTTGGGGAACTGAACGCGCAGTACACCAAGGTGGCGGAGGAGGTCGCCGCCGATGCGGTGGAGGCGCTGACCAAGGCGGGGATCAACGCTACGGCGGATATTCGCCAGGGGCCGGCGGCGCAGGCGATCTTGGATGCGGTGCGGATCCATGGTGCGGACCTGATCATCATGGGGACGCGAGCGCAACGGCAGGATAACCTGGCGGAGGCGCTGTTGGGGAGCGTCAGTTCGGCGGTGGTGCGCAATACCTATTGCCCCACACTGTTAGTCCCGTAGCTACCCCGTCACTATTCGTGTAGTCATAGATAGACCATCGAATCCTCGGCCAATCACCCCTCAGATAGCAGCCACCGGCCGCAGGGATGTTTCCCTGTGGCCGGTCGATCTTCTCCCCATGCGTCTGGGCAGTCTACCCTAGGCGCACGCCATAGTCTCGGCTGGCATAGTCATACAACTCGTTCTGCGCGGCGAGGGCCACCGGCGTGGTGAGGCCGCGGTAGCGCAGCTTGATCTCGCTCAGTTGAAGCATGAAGCGGATCGTGCCGATCTGGACATGCCCGTAGAGACTCCAGCGTTCGGCGCGCTCCAGTAGAGTAAATTCACCCAGGAATTCGGGAAAATCGCGCTTAAGATGCGCGGCGGCAGCCTCCAGGTCATCCACGACAAAGCCGAGGTGGTGGATGCGGCTGGGCGCGGGTGGGGCCAAGGGCGCATCGGGATTGAAATCAAAGAGGAAGAGGGCTGTGTTGCCGCTGGTGACAACTGTGAGATGGTCGTCGTCGCGCACGACCTGCAGCCCCAGCCCCTCGTGGAAGAAGCGGCGTGCCAGGGCGCGGTCTTCAAACGCCAGCGCCAGATGGTCGAAGCCGTAATTGGTAAAGGGTCGCGTGTCTGCCAGATCAAGTTTCTCTGCGACCACGCGCAAGTCCGCATCGCCATAGTGGGCGATGATCTCGTAGAGGAACATGTCCGGGTAGATCAACTCCGCGCCCTTATAGACCGAGAGGCGATGATTGGTACGCACGGAATGGGGCAGAAGGCGATCCAGGGCCAGATGCACAACATCGTGGATGGGAAGTTCGCCGCTGTAGGTTGCCCCATTGTCGACCATTAACTGGACGAGCGCCAACGTCGTCGGGACGGGTTTGGATCCGGCCATTGCTCAAGCTCCTTGCCAAGAATGCGGTAGTACGAGAACACCCTCATGTGAGCCAAATATGAGTTCATTGTACCAGACGACCTCTATCGGTTCTGTTTCAGTACCTGTCTTGTTTGGGGGGTAACTGTCGCCGGTCTTTGGCAGCAGTATCGCCGGGCGTTATGACCACGCATCACAACACAGATGCCGCCTAGTACATGACTAGTACATTTCGTACCTGGTCACTTGATGCAGTTAGCCCTATCCTGGACAGGAGGATGTAGCTGTTTCTCAGTTGGGCGCAGGTGGAGCATCGGTGGTGCTCTCCATGAGGCGTCATGGAGCCGCTTTGGTTTGTCCGCGCTTATCGTAGCAGGGCCAATGATGCATACGCAACTTGACGATGAAGCGATCCTTGGAGCAGTGTCAACCGGCGAATTGCCCCCGCCCAGACAGGTGCAAAGCCGTGTGGACGAGGCCTATGCCCGTTTCAGTTCGAACGGCGAGGGTTGGAATTCGCAGGTGTATCCGGCGCTGGCACAGGTATCGCGCGACCTGTTTGGCATCTGTGAGGTCAGCATCCACGGTCAGATATTTGCTGCGGGCGACGCCGAGGTTGAGTTCACGATCATGAGCGTGGCCAAGCCTTTTGTCTTTGCGCTGGTCTGCCAAGCGTTGGGCGCAGAGGAAGTACGCGCCAAGGTTGGGGTGAACGCGACGGGGCTGCCCTTCAACTCGGTGATGGCGATTGAACTGCACCCTGAGCGACTGACGAACCCAATGGTCAATTCCGGTGCGATCGCCACCACCAGCCTGGCGCCTGGGGCAACGGTCGAGGCCAAATGGGAGTTTCTGCAGGAGGGGCTTGCGCGCTTCGCGGGGCGTCCGCTTGCGTTCAATGAAGAGGTGTATGCGTCGGCGGCAGCCACCAATCATCGCAATCACGGCATTGCGCGCGTTCTGCAGGGGTATGGCCGCATCTATTGCGACCCATTCGAAGCGCTTGATTTATACACGCGACAAAGCTGTCTCAATGTGACGGCCAAAGACCTGGCGGTGATGGGGGCGACATTGGCGGGCGGCGGTGTGAATCCACTGACCCATGAACAGGTGATTCACGCCGCCTATTGCACGCGGACGTTGGCCGTGATGGCAACCGCCGGGTTGTATGAGACATCCGGCGACTGGCTCTACGATATTGGGCTACCCGGCAAGAGCGGCATCGGGGGCGGGATCGTCACGGTAGCGCCCGGCAAGGGTGGACTGGGAACCTTTGCCCCGCCGCTTGACCGCGCCGGCAACAGCGTCAAGGGCCAACTGGTCGCCAAATTCTTGTCCGAACGATTAGGGCTCAATCTATTTGCATCAAAACCTGCCGATGGCTAGGGCCTCGTTGAAGCTCGACGAATTGAAACAGTAGACGAATTGAAACAGTAGATGGAGAGACAAACTACGATGGCAAAACAACCTGTAGGGGCCGCAAGCGCGATCGCGGCGACACAATCATCGTGGTTACCGATGGCGATTATTCTCTTGGCGCAAATCCAGATGGGGTTTAACGTCAACGCTCTGCCGGTCTCGATCGGCCCGATCGTCTATGACCTGGATGCCGCCGCGACCGATGTGGGTGGGGCGCTTGTCATCTATTCGCTCTTTGTCGCCGCGTTTGTCATGCTGGGCGCCAAGCTGGGCAAGATATTTGGCGAGCGGCTCGTCTTTCAGGTGACGGCGCTTCTCCATGGCGTGGCGATGGGGAGCATGGCGCTCAGCCAGGATGTGGGCATGATGAACAGTGCCCAGGCGCTCGCGGGGCTGGCCGCTGCGGCGCTGGTGCCGACCTTGGTTGTGCTGGTCGCGGCCAACTATCAAGGCAAGCAGCAGGAGGCCGCTTTGGGTCTCTTGGCGGGAGCGCCGGCGGTTTCCGGTGTGCTGGCCTTTCTCATCGCCGGTTTTCTCGGCACGGTATTGAGCTGGCGCTATTCGTTTGGGATGCTGTTTGTTGTCTCGCTGGCTGTGTTGGCGCTCAGCTTCCGCCTCAAGCCGGTTAAGCGCCAGCCTGGCATCAAGATCGATACCGTCGGGGCTGTGCTGGCCGCGATCGGCATTATTTTGATCAGCGTCGGTTTTAACAATCTGAACTCATGGGGTCTGGTGACCGCGCGCCAAGGTGCGCCGATTGCCCTGTTTGGCCTGTCGCCGGCGCCGTTCATGATCATCTTTGGTATCGTGGTCGCCCAGGCCTTTTTCACTTGGTCGGCATATCGGCAGAAGATAGGGCAGGCGCCGCTTTTGGCGCTGGAAGTACTCGACTCGTCGAAAGAGCGGGCCGCAACCTACACGATGCTGATCATCGGCGCGCTGGGACCTGCCGTCAATTTCCTGATCCCGCTCTATATCCAGATTGTCCAGGGCCGCACCAGTATGCAGACCGCTGTGGCGACCGTACCCTACACCGTGTCGATCTTTGTTGCAGCGGTGTTTATTGTGCGCCTCTATCGCCTGCTTACGCCACGCCAGATCGGGTCTTCTGGGTTCTTGATCGTGGCTGTGGGGCTGACCGTTTTAGCCTTTGCCATCCGCAATGATTGGGGTATGCCGATGGTGATCTTGGGCCTGAGTATGCTGGGCCTTGGCGAGGGCGCACTGCTGACGCTCTTGTTTAACGTGCTGGTTTCGGCTTCGCCCAAGCAACTGGCAGGAGATGTGGGCGCGCTGCGCGGCACCGCCAACAATCTCTCGACCGCAGTGGGGACGGCTGTAGCCGGCGCGATGTCGGTTGCCTTGCTGAGCCTGTTTGTCACGGCCAGCCTGAGCACGAACGCTCTCCTTCCGCCTTCGTTCCAGCAGCAAGTCAATCTCGACAACATCAATTTTGTCAGTAACGACGACTTGCTGGAGGCGCTGAGCGAGACCACGGCGACATCCGACCAGGCAGAAGCGGCTGTTCAGATCAACACAGAGGCACGATTGCGGGCGCTCAAGGTTTCGTTCTTGGTGCTGGCCAGTATTGCGCTGTTGGCGGTCTTCCCGTCGCTGGGGCTGCCGAACTACACGCCCGCCAGGATACCGGACGAGCCGGCGCAGGCACCGGCGAAACGTGCCAAGCGACAGACGCTATCCACGACAAAGGGATAGACTCCGGAATTTTTATGCCTCGCCGGATCGGCGAGGGCATTGAGCGGTTGGAATGGCTCATTACATTACAGAACCATCTACAGGAGAGAGATCATGAATGTACAGTTCGACCAGGAGCTTGAAGATCGATTGGTGCGCTATGTACGCATTGACACGCAAAGCGATGAATCATCCCCAACTTCGCCCAGCACAGAGATTCAGTATGACCTGCTGAGGCTGCTCCAGGACGAACTGCAAGAGATCGGCGCGCAGGATGTGACGCTGACCGGCTATGGCGCGGTCATCACCACGATTCCGGCGACGGTAGCGACCGAGACGCCCACGATCGCGCTGCTGGCGCATGTGGACACCGCGCCGGCCTTTCATGCGAGCGGCGTTAAGCCCATGGTCCACCGCAACTATGACGGCGGGGATATCCACTTCCCCGACGCTCCTGGGCTGGTGTTATCCCCCAAGGAGTCGCCGTATCTGGCGGGCAAGGCCGGGGAGGATATCGTCACGGCCGGGGGGACCACGCTTCTGGGCGCAGATGACAAGGCGGGGATCGCCATCGTCATGGCTGCCGCGCGCCACCTGCTGCAGAACCCTGGAATCCCCCATGGCCCGATCCGGATCTGCTTTACGCCGGATGAGGAGATTGGGCGCGGCGTGCATGCCGACCTGCCGGGGGACCTAAACGTGGACTTCGCCTATACGCTAGACGGCGCCGAGAAGGGGGAGATCGTCTATGAGACCTTTTCGGCAGACAAAGCGACTGTACAGGTCAAGGGAGTGTCGATCCACCCCGGCCAGGCCAAGGACAAGCTGGTCAACGCGCTGCATCTGGCCGCTAAGATTGTGGATACGATGCCGCAGGTAACGCTGACGCCGGAGACGACCGACGGTCGCCAGGGCTTCATTCACCTCTATCAGATGCGCGGCACCGCAGCCGAGGCGGAACTCAACTTTATCCTGCGCGATTTTGAGCCGGATTTGCTGGAAGCGCAGGGCAAGTTGATTCAGCAGGTGTGCGCCACGATCCAGGCGACCGAGCCGCGCGCCCAGATCACCTGCACCATTACTTCGCAGTACCGCAATATGCGCTATTGGCTGGAGAACGATATGCGCCCGGTCGAACTGGCGCGTGAGGCCTGCCGCCAGTTGGGGATCGAGCATTTCTCTGTTCCCATTCGTGGCGGCACCGACGGCTCCAGACTCACCGAGAAGGGCGTGCCGACGCCCAATCTCTTTACCGGGATGCAGAACATTCATGGCCCGTTGGAATGGGTCAGCATTCAGGATATGGCGGCTGCAACCCGGATGTGCATCAAGCTCGCGGAGCTTTGGGGCGCAGAGGGATGAGGCGCGGCCTGTCTACAGCGATATATCGTACGGACACGACCTATCGTGTCCGTATTGATACGATGTCCATAGTGATAGCCGGCGCTGCCAAGAGCCTCGACCAGTAAGACAAGTAAAAGGAGCACGCAATGATGACATCTTCTCCCGATGCCGCACGGCAATATTCTCGAGCGCATGCGGAGCAATTTCAACAGGAGCTATTTGAGATGCTGCGCATCCCCAGCCTGAGCGGCGACCCGGCCCATGCCGGCGACATCCGGCGCATGGCGGGGTGGCTGGCGCAGCATATGCAGAGTCTGGGGCTTGACAAGGTGGCGGTCATGCCGACCGCGGGCCACCCGGTCGTCTATGGCGAGTGGATGGGCGCAGGGCCGGACAAGCCGACCGTGCTGGTCTACGGCCACTATGACGTGGTGCCTGCGCTGATGGAGGATGGGTGGAACACTGATCCTTTTGAGCCGGTGGTGAAGGACGGCAAGGTCTACGCCCGTGGCGCGACCGACGACAAGGGGCAGTTGTTTATCCACGTCAAGGCCCTCGAATCCTATTTGAAAACTGCGGGGGCGGCGCCGGTCAACGTGAAGCTCCTCCTGGAAGGCGAAGAAGAGGTTTCGTCGCCAAACTTGAAGCCCTTTATCGTGGAGCATCTCGACCTGCTGCGGGCGGATGTGTGCGTGATCAGCGATTCGTCGATGCGCGTGGTCGAGGAGCCTGCGATTACCCACAGCCTGCGCGGCATGACCTATATCGAAGTCGAGGTGCATGGGCCGACCGACGACCTGCACAGCGGATTCTGGGGCGGCGCGACGCACAACCCGGCGCTGGCGCTGGTCGAGATCCTGGGCAAGCTCTATAACGCCGATAACACCATCGCCGTGCCTGGTTTCTATGACGACGTGGTGCCGCTGACGCAAGCCGAGCGGGAGATGATCGCCAAGAACCCGTTGACCGAGGCGCAGTTCAAGCAGGCCACAGGCGTTCCTGGCCTCTGGGGCGACGACAACTATACGATCCGCGAGCGTGTCTCGGCGCGGCCCACGCTGGACATTAACGGTCTGTGGAGCGGCTGGTCAGGCCCTGGGCCGAAGACGATCATTCCGGCCAAAGCAGGGGCAAAGATCAGCTCGCGGCTGGTCGGCAACCAGGACCCGCACAAGATTTTTGACCTGCTCAAATCCTATATTGAGTCGATCACGCCGCCGACCGTGACGGTAGAGGTTCGTTTGCTGACGACGGGGAAGCCGGCGTTGATCCCGTTTGACCTGCCTGAAATGCAGGCCGCAAGCCGCGCCTATGAGAAGGGCTGGGGCGCGACGCCGGTCTTTACGCGCGGCGGCGGCAGCATTCCCATCGTGGCCGATATCTATGACCTGATGCAGATCCCGGTCGTGATGATGGGCTATGGGCTGGACAGCGACGGTCTGCACGCGCCGAATGAGCATTACAGCCTGGGAATGTTCCAGCGCGGCATCGAGACTGCGATTGTGTATCTGGACGAGTTAGCGCACCTGCCGCGCTGACGAAGTTTCCAAGGAGATGTTCTGTATGGAGATCACGGTACAAACAGGTGAGTTGTTGCGTGAGCCGTCCGATTTGGGTGTGCTCGCCGTCTGTGAAGATGCGCCGCTGCCGGAAGAGGTAGCCGGTCTGCTTGAGCCGGCTGACTTTCGCGGCCGTGCCCTGCAAACGCTGCTGCTCTATCCGCGCGATGCGGTGGCCCCGCGGCGGCTGCTGCTGGTGGGGTTGGGCAAGCGCGACAAGGTGACCGCCGAGACGATCCGGCGGGCAAGCGCGGCTGCGGTGCAGCAAGCGCGGTCGCTGCAAGTGCCTGCGATCTCAGTTGGGGTCGCCGGCGACCTGCCGCTGGAGCCGGAGGTGACGGCGCAAGCCTTTGCCGAAGGGCTCGAACTGGGCGCGTATCGCTACTGGCCCTATCGCACCGGGCTGACTACGGAAGAGACTTTTGCGGTTGAGGCTGCAACAGTCTTTGTCAAAGGGCCTGAGCAACAGGTGCGTGCCGGGATCGCCGCAGGGGAGGCGATTGCACGCGGCGTCGCTTTGGCCCGTGATTTGGTGAACAGCCCCGGCTATCGGATGACCCCGGCTACCCTCGCCGACCAAGCCGTCGAATTGGGCAAGCGCCTGGGGCTGCGGGTGACGGTGCTCGACAAGCCGCAACTCACCGAGCAGGGGTTTGGCGGCATCCTGGCTGTGGGCAAGGGGTCGGACAACGATCCGCGCTTTATCGTGATGGAGTATAGCGCGGCCGTGGACGCCAGACCGACGATCTGTCTTGTGGGCAAGGGTCTTACCTTTGATTCGGGCGGTCTATCGCTCAAGCCGCCGGACGCCATGGAGACGATGAAGTCGGACATGGCCGGCGCAGCCGCGGTTTTTGGCGCAATGCAGGCCGTCGCCGAGCTCAAGCTGCCGCTGCATGTGGTGGGGATCGTCAGCGCGGCCGAGAACATGCCTAGCTCGAACGCCTACCGGCCCGGCGACATCGTGACGACGCTGAGCGGCAAAACGATCGAGGTGCTCAACACCGACGCCGAGGGCCGCATTATCCTGGCCGACGGGTTGTTCTATGCCCAGCGCTACCAGCCCGATGCGATCGTCGAGCTTTCGACGCTGACCGGTGCGATCATCATCGCCTTGGGCGCGCACGCCACCGGCATGATGGGCACCAGCCAGGAACTGGTCGACAAGATCAGCCGCGCCGGGGAGATGAGCGGGGAGCGGGTCTGGCAGTTGCCGCTCTGGGATGAATATCACGAGATGATCAAGAGCCAGATCGGCGACATCAAGAACATCGGCGGACGGCCTGCGGGTTCGATCACAGCCGGGGCATTCCTGGCAGCCTTTGTGGGCGACTATCCCTTTGTGCATCTCGACATCGCCGGCACGGCCTGGGCGGATCGACCGGCCAAACCGTATGAAAGCCAGGGCGGGACGGGCGTGGGCGTGCGTCTGCTCGCACAGTTTCTGAGGAACTATATCCAGTAGTCCATATCGCCTTCCCGGAAGCCCTCGGCCTCCGGGAAGGTCACACCTAGGTTCGTCATCCAGAAATTGAAGTGGAGGCAAGAAATGACCGCAGAAGCTGTACCGCTGGAGCCGGAACCGAAGCGTTCGGGAATGGACAAGGTGTTGGATTGGGTCGAACGGGTGGGCAACAAGGTACCCCATCCGGTGCTGATGTTTGCGTATTTGATCGTCGGCGTGATCGTGCTTTCGGCGATCTTGGGTTTGATGGGCGTCAGTGTGACCGAGGAGATCGCCGTTCCGGTGCCTGTCGAAGTGACGCCCGATTTCTATGAAGATGTGAGCCAGTATGGTCTGTCGGGGGCGGGGGCTGCGGAGGTACACTATGAAATTCGCGAGCAGACGATCGCGATCCGGAGCCTGCTGACAATAGAGGGCATCCGCTTTCTCTTTACATCTTTTGTCCCGAACTTCCAGGGCTTTGGCGCGCTGGCCGTGACGCTGATCGCTATGATGGGCGCGGGCGCGGCCGAAATCGCCGGGTTGTTGGCAGCCTTGATCCGCAAGCTGGTCAAGGTGGCGCCGCGCGGGATCATCGCCTATCTGATTGTCCTCGTGGGCGTGCTGTCCAGCGTGGCGTCGGACGCCGGGTATCTGATCTTGATCCCGTTGGGCGCGGCGGCGTTTCTGGCCGTGGGGCGACACCCGGTTGCCGGTCTGGCGGCAGGCTTTGCCGGCGTCGCGGCCGTCTTTATGGCGAACCTCGTCCCCACGCCAACTGATGCCATGCTGATTGAGATCACCAATGAATCCATCGCTCTGGTAGGGGGGACATCCATTTCGATCACGGCCGACTATTTCTTCCAGGTGGTCTCTGTCTTGGCTATGACCCTGGTGGCCGGCGTGGTCACAAACCGCGTTATTGAACCGCGGCTGGGCAAATTCAACCCGGCGGACGGCGATGAGACTGTCCAGGCTGCGGCTGCGGAAATGGATCCAGAGGTGGAAGCGCGCGGGCTGCGCGCCGCCCTGTGGGCGTTTCTCGCCGTTTTGGGCGTGGTTCTGGTCTGCACGCTGCCGCCGGGTGCGCCGCTGCGCGACCCTGAGACGGGCGCGATCATCGGCCAAACGCCTTTTATGGGCAGTCTGCTGTTCATCGTTATGTTGTTCTTCTTTGTGCCCGGTATCGCGTTTGGCCGAGCGGTTGGGGCGTATAAGAGCGCCAATGACGTGATCGCGGCGGTGGTCAAGACCTTTGCCGGGCTGGGGGGGCTGATCTTTATGCTGATGCTGATCAGCCAGTTTATCGCCTATTTCAACTATAGCAACTTGCCGGCCGTGATCGCCACGGCGCTGGCCGACTGGCTGGGGCAGGCCGGGATTCCGGCGATCCCACTTCTGATCGGCTTTGTCCTGGTGATCGTGCTGCTTGACTTTATCATGCCGGGAGCGCTGGCGAAATGGGCGATCTTTGCGCCGATTTTTGTCCCGCTCTTTATCCGGTTGGGCGTGCCGGCGCAGACTGTGTTTTCGGCCTATCGGGTTGGCGATTCTCCGATCAACACGCTGACGCCGTTGATGGTCTATTTCCCGGTGATCGTCGGCTTTGTCCAGCGCTATCAGAAGAATGCGGGTGTCGGCACGCTCGTGGCGCTGATGCTGCCCTATGCGGGCGTGGTGCTGGTGGCGTGGCTGGTGCTCCTGATCCTGTGGTTTGTGCTGGGGATTCCGCTGGGGCCGGGCTATCCGGTGTCTCTCTAGCGCGTCCGCTAAGCAACGGGGGAAAAGGAGGCCAACATGCAATACCGGATCGATCGGCTACGCGCCGCGCTGGCAGAGCGTGACCTACCGGGTCTGCTGGTCGGCGCGCCGGCCAATCGGCGCTATCTGAGTGACTTCACCGCGAGCTACGGCTGGATGGTCGTCACCGCGGCCGATGCGTTCATCCTGACCGACAGCCGCTACCTCATCCAGGCCGGACGTGAAGCGCCGGACTATGACGTGCGTCAGATCGTCAACCCCGGCAAGACGATGCCTGAAGTGCTGGCCGAGTTGTGCAAAGAGCTTGGGCTGGATCGGCTGGCGTTTGAGGCGGCGCATACGACAGTCGCCGACCACAGCCGTCTTGTGGCTGTTCTCGGCGACGCGGTAGCGCTGGAGGCAACAGAAGGCTTGGTCGAAGGGCTGCGCATGGTCAAGGATGAGGCGGAGATGGTGCGGTTACGCCGGGCCATCTCCATGACGGACGCGGCCATGGAGGCCGTCGCGCCGCGCCTCTGCCCCGACCACACGGAGCGCCAAGCGGTCTGGATGTTGGAGCAGGCGCTGCGTGAGCGCGGCGCTGAGGGCGTCTCGTTCCCGATCATCGTCGCCGCAGGCCCCAATGCCGCGCTGCCGCATCATCGCCCAGGGGATGATCCTCTGGGCAAGGGCGGCACGATCATCATCGACATGGGCGCACTGCTTGACGGCTATCATGCGGACCTGACACGCACGCTGGTCATCGGTGAACCGGACAAGCGATTCCGGCAGGTTTATGATACGGTGGCGGAAGCGCAACGTCTCGCCATAGCCGGCATTCGACCTGGCGCGCTTGCCCATGAGGTAGACGCGCTCGCTCGCGACTCTATCGCGGCTGCCGGATATGGCGCTCACTTTGGTCACGGGTTGGGCCATGGGATCGGGCTGAATGTGCATGAAGAGCCGTTTCTGCGTTGGGCGCTGCCCGGTGGGACCAGCGCACCGCTTCAGGCGGGCATGGTCACCAGCGTAGAACCGGGCATCTATCTTGAAGGTTGGGGGGGCGTGCGCATCGAGGATATCGTGCTGGTGACAGCGGACGGGTGCGAAGTTCTTTCAAATGCCATAAAGCTACGATAGGTCGGCGGTACACCATGAACGATTTTCTGCTTGTCCTGATCATCTCGGCCTTTGCGGCGTTTCTCACCTACTTAGGCGCGCCGATTGCGGAGCGGTTTGATGTTCCGCAGCGCACGGTCAGTGCGGCGCTGCAATTCGCGGCCGGGATCATCTCAGCGCTGGTGGCGTTTACGCTGATGCCGCCAGCGGTGCGCAACGGCCCACCGATATGGATCGTGCTTGCGTTCTTTGTGGGCGGCGCGCTCTATGTCATGTTGGAGTATTACACGGCGCGCAGGTTGGCGCAGAGGTCCGCGGAAACGGGGGGGCCGTCTTCGCTCGGCATGTATATTGGGATTCTGGTAGACCTGGTGATTGACGGCATGGTGATCGGGATTGGGGCTACGTTGACGCTGAGTACGGGTCTTCTGCTGGCGATGGGGCTGGCGGTTAGCACGATGCCGCTGGCCTTTGTGACGATTGCGACGGCCAAACGCCAGGGGGTGTCGCGGGAGCATCGCCGCCTGCTGTCGTACTTGTTTGTCGTCTGTATCGTCGGCGGGGCGATGATTGGCTATGGGCCGTTCCGCAACCAGTCACTGGATATGCGGTTGGCTTTGGTCGCGCTGTCATCGGGGTTTTTGATCACCACTGTCACCCAGAGCCTGATCCCCGAAGCCAATCGCGAGGGCGAGCCTAGTTTTGCGGGGGTCTTGTATGTCGGCGGTGTGTCGGTGTATGCGCTGTCGACGTTGCTTTCGCGCTGAGCTTGCTGAAGATGGGCAGATAAACGATGTCACAGCCTGAATTCCAGGTTCCGATGGTCTTCGATTATTTCGCCACCTTTCTGTGGGCGTTGAGCGGGTCCATCGTGGGCATGCACAAACGCTATGACCTTGCGGGTGTTCTGGTGATCGCCGTGCTCGCCTCGACAGGAGGGAGCTTGATCCGTGACGGCATCTTCCTCAACCGAAGACCTCCTGTGGTCGGAGACGGATGGTACATTCCGCTGATTTTGGCGGCTGTCGCCGTGGTGGGTCTCTTTCGCCAGCGGATCAGCCGGATGCCGTTTGTGGATAGGCTGATCAGCGTGATCGATGCGCTTGGCGTCCCGGCCTTTGCCGTGGTAGGGATGCAACTCTCCCTGCGCGCCGGGATCCCCTATCCCGGCGTGGTGCTGATCGGTGTGATCAACGGCTTTGGCGGCGGTCTGTTGCGGGATGTGGTCGTGGACGACACGCCCACCGTGCTCAAACCGGGCCAGTTTGCGCTGTCGGCCCTGCTGTTCGCGTGCGTGGTCTTTCTCCTGCTGGCGCGCGGGTTTGGCCTGACCAATAACCTTGCAGCCTGGAGCATGATTGGGCTTTACTTTGCGATCCGCATGTTGAGCATCCGATTTAACTGGCGCACACAGCCGGTTCTGCCGCACCCTCCAGCGTAATGCTGACGTCGGCAAGCCGCGGACGCAGAGTAGTAGTCGTTCGACAGTGGTATGGACCCCCTGGAGTCGAGTCGTTTATGTTGTGTATGGAGTCAATGTAAGTGGAAAGGAAAACTATCGAATGCGAACCATGATCAGACTTTGCATGCTGGCCCTCGGATTGCTGGTGCTGTCTGCGTGCCAGCCGAGCTACGCGCAGCCCGCACCGGAACCGACGGCCACCGAGCCTGCCGTCGCCGGTCTCGCCGGCACACGCTGGTTGCTCGCGAGCCTTGGGGGCGATCTGCCGCTGCCGTCCACAACTGTTACCCTGCAGTTTGGCGCTGACGGCACAGCCTCCGGTACGGACGGCTGTAACCAATTCAGCACCAGCTTTGTCCAGGACGGCAGCAGTCTCACCATCTTGCAGCCTGGGGCGTCGACGCTGATGGCCTGTGCGGCAGATGTCATGCATCAGGCAACGGCCTTCATGGACGCACTTGCAGCGACCACGAGCTTCTCCGCCAGTGAGCGCCAACTGGTGCTGCAGAACGGCAGTCGAATCCTGGCAACGTTTTTGGCCGATTCGCAGAGTCTCGCAGGGACTTCGTGGGAGGTGACCTCCTACAATAACGGGCGGGATGCTGTGGTGAGCCTGATCGTCGGCAGCGAGATCAATGCCGATTTCGACGCAGAGGGCCGCGTGAGCGGCAGCGCCGGCTGCAACAGCTACTTCGCCGGCTTTACGTCGGGCAACGGCAGTATCACAATCGACACGCCTGCCACCACGTTCAAATTCTGCGACGAACCGCCGGGTGTGATGGAGCAGGAGGCCGAGTTCCTGGCAGCGCTCAGCAGCGCGGCGACGTACAGCATTCAGGGCAACGTGCTGCAGATGCGCCGGGCCGACGACCAACTGGCCCTTATGATGACGCGCAGAACCGTTGTGGACTTGCCCGCGCCTGAACCGAATGAGCCAAACCAGCCGCCGATCCCCTGGGGCCGTGTGACTGCGGCTCAGGGCCTGAATATCCGCTCCGGCCCGGGCGTCAACTTCCCGGTGATCGGTGTCGCACTCTATGGCGACGAGGGAGAGATCATCGGCCGCAGCGCCGACAGCCGCTGGTGGGCTACGACGGTTCCGTCTGCGCCGGATGGGATCGGTTGGGTCTCGGTGGACTTTGTGATCGCGAGCAATGTTGAGAACGTCCGGGTGATCGCGTCGCCTCCGCCGCCGGTCATCCCGCCGACGGCTGTGCCGCCCGCGACGCCGACGCCGCTTCCTGCGCCGACGGCGACGCCTGCCGCGCAGATCTCGCTCTCGGCTGATCCAACGACGATCAATCAGGGACAATGTTCGACGCTGCGCTGGTCGGTGCAAAACGTACAGGCGGTTTGGGTCTATCCTAGAGGCCAGCACTTTGAGAATTTCCCGCGCGCCGGCGAAGGCAGCGAAGTTGTCTGCCCGAACAGCACAACGGTCTATGAGATGCGTGTCTTGCAGCGCGACGGCACGACGGCCTTCCGCGAGGTCACGGTCAACGTGAACGCAACGCAGCAGCCGCAGATCTCGTTCTGGGCTAGAGAGACGACCATCAATCAGGGCCAATGCACCCGGCTCTATTGGGATGTGCAGAATGTGCAGGGGGTCTGGGTCTACCCGCAGGGCCAGAACTGGGAGCGCTTCCCGCGTGTGGGACAGGACAGCGAACGGGTCTGCCTGGACAGCACGACGACCTACGAGATGCGCGTCTTGCAGCGCGACAATAGCGTTGTGAACCGCCAGGTCACGATCAATGTACGGGCGGCGACGCCCACGCCTCAGCCGCCGGTCGCGCCTTCCGATCCCTTGGCCGGAACTCGCTGGAACGTAGTGCAGTTCAACAATGGTCAGGGGGCTGTGACCAGCTTGGTCGCCGACAGTGCGATCAGCCTCGACTTCGGCACGGATGGACAGGTGAGCGGCACTTCCGGCTGCAACAGCTACTTTGCCTCCTATCAGGTGAACAACAACACCATCAGCATCGGTCAGCCGGGCAGCACGTCCATGACATGCGGCGAGCCGGCGGGCGTCATGGAGCAAGAGGCCCAGTTCCGCGCCGCGCTGCAGTCTGCTGCTACCTTCCGCGTGACGGGCAATCAGTTGGAGATACGTACGGGGGGCGATCAGATCGCGCTCGTGGCGCAGCGCGCCCCGTGACAAGAAGTCGTAGTGAGCAGGTGAACGGCTGACCGGCAGGCTGCGGTTTCGGCCGTGATGCGCCGGGGAAGCGCAAGCTCCCCCGGCGTATCACCGGCAGGTTTATTTTGAATCCGACATCAAAGGACAACTGCTATGTTTGAGAACCCAATCCCAAGGAAACGGCACATGAAGATGCTCATGCTTGTGGGGGCGATCTTCGGGACTCTGCTTCTGTTGGCAGCTTGCGGGGGGGGAGGCGGTGCGCCC
>JADLFO010000100.1 GCA_020845455.1 Caldilineaceae bacterium
CCGTCGTTGCTGTGCCGTCCTTCTGCCCGGAGTCCTGGCTGCATTCGTCTGCAACGCTGTTGTGTCCCCTCATTCGACCGGCTCCGGGCCTGCCAACGGGAGTAGACTGACCACCATGAAACGGCCTGCGTTCTTCCTGCTGCCCGCGATCCTGGTTCTGCTTGCCTGTCTGCCGGCGCTCGGCGCCCCCACAGCGCGCGCCCAAGAATTGGACCAGCCGCTTGTCCCCGCCTATGTGCCCGGCCAGTTGATCATCCGCTTCCAAGACGGACTCAGCCCCGAAGAGATCGACGCCTTCTATAAAGAGTATGGGCTGACCGAAATGGACGACCTGAACCGCCAGATTGTGGTGGCAGGCGAACAACTGAAGCTGGCCTTTGTGCCTGTCGATGTCAACCAGCCGCTGATCGACACGCTGGAGCGCGACCCGCGCGTGGTCTACGCCGAGCCAAACTATATCCTGCAGATCAACAAGACGCCCGACGACCCCGACTACAGCAAGCTCTGGGGCCTCAACAACACCGGCCAGACAGGCGGCACAGCCGGGGCCGATATCTCCGCCCAAGACGGCTGGGATGTCTCCACCGGCTCCTCCTCGGTGGTCGTCGCCATCATCGACACGGGCATCGACTACACGCATGAAGACTTGGCCGCCAACATCTGGGTCAACCCGACCGAGTGCCCCCAAGGCTATGGCAAGTGTGAAGCCGACGGCACGGACGACGACGACAACGGCTATATCGACGACTTCTACGGCATCAACGCCGTTACCAACAGCGGCGACCCCATGGACGACTACGGACACGGCACGCATGTCGCCGGCACCATCGGCGCGGTGGGCAACAACGGCAAGGGCGTGGTCGGCGTCGACTGGACCGTCAAGATCGTGGCCTGCAAGTTCCTGAGCGCCACCGGCGGCGGCACGGTCGCCGATGCCGTCAAATGCTTCAACTATGTCAATCATCTAAAGAACGAGCAGAACGTCAAGATCATCGCCACCAACAACAGTTGGGGTGGCGCTGCGCCTTCGCAGGCGCTGCAAGACGCCATGGCCGGCCCCGACCAGCCGCTGCACATCTGCGCCGCCGGCAACGGCAATTCCGACGCCACCCACTACCCGGCGGGCTTTGACCTCGACAACATCATCGCCGTCGCCGCCACCGATCATTCCGATCTCTATGCCGACTTCAGCAACTTTGGCAACTGGGTAGATATCGCCGCGCCGGGGGTGAATATCCTCTCCACCGTCCCCACCGGCTCCTGCCCGATCTGCGACCCGTCCGGCTATGCCACCATCAGCGGCACCAGCATGGCGACGCCCCATGTCACCGGCGCCGTGGCGCTGATTGCCTCCAAATACAGCACCTTGGAGTTAAACCAGATCCGCCAGCGCATCGTGACCGGCTTTGACCCGCTCGGCGACACCTCCAAGACGACCCTCACCAATGGCCGCTTGAATGTCTTTAACACCTTGGAGGAAGACACGACTGCGCCCGCGCCCGTCGCCGACCTCGCCGCGACCGAACTGCTGCTCACCCAGGTGAAACTTGCCTGGACCGCCACCGGCGACGACGGCATGAACGGCACGGCCAACGCCTATGATGTCCGTTATTCCACCTCGCCCCTCTCGCCCGAAACCTGGGAAAACGCCACCCAAGCCGTGGGCGAACCCAAGCCCCAGGCCTCCGGCTCTCCCGAAGAGTTTGTGCTGGACGGGCTGGAACCCGACACGACCTACTATTTCGCCATGAAGGTGCTGGACAACGTGGGCAACGCCTCGCCGCTCTCCAACATCGTCATCGGCAAGACCAGCGCAGGCAGCATCGTCTTTGCCGACAACATGGAAAGCGGGCCGGGCGAATGGCAGACCGCGGGCACCGATGGGCTGTGGCACATCTCCGAACACCGCGCCAACAGCCCCACGCACGCCTGGTACTATGGCGACGAGGACAAACAGAGCTATGACACCGGCGGGGCGAACAGCGGCACGCTCACCTCGCCCCCCATCGAACTGACCACCAACCAGGATGTGCTGCTCACCTTCTATGAGTGGAGCCAGTTGGAGAACAGCGACACCTATGACCGCACGCGCGTCCAGCTTTCCATCGACGAGGGCACGACCTGGGAGACGATCTTTGAGTCGCACGGCACGAATGACGCCTGGGTGCGCCGCGCCGTCAGCCTTACCCCCTATGTGAGCGACAGCAAGACCGTCCAGATCCGCTTCTGGTTCGATACTATCGACAACCGCTTCAACACCTTTGAAGGCTGGTACATCGACGATGTCCAGGTTTTGGTCGCCGTGCCCAGCGCACCCGGCGCAGGCCCAGCCCAGCCCAACCTGGTCATGCAGGAGAGCAACATCGGCCTCAGTTCCCCCGCGCCCGAAGCCGGTGAGCAGGTGACGGTCTATGCCGTGGTCATTAACAACGGCAACGCCGAGGCCAACGACGTGCGTGTGCAGTTCATGGATGCCGGCGGCAGCAGCCCCGCACCCATCGGCGCGCCGCAGACGCTCGCCAACATCCCGGTGGGGGGCAGCGCCACTGCCCAGATCGACTATGACACCGGCGACAGACCGGGCGAACGGACGCTGCAGGTCGTGGTGGACCCCTACAACCTGATCGCCGAGGGCAACGAGGCCGACAACCAGGCGCAGCGTACCTTCACCGTCACCGTGCCGCCCGCGCCCGATCTGGCGATCGACACGGCCAATATCGTCTTTAGCCCCGCCACACCGCAGCCGGGCGACCAAGTGACCGTCCACGCCGTACTGCGCAACGACGGCGCAGTCGATGCCAAGGAGGTCGCGGTCCAGTTCTTGGATGTGACCGACAGCGACGCCGTCACCCCCATCGGCGCGCCACAACTGGTAGACTTGCTGCCCGCCGGCGGCAGCGCTGCCGTCGAGGTCACCTTGGAGACTGCGGGCGTGAGCGGCGACCGCAAGGTCAAGGTCGTGCTCGACCCGCAGAACACCGTGGCCGAGACCGACGAAGAGAACAACGAAGCCCAGGCCACGCTGACGATGGCCAGGATGCCGCAGCCCAACCTGGTGCTGACCAGTCAGTTTGTCGGCTTTGACACCATCTCGGCGGGCCGCGGCGCCACCGTGACGGTCATTGCTACCGTGCAGAACAGCGGCGCGCAGGTCGCCAACAACGTCGCCGTCCAGTTTGTGGATGTGACCAGCGGCGCGGTGCCCATCGGCGAGCCGCAGACCATTGCCTCGATCCCGCCGGGGGGCAGCGGGGTCGCCCAGGTCGTCTACGACACACGCGGGCTGGCCGGCGACCGCCGGTTGGAGATCACGGTTGATCCCTTCAACTTTATCGCCGAGACCAGCGAATATGACAACGAGGCGCGCGTCACGCTGACGGTGACACCGCCGGCCGCGCCCAACCTCGTGGCGCAGCCCGCCCTGATCACCTTCAGCCCACCCCAGCCGACGCAGGGGGTCTCGGTCACCGTGCGCGCCGTGATCCTCAACGACGGCAGCGGCAGCGCCGAAAACGTAGTGGTGCAGTTCCTCGACATGACGGGCAACACCATCTTGCCCATCGGCGAGCGCCAGGTGATCGTCTCGATTCCGCCGGGGGGCAGCGCCCAGGTTGAAACCACCTATGCCGCCGCAGGCCCGCCGGGCACTCGGCGCATCCAGGTCGTGGTGGACCCCAATAACTTCATCCCGGAGTCGAACGAGGAAGACAACGAGGCTACTCAGACGCTGACCGTGACGCCGCCGCCGCTGCCCAACCTGAGCGTGGCCGCGGGCAACATCGCCTTCAGCGTGCCCATGGCGAGCGAAGGCGATGTTGTGACCATCACCGCCGTGGTGATGAACAACGGCACAGCCCCGGCGGAACGGGTCTTGGTGCAGTTTGTAGACGTGACCAACGGCGCGTTCGACCCCATCGGCGTCGAACAGACCATCGAGGTCGTCCCGCCTGGCAGCAGCGCCACGGCGCAGGTGGTCTATAACACCGCCGGCAAAGCGGGCAGCCGCAAAATCCAGGTGTTGGTCGATTCCAACAACCTGATCGCCGAACGCGACGAAAACGACAACGAGGCCGTCGCCACGCTGACGGTCGAAGCCGCGGCGCAGGCCAACCTGGTCGTCAGCCAGGCGAGCATCGGCTTTAGCCCGCCGCAGCCCACAGCCGGCGATGCCGTCACCGTGACCATCACCGTCCACAACCAGGGTGCGCTGGCCGCCGCCAACGTGGTCGTGCAACTGCTTGACATCAGCACCGGCGAGTCCGTTCCCGTGGGCGAAGCGGTGATCGTGCCGCGCATCGACCCAGGCAGCGCTGCCGTTGTCGGGATCGCCTATCACCGCAGCCAGGACACACCGCTGCCCAGCGGTGAACGGCTGCTGCGCGTGGCCGTGGACCCCAGCAACTTCATCCCGGAGACCGATGAGACCGACAACCGCGCCACCGTCACGCTGACCGTGCGCCCCAGCACGCTGCCCAATCTGGTCGTGCAGAGCGGCAACATCGGCTTCCTGCCGCCCAATCCAGTGCAGGGCGAGGCAGTGACGCTCACCGTCACCATCCTCAACCAGGGCAGCAGCCCGGCGCACGACGTGCTGGTCCAGTTTGTAGACACCACCGGCGGCGGCGCAGAGCCGATTGACGCCAAGCAGACCATCCCCACCATCGCCGCAGGCGGCAGCGCCGCGGCGCAGGTAATCTATGACACGACCGGCAAAGCGGGCGAACGGCGCATCCGCGTCGTCGCCGACCCGCATATGGTCATCCCCGAAACCTCCGAAAGCGACAACGAAGCGGTCGGCGTGCTGCGCGTGGCCGGCGCACCGCTGCCCAACCTGGTCGTGCGGCCCGACACCATCGGCTTCAGCAGCGCCAACCCCGCGCCCGGCGAGCCGGTAACTGTGACCGCCACGATCCTCAACAACGGCAACGCCGAAGCGGCCAATGTCGTCGTACAGTTTGTAGATGCCACCGACAACGGGGCCATTCCCATCGCCGCCAACCAGGTCATCAGCAGCATCCCGCCGGGCGGCGCCGCGGTGGCGCAGATCGTCTATCCCACGGAAGGCCGCTTTGGCGACCATAAGGTCCAGGTGATCGTCGACCCCAACAACCTGGTGGTGGAAAGCGACGAGAACGACAACCGCGCGATGGCGACGCTGACCGTGCAGAAACCCGCTGCGGCTAACCTCGTCATCCGCAGCGCGCAGATCGGCTTTGACCCGCCAGAAGCGGGCACGGAGGGGACGGTCACCGTCTTTGCCACCGTGCTCAACGATGGCGACGCCCCGGCCGGCCAAGTGCTGGTGCAGTTCCTCGACGTGACCGACGGCGGCTCGACACCCATCGGCGAGATGCAGACTCTGCCGGGGATCGCACCGGGCGGCAGCGGCGTAGTCCAGGTCGATTATGCTGTGCCGCCGGGCGGCGACCGCAAGATTCAGGTGGTGGTCGACCCCAACAACACCATCCCCGAAAGCAGTGAGAGCGACAACTCGGCCACGGCCACGCTCAAGCGTTCGGCCTCCAGCCAGGCCAACCTGGTCATCACTGCGGGCAATATCAGCTTTAGCCCGGCCACGCCCACCGCGGGCGACACGGTGACCATCCGCGCCGTGATCCTCAACAGCGGCGCAGCCGACGCCCAAGATATCGTCGTCCAGTTCAGCGACGCTACCGACAGCAGCAGCCTGCCCATCGGCCCGCATCAGGTGATCGCCAGCATCCCCGCGGGCAGCAGCGCCGAGGTCCAGGTGACCTATACCACCCAGGGCAAGGCGGGCAGCCGCACCATCGCCGTGGCGGTGGACCCCAACAACTTCATCCCCGAAAGCCGCGAGACCGACAACAGCGCCAAAGCGGAGTTGGAGGTGATGGCCACGGCCATGCCGAACTTGGTCGTCGTGGGCGGCAATATCAACCTTAGCCCGCCCGCGCCGACCCAGGGCGAGCCGGCGACGATCCGCGCGGTGATCCTCAACCATGGTGCGCTGGAGGCACGCGACGTGGTGGTGCAGTTCATGGACGTAACCACAGGCGGCACGCAGCCTATCGGCACGCCGCAGACCATCGCCCGCATCCTGCCGGGCAGCGGGGCCACGGTGCAGGTCGCCTACAACACCAGCGGCAAACAGGGCGAGCGCACGATCCAGGTCACCGCCGACCCCAACAACTTCATCGTCGAATCGGACGAGACCGACAACCGTGCGGTGAAGTCGTTCACGCTCGGCGCGCCCCCGGCGGCCAACTTGGTGATGCTCGCCAGCAACATCGAGTTTGAGCCTGCCGAGCCGCGCGACGGCGACCTGGTGACCGTACGCGCTACGGTGATGAACAACGGCACAGCCGCCGCGCTCGACATCGTGGTGCGCTTCGAGGATGTAACAGACGGCGCGGCGCAGCCCATCGACAAGCAGCGGCTGATCGACAGCCTGCTGCCCGGCGAAAGCGCCACCGTCCAGATCACCTATGACACCACCGACAAGGCAGGCGAGCGCCGCATCCAGGTCGTGGTGGACCCGGCGAATACCATCGCCGAAAGCGACGAACAGGACAACAGCGCCATCGCGCTGCTGACCGTCGCGCCGCCGCCCGCGCCCAACCTCGTGGTCAAGGGCGAGAACATCCGCTTCAGCCCGTCCAGCCCCAGCGACGGCCAACCGGTGACGATCACCGTGACCGTCCTCAACGAAGGGCCGCGCAACGCCAACACAGTTGAGGTCAAGTTTGTCGACGCCACCAACGGCGGCGAACAGCCCATCGGCGATGTCCAGGTGATCGGCGGCATCCCCAGCGGCGGCTCGGCCACGGCCCAGGTTGTCTATGACACAACCGGCAAACAGGGCGAGCGGCTGATCCGTGTGGTGGCCGACCCCAACAACCTGGTGGTAGAGACAGACGAGACCGATAACCAGGCCGAGACGGCGCTGACCGTCGCGCCACCGTCGGAGACGCCCGCCATTCTGCCCAACTTGGTCATCACCTCCGGCAGTTTGGCCTATACGCCGACCACGCCCGCGCCGGGTGACTGGGTGACGCTGACCATCAGCGTGACCAACGACGGCGAAGCCGACGCCAGCGGCGTAGTCGTGCGCGTCGCCGACACGACCGGCGATGAACCGGTCCCTGTGGGCGAAGACCAGACGATCCCCAGCCTGGCCGCGGGCGCAGTCGCCACCGTCACCGTCCCCTACAGCACGACCAACCTCACCGGGACGCGCACGTTGAAAGTCGCCGCCGACCCGGACAAGGCCATCGAAGAGAGCGACGAAACCGACAACGAGGCGACGCTCACCATCCCCCTGGGCGGCGAGACGCCGCCAGGGGAGATGCCCCCCGGAGAAACGCCGCCGGGAGAAACACCGCCCGGCGACCAAAGCGGCGCAGGCGAAGCCCGCGCCCCGGAGGAAAACGCGGCCCCGCTCAGCATCGAGATGGCCGACGACCTGATCCGCAGGCCCAACGCCGGGCCATAAGGCATTCAATGAAGCATGAACAAGGTGGGCGGCCCGCAATGCAGGCCGCCCACCTTGTTCTGTTTGTAGCAGTTGTCATTCCGAGCCTGCGGCTCGGAATCTCGGAATGACGCGAGTAGACCTCTTGTCTACCGGAAGATCATCCCCTCAGTCTGGATCAGATAGCTGGCATAGTCGATGGGCCGGCTGGTCTGTACGCTAAAGGTGGTCATCGCGCCCGGCGCAAGCGTCGTCGCCGCCGCGCTGCCCGGCACGACATCCAGCACCGCGCCGCCGGCGTCATAGAAGGTCGCTACGACCGTGATGTTGCGGATCTCGTCTCGGTGGTCGTTGCGCAGGTCGCCCACGATCTCTACGCCCGCCATCTCATTTGCAGGCGCGCGCACTTCCTCGCGCGCCACCGTCACCCGGTCAAATTCGGCAATGCTGATCTCATCCCAAGCGAGCGCCAGGTCATAACGCTGAATGCCGCCCGGCGCGTTGGTCAACTGCACCTTGAATGGATTGGCCTGGGTCGGCTGCGTCTGGGGCAGCAGCGCCATCGTCTCCTGTGCGCCGATCAGCCGCCCGCCGGCATCATAAAAGGTGGCGATCACGCGCAGCGAATAGACCGGCGCAGGCCCGCCGTTGACCGCCTCCCCGACCACAAAATAACTGCTGCCCTCGGCATAGCCGCGGTGGTTGCGGATAAAGACCGTGGCGGGCAGCGGCGTAGGTGTGGGCGAAGGGCCGGGCGTAAAGGTAGCGGTCGGCGGCGCGGTGGGTGTCGCCGGCGGTGTGGGGGTCGCCGTGGGGCCGGTCGTGGGTGAAGGCGATGGCGTGCCCGGTGTGCCGGGCGACGCGGTCGGCGTCTCCACCGGCGCTGTGCCCGTTGGCGTCGCCGAAGGCATCAGGGTAGGCGTGCCGCTCATGGGCTGAGTTGCGGTCGGCGTGAGCGTAGTCGTGGGCGCCTGGGTGGCCGTGGGGACGCTCGTCGCCGTGATGGGTGCGGTTGCAGTGACCGTCGGCGTAGCGCTGACGGGCGTGGTGGCTGTAGGCGTCATCGTGGACGTAATCGGAGCCGTCACCGTACTGGTCACTGTGGCTGTAAGCGTAGTCGTGGCCGCGGCCGTCACCGTCAGCATCGGGTCGACTGCAACCTCCGTCGCCGGCATGGCGGTCGCCAGCGGGCTGGTCGCCCCCGGCTGAATGGCCGTACAGCCTGCCGCTGATCCCATCGCCAGCAGCGCGATCAAAAGCCACTGGACTCGCATGGTGAGGCCGTCCTTTCTCTGCAAGGCGCGTCTGCAGACAGAACGCGCCAACTGGACATCGCATTGGGGCAGACACATTGTACTACAGCCGTCGCCCGCTTGACCAGACCGTCCAGAGAGTCGCCCCCAGAACGCGCCCACCTACTTAATCAAGACCCGGCTTTCGCGGCTGAGTCTTAACTAGAGACAATTGTCACATTGACACACCGCGTCAAGAAGAGTACCAGGTCAAGTAGGGCAACGTAAAACGAAGGAGAATTCAAATGGCTCGATCCTCTAATCCTCGTTCAGGACGTCGTCAATTCCTACGTAACTTGGGTGGAGCTGCTGCTATTGGGACCGGTGCAGCCCTTCTATCAAGATCAGAAACGGTGGTATATGCTGCCACTAGCGGTCTTCAGGTCTATGATGTAAAAACATATGGGGCGACAGGTAATGGCAGCACAAATGACGCCCCATCCATCCAGACCGCAATTAACGATGCGCAAGCTGCTAAGGGAGGGATCGTTTGGTTACCGCCTGGTGTGTACAAACTGGGCTCGGGTCTCTCAATTACCCAGCCGATTACATTAGCAGGTGCTGGATGGGGAACTCCATCGAGGGATACTACTGGAGCTCCATCAAACGCTACAGCGAACGGTTCCTGGTTCTTCATAGATAACACCGCATTTCGTCCTATCACTGTATTACTATCTAAACGGCTTCCGATTTAGTACGTCCAGTGACGGAAATACTAGCAAGTTTCGCATCGTTAACGCTGATATAGATTTTTGTCAGCATGGTATCCTTATTGACGGTGCAGGTACGACAGGCCAAGCTGCAAACTTCACTGCTCAAGGAGGTCCAGGAAATCATGGAATTGCTGTACACGTTTCCAATGTCAAATTGCAGTGTTCCAACCTCCGCATTTCAGATTACCGAAACAATGGAATCCGAATCGAGGGCAACGGATCGGTGGCGATTCTCGAAAACGTCTATGTCGACCAGTGGAATACGTCTGGAGCGGGATTTCCAGCAGTCGAGGCTGTGGCTCCAGCAACGATCTATCTTGGACGTGGAAGACATTTCGAAGGTAACGGTCCAACAACCGGCGGTACAGGAACTGTAATATTGGATGCTTAAGTGTGTTGACGCTTTGGCATAGAGAAAGTAAAAGCAATGGTTTGCGAGGCGTGTTATCGAATAACGACCGCAAGTGGGATCGATGTTGACGTTTTTGTTAATGAAGGAGAACATGATGAGCTTACTCTTGCTATACGCAATAACACCTTTTCATTCCCCAGAGGATTTCAACTTCTCCCGGATTTAGTACCATCTGGTAGCAGAGTTCTCGATCTCGGTGCCCATATTGGTCTCTTTTCCTTGTTTGCTGCCGCCTCCGGATATCATGTAGCTTCTGTCGAAGCATCTCCTGCTAATTCTCAATTGCTTACCCAAGGTGTCAAACACAATGGGTTCAGTAATGTACAAGTACTGAATTTGGCGGTAAGTGACCGTATCGAATCAGTTGAGTTTGTGCAAGCTGGACCTTATGGTTTCGTCTCAAACCCATATACTCATGACCCAACGATCTCGGTAAGTGCAATTAGTGTTGATGAATTATTGGCTAGAATTCAGTGGGATCGGGTAGCCTTTATTAAGATGGACATTGAAGGGTCAGAGGTAAAGGCTCTTCGTGGAATGTATCATCTGCTGTCGAGAGATGATTCCCCCTTCATTTTATACGAGTCAAATGGTCATACACTTCATCTGTTTGGTGAAACCCCCAACAGCCTCATGTCTTTGCTAGAGCAATACGGATACAGATGTTACCTTGTTCAACCAGGATTACTCACGCCGGTGCAATCCGGAGACTTGCAGCCTGAATGCACAGTAGATTATCTCGCGGTGAAACAGCCCCTGGGCAGACTTAACAAATGGCGGGTTCAGAACCCATGTCTGATCAACAAATACGATCCAGACTTTTGTCTACCTGTGCTCACCCTCATGAACATATCCGTATGTACGGTGGACGCACGCTTGCTTCGGCTGACACTTTGTTACTTGTAGACAAACAGATCCAGCGTGCGCTTATCAAACTCAAGTCTGATCCATCAGAAGCTGTGCGTGCTTCTGTCGCTTGGTTCAACGAACCGCGGAATAGCGCCAAAAGTCCTATCTTGGCTTCACTAGATACACTCTTCAACAAGCTGAAGCGACTTGTATAAAGGCAATAAGCCTCGCCCAACATAGTGGAGGTCAACTTACGCTGACACGCAAATTGGTGATTTCCAATGCGACAAGGCAGCGTTCCTTGCGGAATGCTGCCCATATGGAGGAGAAGAGTAGGTTCAGCCGGCCATGTCTGCAAATAGCGACGCGGCGAAGTCGCTAATCGCCTGCTGCGTAGCCGCGTCGGCGGTCTGCTCGCCTACGCCCGAAAAGATCAGCGTCGTGGTCATGGCATCGGCCACCGCGCCGTCACTCTGCTCCATCTCAAACTGCTTGTAGGTGTCGCCCCACATATAGAGCTGCGCCAGCTCTTCCGCCGTCAGAAAACGCTGCCCCAGCGCGGTCGGAGATTGATTTTTGCAGGAGGTCGCATAGACCAACCCCGTGACGTAGACGGTCAGGTCGTCGCAGAAGCCGGCAATCCCCCCTTGGCGATGCCAGGCGAAGGCCAGCCCCCAAGACGCGCCCGAACGCCCGCTCTCCGCCTCCAGCCGCATCAGCCGCGCCCATTCGGCGATCATGCGCTGCTCGGCCAGGGTGGCTTCGGTGGTCCCCGTCCCGGCGAAGGTGATCGTCCCCGCCGGGGTGTCCGCCTGAAACGGCGCATAGGTCTCCAAGAAGGTACGAAGTTCCTGCTCCCGTTCGGGCGCGATCAGGCGACCCGGCATCATGCGCCCCATACAGGGGCCAAAAGCCAGACCCTCACTGCCGATCTGCAGCGCCTGGCAGGTCTCCTCATCTGCTGCCAGTCGATCCAGAGTTCGCCGACCTACGCTTGGGGCGCGTTCGCCAGGACGATCTCCCCGCCCGTGGCGTCGGTGTGATATTCATACTGCTGCCCGTTGGCTTCGATCACCACCCGGTA
>JADLFO010000101.1 GCA_020845455.1 Caldilineaceae bacterium
CGAAGTGCTGTCGTTTGTGCTGGTCCCGACCGAGTTGGCCCTGCAGCCCAGAATTGCCCGGCTCTATGCCTTGGGCGATCGCGCCGCGCTGCAAGGGATCGTCCGCCAGGGGGCGCGGGTGATGGCGCTGCTGGCGCTGCCCCTGGTGATCGGGCTGCTGCTCTTCGGCGGACAGTTTCTGCGGCTGTTCGGGCCGGAGTTCAGCGGGGCGCGCGCCGCGCTGAGTATTCTGCTCGCCGGCCATCTGTGTGATGTGTTGGCGGGGCCGGTGGTCATTATCCTGACCATGACGGGCTACGAGGGCGATGCAGCCAAGGCGATTGGGCTGAGCACGGCGCTCAACCTGCTGCTTGCGCCGCCGCTGATCCACTTTTGGGGGCTGGAGGGCGCGGCCCTCGCGACGGCGGTCAGCCTCAGCCTGTGGAACGTGCTCCTGGTCGTCCTGGTGCGCCGGCGGGTCGGGATCGACGCGACCCTGTCGGGGAGAGCCATCGTGAGCGCCATGACGACAGAGTAATTTCATCGGTTTTGCCGTTCATTTCATTGTCGGCAGTTTTGTAGCCAACCGCCAGGAAAGGAAAATTTCGTGAAGAAATGGCAGATCGTCGTCGTAGCAGTTGCGCTGTTCGTCGCAGCAGGGTTGTTGATGTTCGAAACGGAACAGGCCGCGGCGCATGAACGCCGCGGCGTCGGCGAGTATAATCTCGTCTTTGGGTGGCGCGTGGAACCCGCCTATGCCGGGGTCTACAACGGGCCGGAAGTGCGGATCATGGATATCGAGACCGAAGAGCCGGTGGTGGGGGCCGAAAAGACCTTAAAGCTGGAAGTCACCTTTGGCGGCAAGTCCAAGCAGTTGGCGCTGCGTCCAGCGTGGAACGATCCGGGGCACTATCTGGCCTATCTGACGCCCACGCGGCCCGGCGACTACAGCTTCGAGCTGACCGGCACGATCAGCGGCACCAACGCCATCACGCCCACCGTGATCAATGAGGTCTTCACCTCCGCCGATGGCGAGTTCGGCACGGTTGAGCCGTCGACGGATGTGCTCTTCCCGGATACCGCCTACGACGTCGCCAGCCTACAACAACAACTGGATCAGTTACGGACCGAACTGGAGGCGCTCAAAGAGGAGATGGCCGCCATGCACGCCGACATGCAGTAGGCCGGGTCGGCCTGTAGACCCGTAGCGGGAGTAGGGAGGACGGCACGAACTAGGCGACACCGGCGATTCTGCGTGTACGGACACGATAGTTCGTGTCCGTACCCACTATTGTGCCATATCGTTTGCGAAGTTTCGACATACCCCCGCTACGGCTTGTGGCGAGCCACGTCATGTTTGGATTGGATGAGAGGACCGAACCTAGACCAAAGTAAATTGGGGGCCACGGTGATAAAGAAAAACAGTAGACTGCAGATCGGGCGCGGATTGATAGCCGCCCTGTTTCTGCTTTTGATCAGCACGCCGGCGCTGGGCCATGCGGCGCTCGAACGGTCGGAGCCAGCGGCTAATGCTGTGCTGGCCGAACCGCCCGCCGAAATTCGCCTCTGGTTCTCCGAGCCACCCGAACCGCAGTTCAGCGGGATCGAACTGCGCGACAGCCGCGGTGAGGTGGTGGCGACTCCGGCAAGCCAGGTCGACGGCAGCGACCCGTATCAGTTGGCGCTGCAGCCCGGCGACTTGCCCGACGGCCTCTATACCGTGGTGTGGTGGGCCACTTCGGTGGCAGACGGCCACCGCACCGAAGGCAGTTTCCCGGTGAGCATCGGCGTAGCCGGGGCGAACGCGCCCGCCGTGATCAACGTGGACGAGAGCATCCCCGTGCCCGGCAGCTTGATCCGCTGGCTGAACTTTGTCAGCCTGGCGCTGCTCGCGGGCGGGCTGGGCTTCGCCTGTTGTGTCTGGCGGCCTGCCGTCGATCGCCCTGTGGTGGGCGCGGAACGGTGGATGCATGTGCTGATCTGGGTCGGATGGGCGCTGGTGGGGCTGAGCAGCGTGCTGCTGCTGATGCAGCAGACCTCGGTCATGGCAAAGATACCGCTGGGCGAGGTGTTGGGCGGACAAGCCTGGCGCGAGGTGGCGACCTCGACGCGCTTTGGCACACTGTGGCTGGCGCGCGTGGCGGCCTGGGGCGTGATGGGGCTGCTGCTCTTTCGGCGGCGGGGACGGAGCCTGGAATGGCTTGCGCTGGCCGGCAGCCTCGCGCTATTGCTGACGGTCTGTCTCTACAGCCATGCCGCGGCGGCAGAGGAGGCGCTGCCCTCCGTTCTGATCGATTGGCTGCATCTGTGCTTGACGGTGCTTTGGGTGGGCGGGCTGGTGCATCTGCTCGCCGTGCTCGGCCCGATCCGGCGGACGGTGCAGCCCGCCGCGCCGCTGGTGGGGCGCATCGTCGGCTACTTTTCCAACTATGCGCGCATGGCCGTGGCCGGGCTGGTGATCACCGGGGCGTATGCCGCTTGGCTCCAGGTTGGGTCGGTCGAGGCGCTGGTCCACACCCTCTATGGGCGGCTGTTGGCCGTCAAGCTGCTGCTGTTCTTGCCCCTGTTAGCGATCGCGGGAGTCAACCTGTTGTGGACCCATCGCGCCCTGCTGGCCGGGCAAGAGATCTGGACGGGCCGGCTGCGCCGCTTGGTTGCGGCGGAAGTCGTGTTGGCGATGGTGATTTTGGCGGCGGTCGGCACGATGACGTCGATCAGCCCGGCGCGCAGCCAGCTTGCGCTGCAACAGGCCGCGGCGGTCATGGCTGCGCTGCCCCCGCCGCCGGAGCCGCAGCCCTTTTCGCACATGGAAATGGTAGACGATCTGCATGTGCATTTGACGATCACGCCCGGCTGGGTGGGCATGAACACTTTCGAAGTCGAGTTGGCAACCATGGACGGCGCGCCGGTGTCAGACGCATCGTTGATCCGCCTGCGCTTTGAGGACATCGCCACCAGCATGGGCACGAGCGAACTGCGCATCACCGAAGGACCAGAGGGGATGTACAAGGTAGAGGGCGCTAACTTGAGCGCGCCCGGCGACTGGCAGATCCGCATGACCATCCAGCGGCCTGACCAATACGATACGGTCGTGGACTTTCTGCCGCCGGTCGTGCTGCCGCCGTCTCCCCCGCCTGCCCCTGCCGTCGAGATCGAAACGCCGCGCGTCTATCAGTCGGAGGCGATTTTGGCGACGGGTCTGCTCCTGGTCATGGTGGGCGGCTATTTTCTGGTGCGGTAGCGCTTCCGCTTTTGGCAGCGCGGCGGTGCGCCCGCAGGCGTCTTGCTCGCCGTCGGCTGCGCCCTACTCATCCGGGCCTTGTAACCCACACGCCGCTCTACCCGCATTGAACGGATTTCAACAACTGATAGTGTGCAATGAGAGTCCTGACCCTTTCCAGGAACTACCCCAATGACGTGCTGCCGCAACTGGGGCTGTGGGTGCAGGGATTGGTTCAGGCGTTGGCCGATCTGTGCGAGATACGCGTTGTCTCGCCTGTGCCCTATGCG
>JADLFO010000102.1 GCA_020845455.1 Caldilineaceae bacterium
AGGCATCCTCTGCGCTTACATATCCTCTTCATCCGCCAGCGCCGGCAGATCGGCCAGGTCGACCTTCATCAACTCGCGCATCACCGTGGTGGCAAATGCGCCTTTGGGCAGTTGAAACTCGACGACCACACTCAACCCCGTGCCATCCGGCGTGCGCTCGCTTTGCGACAGGCGTGTACTCAGGTCGCCGACCAATAGACGGCCCAGGCGGCGCGTCCCTTCGACACGCGCCGCGGCCAAATGTGCCAAAGTAATCGGCGATTCGGCCAACACCTGCGCTTCGAGCGCGGCAGCCTCCGCCTGTGCCTCCCACATTTTGGGGCCATAGAGGGGCGCTGTAAAACTGATCTCTTGCTGGGCATAGCGCGGCTGCTCTTGGGCCACATCCTCGACGTCGAACATGCCGCCGGTGGCATATTTCTTGGCGACATCACCCGGCAGCAGATGGTCAAACGCGCCCATCTCCAGACGCCGAGCCAGATAACGGTTGCACAGATAGCTCTGATAGCTGCTGATCAAAAAGCGGCGCAGCCAGCGGTCATGCTGGGTGCGCTCGCCCAGAAGCAGCGCCAACCCTTGGCGCACGTTGCCGCCGTCGAAGCCAAACCGCTGCGGGCCAAAGAAATTGGGCAGCCCTTGGCTGTAGATGGCCTGCACGATGGCCGCCAGCCGCGCCTCGGCTTCGGCGGCGCTGCAGCCGATGTTCGACACGCGGATGATAAAGCGGTTGCCCAACAGATGGCCCGGCTGCAGCTTGTTGCGGTGGAACTTGGCCCAGTGTACCTCCGCCGGCAGCGCCTCGGCGATGCGCTGGGCGGCGCTCTCGGCGTACTCCGGCGGCTGGTGACCGACATTCAAGCTAAATGTCTGGGTCGTGCGCGCCTGTTTGTCTTTCAACCCGGCAAAGCTCACGTCGCCGCGGCGCAGCCCAAAGAGGCGCTCCAACTGCCGTTGGATTTCTTTGGTCGTTCTGCCCACCTTGGTGAGGCTCACATAGAGATGCTGGCCTTCGCCCTGCGGCAGATAGAGCGGAATCTCCTCGACCACAAAGTCGTCGGGAGTCACCCGCAGCTCGCCGCCAATGCCGGGCAGTGCGTTGGTAAGGTACGGTAAGCGCAAATCTGGCTGAGAGTCTATCATGGGTATGCAACGCAGGAAGGAAGATGGGTTCCCAAACTAGGGAGAACTCACCTGGCGAGGAGGGCGAAACGCATAAATCCAAACTTACTTATGGTTAAAAAAGATCATGCTGTAGCAGAAGGGCGACCCGCTCTTGCCGCCATAGCCAAAGCCGGCGCTTTCGCCCCACTTACGCACCAGAGGGGCCGGCACATAGGCAGGGTCGGGCAGTTCCTCGCTGACGGCCAGCCGCGCGCCCGGCTTAAGCACACGGCGTAGCTCGGCCAGGGCGCGGCCCCGGTCGGGGATCTCGCCCAGCACGGCGATCAGCACGGCGACGTCGATGCTGCTGTCGCGCAGCGGCAGATCATAGGCCCCGCGGACATGGAACTGAACCCGTTCGGCCAGCCCTGCCCGGTCCAGCCGCAGGCGCGCCGCGGCCAGCAGCGGTGGCTGCAAGTCCACGGCATGGACGGCCCCTTCGACGCCGACCATGCGCGCCATCTCGGCGGTAAACAGCCCCGTGCCGCAGCCCAGGTCGAGCACAGTCATCCCGCCGAACAGTCCGAACAAGCCCAGGGTCTCCCCCGGGTTGCGATAGCGCAGCCGCGCCGGGTGGTCGAGCCAGGCCGCCATCTGATGCGGCATGGGCCGAGGCTGACGCCACAGTTCGGCGCGCAAGCCGGCTTGGCTGCCGACTGCCGCGCCCACGGCCGCAGCCAAGCTGTTGGCAACAAAACGCAGAGGAGCCGAGCGATCCATTTAGGCCACCGATTCTTTCGCGGGTGGAAAGCGGATTTTAAGCACGCCGTTGATAAAGCTGGCGGTGCTGGCGTCGCGCTGGGCCAGCACCGCAGGCAGCATCAACTCGCGTTTGAAGTTGCCGATGCTGACAAACAGTTCATCGCCGCGCTTGGAGAGCTTGACCTTGTCCAACTCGACATTGGGCAGCGGCAGCTTGAGCACAAAATCACTGCCTTCTTCTTCGATCTCCTGCGCCTGACCCACAAACAGGATCTGGCCTGGGTCGCGCTCGCCAAAGAGCGTGGCGGCCAGTTGCTCCAGCTGGGCCGGCCCCACCATCTCGACATCAAACCAGCCGGAGCGCAGGATAGGCAGCGGGTAGAAATCGCGCTCAATGTCGCCCAGATAGCGCGTTTGGATTTCCTGCAGACGGCGCAGATAGGGGTCTTCGCTGGGTTGGCTCACCATGGCGTTGCCTTCGCCGTCGCTGGTCACGCCGGGCAAAATGCGGTTGACGACCACGGCGTCGACCGGATAGCCAAAGAGCGACAGATAGGTGACGGCACGCGCCCCCTCTTTGACGACCATCTTTTCGGGGTTGAGCACCACGCGATAGCTGGTGATCTCCGGGTTGACCAGGACTTTTTGCAGTTCCTTGACCCCTGCAACCAGGTTGTTCAACCCCACAAAAGGGTCGCGTTCGGGCATCACACGGCGCAGCAGGCCGGTCGCCAGGCGTATGGTCGCATCTCCCCAGCCGGCCATCCGCCCCGCATACCATTGAAAGCTTTCGGGCACGGTCAAGAGACGGATCGTTTCGCCGGTGGGCGCAGCGTCCACAATCACGCGGTCGTAGTGGCCCTCCATCGCTTGCCGGTTGATATGCAGCAAGCTAACGACCTCCTCCATACCGGGGATAACGGCCATCTCTTCGGCCACAGCCTTGCTCATGCCCTGGCGGCGCAGCATCGTACCCACATAGCCCTGCATCTGACCCCAGTGTTGGCGAATCTCGTCCAACACGTTGATCTCCTGGGCGTCGAGGTTTTCGGCCACCGGAACCGGCTCCCCGGCCAGCGGCATGTCCAGGCTGTCGGCCAAGCTGTGGGCGATATCGGTGCTGACCACCAGCGTACGATAGCCCAGTTGCGCGCTGCGCAGCGCCGAAGCCGCCGCGACCGTCGTCTTGCCCACCCCGCCCTTGCCCAAATAGAGGATAATACGCACAGTTTTGGTTCCCTCAGCCGGCCCGGTGAGATCACCGGGGCTTTTGCTAAACAGCCTACAATAGAGCGACCTGAACGATCACAGCGCGAAATCTGCCGGCCTTTCACCCGCATCCACGCCGAGCTGTGCGCTGCGCCGTCTGCGCCGCCTGCGCTGGCGGATCAGCGAGCGGGCGAGCAGCGCCGCCACGACAACCGCCAGGCCCGCGGCATAGGCCGCCAACCGGCTCAGACCAAACCAGCCGCGGATCTGCCACCAAAAGCGGGGGACTTGCAGCCAATAAGACCAGCGCCACGGCCAGGCATAGCCCGTCTGCAACACATATTTGCCGATGTGGTTGTAGGGACTCCACACGACCACATAGCAGCGCCCGCCGACCAGCGTGCGCGTGTCGAGCACAGGGCCAGGATAGTAGCCGGCGTGCGTGAGCATATCGCGCACGGGCGCGACTAGCTCGGCGGGAGCCGGCGCGACAACCGCGCTGTAGCCGGCAGGCAAGGCAAACGGCAGCTTTTGCACGTCGGCGCTGTAGGGCAGGCTTTGCGCCACAATGGCGATGGCCGGCGCCACCGTGCCGCCTGCCGGCAGCACCGGCACCAGCAGTTGGACGCGCAGCCGCTGCCCCGCCTGGCACTCGGCCCGATAGATATGCACGCGGCCCGGCGAGTCGATCCGGTTAAAAACCAGTTGTTTGGCGCGTAAGCTGTTGAGTGGTGCGCTGCTCGTCAGTGTATTGCCCACCTGCGTCGGAAAGACCGGCAGGCTGCCGGCCAAATCCATCCCCAGCGCGGGGGGAACGCCCTGTTGCCGGTATGGTAATGACTCCATGCATTCCTAGCTCTACTCGGTATTGGCCTCTGCCGCCCTACGCGGCAGCGCCAAGCGGACGATCGACTGTTCAACTGGACAAACGGCGAGATAGACCGTGGGCAGTCTAGCACCCGTGTTGAGCCACGTCAATTCATGCGCTCAACTCACCTGAGCATTGTCTGCGCTGACACGCCTGCCTGTCAACCCGCGGCTGCGCGCGCCGTGATCACACGCTGATCATACTACGCAGCAGCGGGCATTTCCGTTGCGCAGCGCACGATTCTGTCTACACCCCCACCGCCCAAAGCGCGCACTCCTCAACACGATCCCTCGCTGAACAGCACCGTTTTGACCGTCCTCTGGCTTTCGTTTACGATACAGCGCATGACGCAGGAAGACCAAGACCGCCCAACCATATCGCTGGTCATTCCAATTTGGAACGAGGAGCTAGTCATTCCCGAACTCTATCGCCGCGTGCTCCAGATCATGGAGAGCATTGGCGATAGTTGGGAGATGATCTGCGTCAACGACGGCAGCAGCGACCGCTCACTGGAACTACTCCTGGCGCTGCGCAACCAAGACGCGCGCGTCAAGGTGCTGGACTTCAGCCGCAACTTCGGCCACCAGATCGCCATCACCGCCGGGTCGGACTTTGCCGAGGGCGACGCCGTGATCGTCATGGATGCCGACCTGCAAGACCCGCCCGAAGTTGTGCAGCGCATGGTGCAAAAATGGCGTGAGGGCTACGAAGTCGTCTATGCCGTGCGTACCACACGCCAAGGCGAAACCAAGTTCAAACTCTGGACCGCCCGCGTCTTCTACCGGCTGCTCAAACAGATCACCGATGTGCATATCCCGTTGGACGCCGGCGACTTCCGGCTGATGGACCGGCGCGTCGTGCTGACCATGCGCCGCCTGCGCGAGCAGCACCGCTTTATGCGCGGGCTTTCCAGTTGGGTCGGCTTTCACCAGATCGGCGTCGAATACGAGCGGGCCGAGCGCTACGCAGGCGAGACCAAATATCCGCTGCGCAAAATGGTGCGGCTGGCGATCTCCGCTATCACCAGCTTTAGCTATGTCCCGCTGCAACTAGCGACCTTTGTGGGTTTTGCGCTGGCGACGCTGAGCCTGCTCGCCATCGTCCTGACGATTATCCTGCGGCTTTCCGGCAGCAGCTTCTTCTTGGGCCAAGCCACTACCTTGGTCAGCGTGCTCTTTCTGGGCGGCGTGCAGCTGATCTTCCTAGGCATCCTGGGCGAATATCTGGGCCGCATCTACGACGAGGTCAAGAACCGCCCGCTCTATATCGTCTCGCGCGCCTATGGCTTTGTGCCAGACGCCCCGGCCCCTGCCGGCCGCGCCGTGGTCTTCCACAGCCCCAGCGCATACGACCCTGGCCGCGCCACCCAATCGGCAGTCCAATCGGCGGTCCCTACACCCAATGACCCGCTTCGATAAATCCGAGCCTAATGAGCTAGCCGGAAATCAGAGATGAACCGACATGGGACCACGCTTGCCGGCTGAACTGGATTATTCGTCTTTTGGCTACCCTATTTGATGGCGCGGCCACGCGCGCCAAGGATCAACGCGCATGGATCAATTCAACCCCATTCAGTTCCTGAACCGCTCCAGCCTCTACCTAGCGCTCCTGGTAGCCTGGGTCGCCATGTTGGGCAGCCTCTATTTTAGCGAAGTGGCCGGCTACCTGCCCTGTGAATTATGTTGGTATCAGCGCATCCTCATGTATCCGCTGGCGGCGATCCTGGCCGTCGGGCTGCTGCGCCAAGACGGCAACCTGCCCTACTTCGTGCTGCCCCTCTCCATCATCGGGCAGGGCTTTTCAACCTATCATTACCTGCTTGAAAAGACGACGATCTTCGGCGCACCCACGGTCTGCCGCAGCGGCATCCCCTGCACCACCGCCTGGATCAACTGGTTTGGCTTTATCACCATCCCTTTTTTGGCGATGATCGGCTTCTTTCTGATCACGATCCTGGTGCTGATCGCGCTCACCGCCGGCGAGCCGGATGAACTGGCAGACCGGCCTACCCCGTGGTGGCGGGTGAGCGGCGTGATCGCGGTGGTCATCGTCGCCTTTGCCATCCTGGCCTACATCAACACGCGGCCCCAGCCCACTTTGGCGCTGACCGAAGTCCCCGGCGGCGCACAGGCCGTCGCCTCCCCCGTGGCCGCCTTTGCCCAGACCACCGACCCAGCACAGGGCGCGCAGATCTTCAAAGAAAGCTGCGCCGCCTGCCATGGGCAAGATGCGCGCGGCCTGCCCAACCTGGGCAATACGTTGGTCGAGTCGGAACTGATCAACACCGGCAGCGACGCCGACATCCTGGCGCTGATCCGCCAGGGGATTGACCTCAACGACCCGCGCAACACCACCGGGCTGGTCATGCCCCCCAGCGGCGGACGCCCCGACCTGTCCGACGCGCAGATCCTCTCGGTCGTCAACTGGATCCGCGCGCAGTAGCATACGCCGATGCAGCCGCCGATGCCGCAGCCAACAACCCAACCGGCAGCACAGCCCTCGCGCCGTCAAGCTTGGGTGTTGGCGGCGCGCCCCAAAACACTGCCCGCCGCCGTCAGCCCCGTGATCGTGGGCAGCGCCCTGGCCGCGGCGTACGGCGGCTTTGCCCTGGGGCCGGCGCTGGCCGCGCTCGCCGGGGCGCTGCTGCTCCAGATCGGCAGCAACTTTGCCAATGATTATTTTGACCACGTCAAGGGCGTCGACCGCGCCGACCGCATCGGGCCGACACGCGTCACCGCCGGCGGGCTGCTTTCACCGGCAGCGGTGCGCGCGGGCATGGTGGCCGTCTTTGGCGCGGCCGCGCTGATCGGCCTCTATCTGATCGTCGTGGGCGGTTGGCCCATCCTTGCCGTCGGCCTAGCGTCGATCCTGGCCGCGCTGGCCTACACCGGCGGCCCCAAACCGTTTGGCTATATCGGGCTGGGCGACCTCTTTGTCTTCCTCTTCTTTGGCCCGGTCGCGGTGATCGGGACCTACTATGTGCAGACACTGCGCCTCACGCTTGACGCCCTGCTGGTGGCGATCCCGGTGGGTGCGCTGATCACCGCCATCCTGGTCGTCAACAACCTGCGCGATATCGAGACCGACCGCCGCGGCGGCAAGCTGACGCTGGCCGTGCGGCTGGGACGACAGGGGACTCAGGTCGAATATCTGCTGCTGCTGATCGTCGCCTATCTTGCCCCGCTGGTGCTGTGGGCGCACAGCGGCAACGCCTGGCTGCTGCTCTCATGGCTGACCCTGCCCCTGGCGGTGCGGCTGTGGCAGACCATCACCACCGCCCAAGACGGCCCTACGCTCAACGCCGCCCTAGCCGGCACAGCCCGGCTGAGCCTGCTCTTTAGCCTGGGCCTAGCCGCCGGCCTGCTTCTGTGATAGAGTTTGCACCATGACTACACACACGCCGCTCCCATCCCTTCCGACGGCCCGCACCCGCGTCGTCATCTATCACCTGGAGATAACCGACCCGGCCCAACTGCGCCCGGCGCGCCGCGTGCCCGACCCGGTCGAAATGCGCCGAGCCGAGGTCCCGTCGCCCGAATTCAACCGCTTTCTCTACACCGCGGTGGGCGGCGACTGGCACTGGCGTGACCGGCTGACCTGGAGCTATAGACACTGGATGCTCTATCTCGACCGGCCCGAATTGGAGACCTGGGTCGCCTATCAACGCGGCACCCCTGCCGGTTATGTCGAGTTGGAAGACCAGCCCGGCGGCGATGCCGAAATCGTCTATTTCGGGCTGCTGCCGCAGTTTATCGGGCGCGGCATCGGCGGCTATCTGCTCACCCAGGCCATTCAACGCGGCTGGGCCATGGGCGCGGCCCGCGTCTGGGTGCATACCTGCTCGCTCGACCACCCCGGCGCACTCGCCAACTATCAGGCGCGCGGTCTGCGTATCTTCAAAGAGGAAGAGCGCTGGGTTCTGCTCCCGCCACAGCCGTCCGGCCCCTGGCCTGATGCCGACCGCCCGCTGCACGTCGACGCCCCATCGCAAAAGTAGAAGGAGTGTTTGCCCCATGCCGCGCATCGTTCCGACCCTGACGCGAGTAATGCTGCTGGGCTTGGCGGCGCTGGCCGTGACCGCCTGCGGCCGCGAGCGCGCCACGCCGGCGGCAGCCCCTGCCGCGACGCCCATTTCGACGCCCGCCCCGGCAGCCCAGGCCCCAGCCCAGCCTCAACCTGCCGATACGCCCACCCCCGCCAACCTTCAGCCCAAGGCGTCGCCGACGCCGATCAACCCGGAGAAAACCGTGACCACCGCCAGCGGACTGCAATATACCGAAGTCATGGCCGGAACCGGCCCCCAGCCCCAACCCGGCCAAGTGGTGGCCGTCCATTATACCGGCACGCTCGAAAACGGCACGGTCTTTGACAGCTCGGAAGGCGGCGACCCGATCCGCTTTCCCCTGGGCAAGGGCATGGTCATCCCCGGCTGGGATGAAGGTATCGCGCTAATGCACCAGGGCGGCCAGGCCATTTTGGTGATCCCGCCGGAGCTGGCCTACGGTGAGAGCGGCGCGGGCGACGTGATCCCGCCCAACGCCACCTTGATCTTCGACGTGGAACTGGTCGAGGTCAGCGAAGGCGCACCCGAGACCCCGACCCAGGTGGACGCATCTGCCTACATCACCACCCCGCAAGGTCTCAAGTACGCCGATCTGGTGGTGGGCGCAGGGCCGACGCCCATGCCCGGCCAAGTGGTCGTGGTGCATTACACCGGCTGGCTGACCGATGGCGGCAAGTTTGACAGTTCGCTGGACCGCGGCCAACCGTTCGCCTTTAACCTAGGTATGGGCCAGGTGATCGCCGGTTGGGATCTGGGGGTCAAAGGCATGGCCGTGGGCGGCAAGCGCCAACTGGTTGTGCCGCCGCAGCTAGGCTATGGCGAGCGCGGCGCGGGCGATGTGATCCCGCCCAACGCCACGCTGATCTTTGATGTGGAATTGCTGGAATTGCGCTAGAGGCAGCCTGAGGAGCCGCATCCGGCAGCGATGTGCCGGATGCGGGCGGAGATGGCCGCCGTGACAGAGCCGCTTGTCACAGCCCGGCCTGCCCAAGCAGTTCCCAGGCCAGCACGCGGGCAAGCCACTGCTCATATTTGTCGGGCTGCCAGCCCGACCGGTCGACAAGCTCACGATATAGCTCCGGGATCGTGAGCGCATCGAAGAGGTCGCTGGCCCGTTCCACGTCGAGGCCGGGCCGCAGCGACCCTTCCAGTGAAGCCACAAAGTGCGCCATGGCGCGCGACTTTTCCTCGATCCACCCCGCCAACATGGCCGCCACATCGGCGTCGACTTGGGCGGCGGCATGCAGCAGCGTCAACACATCCGCGCCCCGCTCCCACTGCTGGCGCGTCCAGCGGGCAGCGGTGGCAATGCGGTGCGAGACGTCGCCGTCCATCAGCGCCTGCTCCATTAGGGGGCGGATCTGCGCCTCTTCCAGCCAAGTATCGCAGATCGCAGCCAAGATCGACTTTTTGTTGCGAAAAATCGCATAGACCGTGCTGACGGCCACGCCCGCCTCCGCCGCGATGGCTTCCACCGAAGTGGCGGCATAGCCCTGGGCGCGGAAAAGCTGCCGCGCCGTCGCGGCAATGTGGGCGCGCGTCGCCAGCGCTTGCTGTTGGCGATAGGTAAGTCGCTCTTTCTGCTTGACATCTGCCATGCAGCATAGTATACTCGCCACATTCAATGTAGTCAAGATACATTGAATAGAGTTTAGGTACAATGGCAAGTGGGTAGATGATTCCCGGGGAGGCAGGAAATGACCGTTGAGCACACGCAGATCGCAGGCAGGCCCGGTGCAGCAGACGCATCGAGCATCGGATACCGGCTGCTTTACTTTCTCGGCATCAAGCCCTGGGACCAGGGCAGAGTGCCGCCGGAGCTGGTGCAATTGATCGAAGGGGAGGACGCGCTGCCCCCAGGCCGCGCCCTGGATCTCGGCTGCGGCGGCGGGACTGAGTCCATCTATCTAGCCCAACACGGCTGGCAGGTGACCGGGGTCGACTATGTGGCGCGGGCGCTGCAGACGGCGCGCAAGCGGGCCGACGCCGCACGAGTCGCGGCGCAGTGGGTCCGGGGCGATGTGACGCAGTTGCCCAAGCTCAACCTTGGGGATGGCTATACGCTCCTGCTCGATCTGGGATGTTTTCACGGTCTGAACGAAGCCCAGCGCACCGCCTATGCAGCCGGCGTCGCCCAAACCGCGGCGCGCGGCGCAAATTTCCTGATCTTCAGCTTTGCGCCGCAGTTCCGCGGCCCGGCCCCGCGTGGCCTCAGCCGTGAGGAGATTATGCGCAGCTTACCTGGCTGGGAGTTGGTCTGGAGCCGACCGGCCAGCGGCATGCGCCTTCCACTCCCTCTGAAGCGTGCCAACCCCACCTTCTACCGCCTGCGCCGCAGATAAGAACGCCCCTCTGTCATGGGCGCGCAGATGAGGCCGAACCCTAGTCATCTGACCAGGCGCAACCCTCAACCAAAGTCCAGCCAAAAGACTCTCTGGCAGCCTAGTCTGTGCAGAGAGTCTTTTGGTTACACTGAAGCTCAGGCCCTGCCGGTTTTGCGGCAGAACCACCCGCGAGACGCAGGGCAGGCCTCGCAGCTTCACTACCGCCTGCTGCCCTGCGTGTGCGCGGCCCACGGGTCAGAAGGAGCAACTGACCATGACCCAGCGCGTGATCATCTTGGGCGCGGCAGGACGCGATTTCCACAACTTCAACGTCGTCTACCGCGATGACCCCAATGTCGAAGTCGTCGCCTTTACCGCCACCCAAATCCCCAACATTGCAGGCCGCCGCTATCCTCCTGCGCTCGCCGGGGAACGTTACCCCGCCGGCATTCCGATCTATCCTGAAAGTGAACTGCCGCGCCTGATCGCCGAGACCCAGGCCGACAGCGTGGTCTTTAGCTACAGCGATGTGAGCTACGCCACGGTGATGGAGCGCGCCGTCTTGGCGCTGGCTGCGGGTGCGAATTTTCAACTGCTCGGCCCGGCGCATACGATGCTCAAAGCGGCCGTGCCGGTGGTAGCCATCTGTGCGGCGCGCACAGGCGCGGGCAAAAGCCAGACCAGCCGCCGCGTGATCCAGATATTGCGCGAGTTGGGTGAGCGGCCGGTCGTGGTGCGCCACCCCATGCCCTATGGCGACCTGGAAGCGCAGGCCGTGCAGCGCTTCGCGACGCTAGACGACCTAGATCGCGCCCAAGTGACCATCGAGGAGCGCGAGGACTACGAGCCGCACATCGCCCAGGGCACGGTCGTCTATGCAGGGGTAGACTACGGCGCGATCTTGGCTCGCGCCCAGGCCGAGGCTTCGGTTGTCGTCTGGGATGGGGGCAACAACGACCTGCCCTTCTACGCCCCCGACCTGCATATCACGGTGGTGGACCCGCAGCGCGCCGCCGATATGCGCAGCTACTACCCCGGCGCGGTCAACGTGCGGCTGGCGGATGTGGTCGTGATCAACAAGATCGACAGCGCCGCACCCGACGAGATCGAAAGCGCACGCCAGATCATCGCCGCCGACAACCCGCGCACCATCGTGGTCGACGCGGCCAGCCCGATCTTTGTCGACGACCCGGCGGCCATTCGCGGCCGCCATGTAATCGTGGTCGAAGATGGGCCGACCGTCACCCACGGCGGGCTGGCGCACGGCGCAGGCTGGCTGGCGGCGCGGCGCTTCGGTGCGGCGTTGATCGTCGACCCGCGGCCCCACGCCGTGGGCGCACTACAGCAGACCTATATAGACTATCCCCACATCGGCCGCGTGCTGCCCGCCATGGGCTATGACAATCGACAGATCGCCGACCTGGCCGAGACCATCCGCCGCACGCCAGGCGACCTGGTGCTGGTGGCAACGCCGATCGATCTGCGCCGCCTGGTAAACCTAGATAAGCCCGCACTGCGCGTGCGCTATGAACTGCAAGAGATCGGCGCGCCGACCCTGCATGATATCCTGGCGCGCTTTGTAACCACGCGAAAGGACGCCCCATGAAACTGCGCTGGCCTACGCTGCTGGTGCTCATCGCCGCCACACTCCTGTTCGCGACCTTAGCCCCCAGCCCGGCACAGGCTCAATCCGCCGGCGACACCGTCTGGATCGAACAAGGGGCGGACGGCGAAACCAAGGTGCATCTCTACTTCTTCTGGTCGCTGACCTGTCCGCACTGTCGCGAGGCGCACCCGTTTGTCGAAGCGTTGCCGCAACGCTATCCCTGGCTGGTGCTGCACAGCTTGGAACTGACCGAAAACCGTGCCAACGCCATTCAATATGACGCCATGGCGCGCAGCCTGGGCCAAGAGGCCATGTACGTCCCGGCCTTCTTCTTCTGCGAGCAGATGGGCACCGGCTATGACACGGCGGAGACCACCGGCCAGGCGCTGGTCGAGGCGCTCGAAACCTGCTATGCGAAGGCCGTCCAGCAGACGGCAACGCAAGACCAGATCGCCGCCGCAGAGGGCGCAGCGGCAGGCGCGGTGGCGATCCCTTGGCTCGGCACGCTCGACGCCGAACGGCTGTCGCTGCCGGTCTTCACCGCTGTGCTGGCAGGGCTGGATGCCTTCAATCCCTGCGCCTTCTTTGTGCTCCTGTTCCTGCTCAGCCTCATGGTGCATGCCCAGGATCGCCGGCGCATGCTGCTCGTGGGCGGCGTCTTTGTCCTGATTTCCGGGCTGGTCTATTTTATCTTTATGGCGGCCTGGCTCAACGTCTTTCTGTGGGCCGGGGAACTCAAGGCGATCACGCTCATCGCCGGGCTGGTCGCCATGGCGATCGCGCTGATCAACATCAAAGACTATTTCTGGTTCAAACAGGGAGTGTCGCTCTCGATCCCCGAACGGGCTAAGCCGGGTCTCTATCAGCGCATGCGTAACTTGGTGCGGGCGGGCAGCCTTCCGGCCATGGTCGCCGGAACCGCGGTGCTGGCCGCCGCCGCCAACAGCTATGAACTGCTCTGCACCTCCGGCTTCCCCATGGTCTATACGCGCGTCCTAACGCTGGAGCAGCTTGCGCCGGGAGCCTACTACGGCTATCTAGCCGCCTATAACCTGATCTACATCCTGCCGCTGCTGGCGATCGTCACACTCTTCAGCATCAAGTTTGGCACGCGCAAGCTCAGCGAAGATGAAGGCCGCGCCCTCAAGCTCCTGTCGGGGGTGATGATGTTCGCCTTGGGCGCGGTGCTGGTCTTTGCGCCCGCCTTGCTCAACCAAGTGTGGACCGCGGTGGCGCTGCTGGCCGGTGCGGTCGGCCTGACGGCGCTGGTCGTCTGGTGGAATCGGCGCACGCAGCGCCGGTCGTCGCCCAAACCGCCGTCCAAACCAGGGACCAAACCGCCCGCCAAACTGTCGGGCAGGCTGCGGCCCCATTGAGCTTGCTATACCTCTTCTGTGGCAGTGGGTTGCTATCTGGTTTTCCCAATGACCAGGGGGCACGCCGGTTGAGGCGTGCCCCCTGGTCATCTTCCCTCGTTCATGCCTACCCGTTCATTCCCAGTAGACATAGACTGCGGGGCTGTTTGGCCCGCCCGCCTCGCTCCACTTGAAGATCCACCACGCGTCATACGGGCTGAGGTTGACGCAGCCGTGGCTGCGCGGCCGACCAAAGGCATCGTGCCAATAGGCAGCGTGCAAGGCATAGCCGCTGTAAAAATAGCAGGTCCACGGCACTTCTTCAAGATAGTAATAGCCGCCCGTCGCCGGGGAGCCGCCGGCCATCTTGCGTGAGACCAGCCGCCACCAGGTGCGAAAAATGCCCTGCACCGTGGGCGTCGCGGGCAGACCCGTGGCCGCCAGCGCAGCATAGACCGCCTTGTCGCCTTCATAGGCCACCACGGTCTGCTCGCGCAAGTTCACCCCAACCCAACGCTCGTCAACGCGGATGGCAGACGGCCGCGCCCTATAGCGCGCCACACCCACGTTGGCCCCATAGACCCAGCGGCCGGGGCCGATGCGATACCAGCGCTGCCCGGCCACGGCGCGCGTCTCCAGAATCGTGAGCGCCTGGTTGTGATAGACCGTGCCCACCGGGGGGTTGTCGTCGCCCATCCCCGGCTGGGCGCGCACGACCAGCGACTCCGTCACAACCCAGCCCACCGGCAGCGCAGGCGCAGCGCCGTCGGCGGCAGGCGGCGGGCACAACGCAAGCTGCAGCGGCGTATCGGCGGCGGCGATCTGCACCCAGCCGCCATGCACCCAACGGTTGAGGCCGATGCGATACCAGGTCGCGCCGTCGACCAGGGCCTCTTCGTAGATTTGCACCTGCGCGCCGCGACGCAGCCGGTCGACCGGTGGGTTGCCGGCGCTGACGCCGGGCCGGGCGCGCACGTTGAGCACGTCGGCGGTAACGATGCCGCGGCGCACCGCGGGCGGCGGCGTGGGCGCGGCATCCACCAGCCGGATCCAGCCGCCATGCACCCAGCGGTTGAGGCCGATGCGATACCACGTTGCGCCGGAGGCTGATGCCTCTTCGACGATCGTGACCTCGGCGTGGGCGCGCAGTTGGCCCACCACGGGATACTGCACGCCCGGCCCGCTGCGCACGTTGAGCACATTAGCCGTCACCACCCCTTTGCGCGCCTTGCCGGGGTCCGGTTCGGGTTCCGGCTCAGGCTCCGGTTCGGGGTCGGGGCCGCCGGGGGCCAACTGGACGCCGCGCAGTTCGGACGGGTTCAAAAAGGCCACGCTGCTCGCCGGAATCCAGTCATAGGAGCCGGTCTGATACCAGAGCCGGCCGCCCGCCATCACCTCTTGGCGAATGGCAAGACCCGTGCCCAGCGTCAAATAGCGTGAGATCACCGCGCCGCCGGGCTGAGTATAGGTGCGCGTCCATGCCCAGAGCGGCCGCGCATAACGGAAGGGTAGCCAAGGCACAGCGACGCTCGGCACGGCGACCTCGACCGGCGCGGTGACCGTGGCAGGCAAACGGCTCGCGCCGGTAGACACGCTATCGGGGTCGGCGATGGGCGGGGCGATCTCCAACGGCTGTTGGGCCGCGGTCTCGACCCAATAGCCGAGATCGTCCACCAAATCCACGCGGATCGTGTAGGCGCCGGGCTTGGCATAGCCAAAGGTCCATTCCCCTTTGTGGCCCAAGCTGCCGTCCAGGTTCACCGCAGGCTGGGAGCCGGTGGGCGTCCACCACACCACATTGCCCGCGCCGCCGTCGAGACGCACACGCAGGCCGCCGCCCAGGCCGTCGATCTGGAGTACCACCACGGCTTCGAGCGGGCGGTCGGGCACAGGGGAGCTTTTGAGCAGCGCAATGGCCGGCAGGGCGGCATCGGCGCGGCGCGTTTGCGCCGCCACGCCGGGGATTTGATAGCTTCCCCAGATCAAGGTCACGTCTGTGGGCGCAGCAGGCGCAGCCATCTCGGCGGCGACCAGCGCATGATCGGCAGACCAGGTTTCAACGCTGGGTGCGCACAGCATCCCCAATTCGATCGCACTGCCGCCGGGCAGTTCGAGCCGGGCCGGGGCCGCCGGCGGCGCTTCGTCATGCGCCGGCGCAGGAAAATGGATCTCACAGCGCAGCCGTGCAGCCGCCGCATCATGCAGCAACAGCAGGCGAGCAGGGAGCGCCGAGGGCTGCCCCGCGGCGTGGAGGTGGGACGGATTCATCATGGCAAGCTTCTTGCGTTCTCCTTCGCAGGCCGGTGCAGCCCTGCACCGGCAATTCACGCTTCCGTTTGGCTGGAAGAATCCAGCATGCTTGCCAATGATGACGCATCTTGTTATGCAAAGTTACTATCAATTCGTGGCGTTCTTAAAAGTTTCGCAACCTATTTTGCCATTCGCTCCAACCTGCTTGCTCTTGGCCGCAACGCAAGTTGTCTTGCACATGCCGAGCGTGTATAGGGCGCGCGGCATGTGGCAAATGACCCTAGTGGACGGCGTGCGCTGGTGTTAGGATCGATCCCAGAGTTTACCCACACGGGCCGAATGGGAGAAGACGATTTCCCCCGCCGCAACGCTCTATCTCGTCAGTATCTAGCCGGCAGCGCGCAGCCGTCCCATCACTGCCGGGTTGCACACATCCATCGGCGTCTCGCCGCGGAAAAAGGCCAGCAGCCGTTCAACCGCCATCTCCTCGATGCGTGTGCGCCCTTCCACCGTCAGACCGGCCCCATGCGGCGTGGCGACGATCAAGGGGTGGCGGCGCAGGATCGAATCCACCCCCGGCGGCTCCGGGTCAAAGACATCCAGCCCCGCGCCGCCCAGCCCGCCCGCGTCGACCGCCTCCACCAACGCGGCGGCATCCACCAGCGGGCCGCGCGCCAAGTTAAGCAAAAACGCGCCCGGCTTCATGCGGCCAATCCGCTCGCGGTTCATCAGGTGATGCGTCTCTGGCGTGGCGGGCAGGTGCAGGCTCAAAAAGTCCGCCCGCTCGATCACGCTGTCCAGGTCCATCCAGGTGATGCCCAACGGTTCGACATCGGCGGCGCGCACAAATGGGTCATAGCCGATCACATGCATGCCCAGCCCGACGCCGCAGATATGGGCCACGCGCCGGCCAATGCGCCCCAACCCGACCAGCCCCAGCGTGCGCCCGCGCACCTCTACCCCGATCAACGGGTCGGCGCGCGGCCCCCACTTGCCCGCCGCCAAGTTGTCATTGCCCTGTTTGATGCGCTTGGCGAGGTTCAACAAGATGGCGACCGTATGCTCGGCCGTGGATTCGGTAGGGCCTTCGGGGGTGTTGCAGACTACGACCCCCGCCGCAGTGGCCGCCTCCAGGTCGACGTTGTCCACGCCGATCCCGGTGCGCGTGACGATGCGCAGGTTGGGCAGCCGGCCAAAGAGGTCGGCGTTATACTGCACCAGCGACGACGCCAAGATGCCCTGCGCCGGGCCGGCGTTGGCGATGCGGTCCCCGCCGGGCGCGGCGTACAACACCGTTACCTCAGAAGGCAGCGCGGCCAGCGCGTTGGAATAAAAAGGGGCTTCCACCCAAACATGGGTGAATGGAGTCCCGGCCATGCTTGATCTCCTCTAGCTTAGGGCAGGTTGTCTGGATAGTTGTCTGAACAGTGGTCTGAACTCTGCCACCTAGACCACGCCCTGACGCATGGCGCTGCATAGGTCGCGGTAACCGATGGGGATGATGCCCTCGGCCTCCAAAAAGCGCGCCAACCGCGCCGATTGAAAATAGCCATATTCAAAGACGCGCCAACGGCTGTTGACCCGGTCCAGCGCCTCAATATCGCCCGGCGCGTTGGGGTGCAGCGCAAAATGGGTGATGCCCGGCCCCACTCGGCGCAGCACCGCTTCATAGACCTCCGGCGAGGGGCCGGCGGGCGGCTCAGACGTATACGCGGGCGTTACGCGCACATGGTCGACGGGTGGCAGTCCATATTGGCGCAGCAGACGTATCGCCGCTTCATGCTGCGTCTCCTGGCGCGAGCGGATGCGCTGGATCACGGCATCCTGGCCCTGCGGATAAAAGACCGGCACGCGATAGTCGCGGCCCAAGGCAGCATAGATCTCAAACAGCGCAGGCGACCAGTTGACGCCCATATGGCTGTCCAGATGGCTGATGGTGATGCCGGCAGTGACCACCCGCTCCACCTGGGCGCGCAGTTCCACGGCAGCATAGGCGACATTGGCGTTGGCATGAACCTCGGCGACCGTGGGCCAAAACGAGCCGTCCTCTTGGATCAATCCGCTGGCTGCGTTGCGCGTGGTCAGCGGTCCCCAGCGATAGCCGGCCCATTCACAGGTCAACGTCATTTGCACCCCTACGTCGAGGTCGGGATGCTCCTGACAGAGCGTCAACGCCTCTGCCGCCCAGGGGCAGGGCGCCATGATCGAACCGCTCTTGACGATGCCCGCCGCCGCAAGCTCGACAAGGGCGCGGTTGCTGCCGTGCGTCACACCCACATCGTCGGCATGAAAGATGACCAGCCGGGCATCGGCTGGATAGCCTAACCGGGCCGCAAAAGAATCGGTCATGCGGTCTCCTCCACGTTTGCACTGTTGCCGTTAGCCTGTCGCCGTCATACGGTCGCCCGCGATATTGGCTTCAGGCAGCGGGCCGGCGGAAAAAGAAATGGTCAAGCGCCAGCGCCGCCGCGCCGATCTCGCCCGCCTGCTCGCCAAAGGTAGCGGGCAGCAGCGTCACCTTGGCGCCGAGGTCGCCAAACGCGTGGCGGCGCATGGCGGTCTCCACATCCCGGTGCAGCAGGTCGAACGCCTCCCATAGCAGCCCGCCCAGCAAGATCAGATGAGGGTTCACGACATTCACCAGGTTGGCCAGTGCGATCCCCAGATAGAAAGCCTGCTCGGCCAACATGGCGCGCAGCCCCGCATGGCCGCGGCGCGCCGCGGCCAAGACCGCCTGCAGCGGCTGTTCGCTCTGCTCCACCACATAGGGATCGACCTGGCGGGCGCGCTCCACCAGCACCGGCTCGGAGATCAGCGTCTCCAGACAGCCGTGGTTGCCGCAGCGACAGCGTTTGCCGCCGCGCGGCACCATCGTCCAGTGGCCGATCTCGCCTGCGCCAAACCCCGCCCCGCGATAGAGTTCGCCGTCCACCACCAAGCCCGCGCCCACGGCCATCCGGCCATAGACATAGACGAGCGAACGCACATTGCGCCCTGCGCCGTATAGGCTTTCGGCCAGCGCCATGCAGCGCACGTTGTTGTCCACCGTCACCGGCAGGCGCAACTGCTCACTCAAGATATCGCGCAAAGCCACATTGCGCCAACTCAGGTTGGGCGCAAAGACATTGATGCCGGTTTCGACATCAGTCAGCCCCGAAGCGCCCACGCCCACCCCCAACAGCCGCCCGCCGATCTCATGCGCGCCGTTTTCGCGCCCGCCGTCCCCAGCTTCGCCCGTCCGGCCGATCAACGCCGACGCCGCGGCAGCAATGCGCGCCAGGTTCTGGCTTGCGCTCTCATGCGCCACCAACGGCGTTTCGCATCCCGCCAGCGGCTGGGCGCTGACATCACACAACGCGAGGCGTGCCCGGCGCACCCCAATGTGAACCCCCAAGACTAGACGGCTGTCCGGCACAAGCTGCAGCGCCTGCGGGGGCCGTCCGGCGCCTGGCCGTGCCGCGGCCAGATCGGTGCCGGCTTCACGCACCACCCCGCGCGCCAAGAGGTCGGCGACCAGGTTGGTGACGGTCGTGGCCGACAGCCCACACAGCCGCGCCAACCGGATGCGCGATACCGGTTGATGGCGCAGCAAATTCAGCAGCAGGACCCGCTGATTGTAGGCCCGCACGCTTAAGATCGTTGTGCCCGCCCGCGCAATGCCAAAGGGAGTGGGGTGTTCCATCGTAGCGCCTCCACCGGCTGAAAACCAAGGGGATTATTTAATTTTCAGATGGAAATATTAGTGGATAACGCCAGTATACTGCGCGCCCCGACGGGCTGTCAACCGGGTTTTGAGGTCGGACGCTTGCGGCTAACGCCAGGTAAAACTGCGGAGCTCGCTGGGCGTGCTGGCAGCCTCCAGCGCAAACTGGTTGTTGACTCCCGGCTTGACGCGCACCACCGAGACCTGCCAGGCGTAGATAGCCGTCTCCCCTTCGGGCGGCGCCAGCGCCGTGTCCAGCCGATAGCTGGTGGCTTTGGTCCAAATGGTGGGCAGCGTGCGCGCCGCGCCGCTCACGGGGTAGATCAGCAGCACATACCATTCGTTGGGTTCCAAGACCTCCACGCTGATCCAGCGCAGCAGCACCGCCTCGTTGGCCGCGATCTCGGCCTCGTCGGGAGGGCCGATCAAGCGCGGCTCGACATAGAGCTGCCCAGGCGCGCTCTCGGCAGCGCCGCCTGCCGCCGTCGATTCCAGCACCTCGGCGGGGACATCGGGCACCGGGATCAACAACACGTCGCCGGGACGGATAAAATCATTGTTGACCAGCCCGTTGGTCCGTAAGATCTCTTCGACCGTGCTGCCAAAGCTTGCGGCAATCGAGACGATCGTGTCGCCGAGCTGCACCGTATATTCAAAGCGCGAGGCTACTGTGTCGCCGGCTGTTGTCTGGCCGGCTTCCGCTCCCATCGGGATAATCAGCTCGTCGTCGGCGCGGATCAAGACATCGGCCATGCCGTTGGCAGCTTGAATCTCCTCAACCGTGATGCCATAGAGACCGGCGATCGCCAGCAGCGTCTCCCCCGGGCGCACGCGATGCCGGATCACGCCGCCGGCCGAGGCTGTAGGCAGCGGGGTCGGGGTGACGGACGCGTCAACCTGCACCACCTCCGACATCACGACGGTGGCGGTGATAAAGGGTATATTTGTGGGTAGGATTTCGGCGACCTGTGCGTCCTGCGCTTGCTCTTGTTGCGGTTGGCTGGCGATACGCCACCAGACGGCCAGCACGGCCAAAACGGCCAGCACCAGCAGCGCGTCGATCCAAGAGACCCGTTGCTTGCGCCGCGCCTGCTGACGCAAGTCGTGGCCGCACATAAAGCAGCTTTCAGCATCGCGTGCCACGCGGGTGCCACAGTTGGGGCAGCGCCGCTCGGCAATCGCCGGCGAGATCTGTTCTCTTGCCATCGCCCGTGATTATAGCACCGCTACCCCAGAGAGAGGAAAGTCCGAAATTCTCAATCTACGCTACAAAGCGCCACAGCTTGAAATATACTGCTCGAACTAGGCTGCGCAAAGTAGACTGCACACAGTCTACCGCACGATTGCTGTTTGGGAGGTTGACCTTTCAAGCAAAGCGGCCTGGCGACCGCTTGATGCAAACTTGACGCAAAAGCGGGCGACATCTGCCGCCCGCCCAAACCGCTGCAACTGGATGGCTGCACGCCCGCGCCTACTGGCCGTGCTGAGATAGCAAATAGGCGACCAGGTTGGCCAAGTCTTCGAGAGGGATCGTATCCTTGTAAATCTGCGGCATGACGCCCGACGGAAAGCCCGGCGTCACATACCCGTTGGGATTCACAATGCTGTCGTGGATATAGAGCGCCGGCGATTCGCCCGGCACACGGTTGACCGCCGTATCGCCCACATTGTGCCAGGTCGGCCCGGTCATGGTGACGGCAGGGTCGGTCGAATGACAGCCGATGCAGCCGTTGGACGTCGCCACGTTCTGGCCTTTGGCCGGATCGGCAGCCGCCAGCGCCGCCGCAAAATCCGCCGGCAACCCCGCAGCCACCTCTTCAGGCGTCAGGTCGGCGAATGTACGCGGCACAGCGGTCGGCACGACCTCGACCACGCCGCTGGCTTCCTTGGCCAAGAGTTGTTCGCCCAACTGCGGTGAAATGATCTCGGCGTTTGCGTCCGGTGCACACCCAGACAGAACGGTCGCCAGGGCCAGAATCGCCAAACCCAGTCCCAGCGAACGACGATGCAACCACACCATCATGAATACCTCCAGCGCTTCCTGATGCGGGCGAAGAGTGAATAACTCAATCGCAGACGGCAACAGTGTATCACAGCGCCCTACACGGGGCAATTTACCGGCCCGTCTGCGCCTTTATTCACAAATTATACGTTTTGTGCATATACGATCACCCGGCCAGGAGCAGCTCTTCCGGGTCTTCGATCAACTGCTTGATCTTGACTAGAAAGCGCACGGCGTCGCTGCCGTCGATCAGCCGGTGGTCATAGCTGAGCGCCAGATACATCATCGGGCGGATCACAATCTCGCCGTTTACCACCACCGGGCGCTGTTCGATCTTGTGCAGCCCCAAGATGCCCACCTGCGGCGGGTTGAGGATCGGGGTGCTGAGCAGCGAGCCATAGACGCCGCCGTTGCTGATCGTAAAAGTTCCGCCGCGCAAGTCTTCAAGCGCCAACGTGCCCTCGCGCGCCTTGGTCGCCAGGTCGTTGATCGACTGTTCGATCTGAGCGAACGACATGCGGTCGGCGTCGCGCAGCACAGGCACAACCAAGCCCTCTTCGGCTCCCACGGCAATGCCGATGTCGTAGTAGTGTTTGAGCACGACCTCATTGCCGTCCAACGAGGCGTTGAGCATGGGGAAGGCGCGCAGCGCGCCGACGCCGGCCTTGACAAAGAAAGACATAAACCCCAGGCTGACGCCGTGCTGTTTGGTAAAGTCGTCACGCTTGCGTTTGCGCATCTCCATGACCGCGCTCATATCCGCCTCGTTAAAGGTGGTCAGGATGGCGGCGGTGCGCTGCGCCTCGACCAAGCGGTCGGCAATCGTGCGCCGCCGCCGCGACAGACGCACCCGCTCCTCGCCGCGGCCATCCGCGGCCGAGAGCAGCGCGCTGGGAGCCGGTACGGCGGGGGCCGTCTCCTGGGGCGCGGCGGGGGCTGCCGGCTGGGGCATGGGCGGCGCGGCGGCAGGAGCCGGCTCCTGGCGCGAGAGATAGGCTTCCACGTCGCGCTTGGTCACGCGCCCACCCGGCCCGGCCCCGGCGACTTCGCCCAAATCCACGCCCTTCTCCTGCGCCATGCGTTTGGCCACAGGCGTGGCGCGCTCGGCAGCCGCTTCCGGCTCAGCCGGTGTGGGCGGCGCGGCGACAGTCGCCTCGGCCGGCGACGTTTCGGCTTTGGGCGGCTCGGCCTTTGCCGCTTCAGGCTTGGTTGCTTCGGGTATAGCCGCTTCGGGCTTAACCGGCTCAGCTTTGGCAGGCTCGGACGGCGCGCCGTCGGCCGCGTCTAGCTGCGCCAGCACTTCGCCCACGCGCACATCTTCGCCGGCTTGGCGTTCGATCTTGCTCAACACGCCGTCGCGCGGCGCGGGCACGTCTAGGTCCACCTTATCGGTCTCCAGCGAGACGATCGCTTCGCCCGCCTTCACCGGGTCGCCCTCCTGCTTGAGCCAGGCGGCCACCGTTGCCTCTACCACCGATTCACCTAGATCGGGCACGACGATCTTGACGCTCATGGTCTCCCCTCCCTCCTGTACCCTCTGTTCATTGTGCAGCATCTGCCACGGTTGCCGTGGGGAGCGGCTGCCGCTCGCCGCGCAAGGCGCGCTCGACAATGGCCGCCTGGTTGACTTGATGCCATGCGGCGGACCCTTCGGCGGGGCTGGCGCGCCGCGGCCGCCCCACATAGCGCAGCGACCACCGGCTGCCCAGAATAGCCTGCAGCAGTGGCTGGGCGAACTCCCAGACGCCCATATTCTGCGGCTCCTCCTGCACCCAGACGACCTCCTCGGCAGCAGCATAGCGTGCCAACACCGTCTCCAGTTCGGCGACCGGGAAAGGGTAGAGCTGTTCTACGCGCACCAGGGCCACGTCGCCGGCCTCGGCGCGCAGCGGACTCAGCGCCAGATCGGCATAGATTTTGCCGCTGCACAGCAGCACGCGGCTCACGGCGGCGGGGTCGGCGTCGTCGTCGATCACCGGCTGCCAATGACCTTCGGCCAGTTCGGCCAGCGACGACATGGCGATGGGCTGGCGCAGCAGGCTCTTGGGCGTCATTACCACAAGCGGCAGCGGGTCGGTCTTGAGCAGCGCGGCCTGGCGGCGCAGCAGATGGAAATATTGGGCCGCGGTGGTGCAGTTGGCGATGCGCAGGTTGGTCTCGGCAGCAAGCTGCAAAAAACGCTCCAGCCGGCCCGTAGAATGGTCCGGCCCCTGGCCTTCATAGCCGTGGGGCAGCAGCAAGACCAGCGAGGGGGTCTGCTCCCATTTGGCCCGGCCCGACACGACAAACTCGTCGATCATCGTTTGGGCGACGTTGATAAAGTCGCCATACTGCGCTTCCCACACCACCAGCCGATCCGGGGTCTCGATATTATAGCCATATTCAAAGCCGATGGCTGCGTTCTCGCTGAGCGGGCTGTTGTGGATCTCAAAGGCCGCATCGGCCTGGGGCAGCGTTTGCAGCGGCACATGCGGCGCGCCGCTCTCGGTATCGAACAGCACAGCATGGCGGTGGCTAAAGGTGCCACGCTCCACATCTTCACCTGTCAGCCGAATCGGCGTGCCCTCGGCCAAGATCGTGGCGAAGGCCAGTTGCTCGGCTGTGCCCCAATCGACATGCGGCTCATTCGGCGCGTCGAGGATTTGCCCGCGGCGGCGGAAGATGCGCTCCAGTTTGGGGTTGAGCTTGAAATCTTCGGGCAAAGTCTGCAGCGCGGCCAGGAGCGCGGCCAAGTGCTGCGGGTCGACGCTGGTGCGCACGCGCCGCGCCGCGCCCGGCGGAGGCGGCTCCAAGTCCGGCCCCAGGTCCACGCTTTCGACCTCTAGCCCTTCCAGCATCTTTTGCAGCGCGTCGAGCTGCGATGCCAAAAGCGCGTCGGCCTCGCCTGCGGCGATCACGCCCGTTTCCTCCAAGTGGCGCGCCCAAAGCGCACGCACGCTGGGGTGCGCGTCGATGGCGGCATACATCATCGGCTGCGTAAAGCGCGGTTCATCGCCTTCGTTATGGCCGTAGCGGCGATAGCCGATCAGGTCGATCAGGAAATCCTTCTGAAACTTGTTGCGATAGGCCACGGCCAAGCGCCCGGCTTCGATGCAGGCCAGCGGGTCGTCGGCGTTGACATGGACGATCGGGATCTTAAAGCCCTTGGCCAGATCGCTGGCGTAGAGAGTAGAGCGGGCGTCTTCGGGGTTGGTGGTAAAGCCGAGCTGATTGTTGGCGATGATGTGGATCGTGCCGCCGGTGGTATAGCCGGGGATGCGCCCCAGGTTGAGCGACTCGGCGACGATCCCCTGCGCCGGGAAGGCGGCGTCGCCGTGGATCAGGATCGGCAGCGAGCGTACGTGGTCGAAACGCGGTGCGCCGGGGGCGTCGGTCAGCGTGCCTGCGGCGCGCGCCATCCCCTGCACCACGGGGTTGACATGCTCCAGGTGGCTGGGGTTGGGCGCCATCGAGATCACTAGGTCGAGCGTATGGCCGGTATCCAAGGCGCGCCGCGCCCCGGCGTGATATTTGACATCGCCCATCCAGCCAAGGGTGTTGCCCTCCTCCATCGCGCCGTCCTGCACCGGGTCTTTGAACTCGGCCAAGATGGCGGCATAGGGTTTATTGAGGATATGGGCCAAGACATTGAGCCGGCCGCGGTGCGCCATGCCGATCAAGGTGGCGTAGGTTCCGCTGTCGGCAGCGTCGCCGATGATCTCGTCGAGCAGGGGCGCCATCATGTCCAGCCCCTCGATCGAGAAGCGCGTCTTGCCCGGAAAGGCGCGCTGCAAAAAGAGTTCAAAGCCCTCTACTTGCGTCAGCCGGTCCAAGAGGGCGCGCTCGTTGACAGGGTCTTGGGGTGGGCAGAAGCGCCGCGATTCGGCCATCTCGCGCAGCCAGCGGCGTTCTTCGGCCAGGCGCAGGTGGTCATAGTCATGGCCGACGCTGCCCGAATAGATGCGGCGCAGCTCGGCCAGCGCGTCCCAGGCCGAGGTCGTCTGCGCCACCAGCGGCCCGCCCACGGGATCGGGCGGCAGGCGGCGCATTTGCTCCTCGCTAAGGCCGTAGGTCGCCAGGTCGAGTGCAGGGTCGCCGGGCGGCGGCGTGCCCAACGGGTCTAGGTGAGCGTCGAGATGCCCATATTCGCGGATGGCGTTGGCGAGGTTGACGACGGCCACCACCTGTTCGCGATCCCCCCGCGCGCGCTCGGCCCGGACACTCGCTGCGGCGGCGGGCGTCGCCTGTGCGCCGGTCTCTGCCGCGGGCCGTGCCGCCTCAGCCGCCAGCTGAAAAGCGGCAAAATAGGCGCGTGTGGCCGCGTCCACCGCGTTCGGATCTGCCAGGTATTTTTCGTACAGATCCCAAACGTAGGCCGCATTGGGGCCGTAGAACTCGCCGAAGTTGTTCATACGCAACCTCTCTGCCCTCACCGCGTGGCGCTTCTAGACCCGCCCGAACCGCTGTGATCGGACCTCCCAGGGCGGTTGAAGCCGCAGCGACCGGATACATGGGGATGGTCGTGATTGTGCGTTCCCCATCCTACCACGACATGGCGAATTTCCGAACTGGGCCTATCGGTCGGGGGCTGTGAGCCTGGCTGATTTTGCGGGCCGCCGGCACAGCGAGGAATGGGGGACAACGCTTGCGCGGCGCAGTTTGCGCGAGATTGTGGGCAGAGAAGAGGCCCAGCGGTGGATAGAACAGGTGCGGATGCGTTCGCGCATTGCGGCGGCAATCTCGCAAGCTCCTATTACGGCAAAGGGATTGGCGCAAGTAGACCGTTTGGTTGAAGTGCGGGCGATGCGACAAGAAGATGTTCGGTCATTGCTGGAGTCAATGCGACAAGCGCGAATATTGCCGGCAGTAGAGCGGCATTTTTTGAAACATGGGATGAAACTGAGCGTTGCAGATGTGCGAGAGTATCAAGACGCACTTATTGCACATTTGAAACGCCGCGATCTACAAGTCTTCACTTATGTGACAAGCAAGACAACGCATGATCGAATGTGGACTTTTGTGGGGATGGACAACGGGGTTATTGCACAGTACAATGAGAGCAAGAAGACGTTGTGGAGCTTGTATCGACAGGCAGATGTACAGAAATATCTTACCAGTGGGCGGGGATGGTGGATACAAGTAGAGGAAGATGAGGCCGGTATCCGGTTTGAGCTATGGTAACTGATGCACAGCTTCTTTTGCGTTCGTATGCACAGGAGATACGCAATTTAGACGATCCTGACGAAACCGGTCTTGATGAAGAACTGGTTGTATTGACGCGGGAAACGATTGCGGATCGAGAATGGACAGTAGATCAGCAAGCAGAGATCGACAGGCTTGATGAACTGCTTGTTGTCCATTGGAAGCAGTTTGAGGATGTCTTGCCCAATCCGAATTTTTCAAATGATCGCCGGCGCTGGTGGTGGTACTTACACGAAGGGCCGCAGGTGAGGCAGAAAGCCGAGAAGACCGCCGGTTGATCTAATCCCACACATATCCCAACCTATCGCAACTTCAGCCGTCCTTCGGGGCGGCTTTTTTGTTGCCCGCGATTGCCTGCTAGGCAATGCGGGACGGCCATACTGGGTGCAGACATTGTGTTATGACAAGACCCCTGGAGGGTGAACTGTGGCAGAGGAAACTACCGGTCGGGAACCGGTTGAAGCGTCGGAAGGGCAGGCCCCGGAAGGCAGCAAGCAGGAAACGTTTGACGCAGCGTATGTCAAATAGTTGCGGGACGAAGCGGCAAGTTGGCGGCGCAAGGCCAAAGACTTTGAAGCCAAGGTGAGCGGGTTTGAAACCGAGAAGCTGACGGAGGCCGGCCGTGCCGCCTATGAACTGGCTAAAGCGCCGGAATGTGACCGTGTAATCGCTAACGGTATGCGGGCTAAATCCCCGCTTTTTGGCGAGCCAATACCCCTCCAAAGCCTGTGAAAATGCCATGGGTCACCCGTGTAGCCGTGATGGTTTCGGTTTGTGTCATTGCGTGGGGATCCAAAACGGAAAGCGCACGGCAGGACAAACGTCTCTAGCCGTGCGCTTTCCTCTGGTTTATAGTGGGCGAGGAGGGACTTGAACCCGCGACCTCACGGATGTGAACCGTGCGCTCTAACCAGCTGAGCTACTCACCCATGCCATTTTGGTGAATGGTATCCACCAGTATATCATAGATGGGCCGGTTGGCAAATTCGCATTTCGGCCATTTCGGCGCATGGATCGAGATCTGTTCGCAGCCACTTGGCTGCATCGCCGGTGTGAACGCATGACACGTCCCAACCGCCAGTTAATCCGTCTCTATTTTATCGCCGTCATCCTCATGGGGCTGTTCGGTTTTTGGTACGCCGCCACCCATTGGCAGGTCGAAACTGCCGCGCTGCAAGAGGTTAACCTGGGCGGCAGCGGCGATTGGGTCGACTTTATCGCCACCCTAGGCGAAGAAGCCATCCAACTCTTCCTCGGCTTCACCAGCGGCCAATAAACGCCGCGCGCCCTTTCAAGCTTCAAACGGGCTTCAAACATGCAAGCGGGCTGCCCTTGAGCGGGCAGCCCGTTGTTAATCGATCCACCGGTCCGGCAGCGCTCCCAACGGGCGGTTAGCCGTTGGGGTCATACTTGCACTTTTCGCCCTTGACCGTGTTGAAATAGATACACAGCACCACATAGGCCGGACGCAGCTTCAACTCGTCGATCTGGCTCGGCTCCAGGATCGCCCACCAATATTGCTCCTCGTCCTGCGGGTTGCCATCTTCCACCCAGTCCAGGTTGGGCATGGTGAGCAGGCTCATCAGCCCGATCCACGGCTGCCAGTTGGCCGCCGCATACTCATAGGCGCGGCGCAGATAGTCGGCCTGCACCATATCGGTAATGCCCGCATCGGCCCCGTGCCACTTATACGCCGCGTTGATCGGGTCATAGGTCCAGCCGAACTCCAGCAGCACGATCTTTTTGCCCGTATCGCCATAGCGCTCCATAATGGCGCGGATGTCTTCCACATGGCGGAAGGCGAAAAAGCGGTAGCCGCCATAGGCCTGGTTAGAGGCCGCTTCGGCAGGGTCCAGCTCCGGCGGCGCGGCAAAGCCCGCGCCATGCACGCCGAGCATATCGAAATAGCCGTCGCTGCTGCCGCCCATGGCCTGATACATGCCGTCATAGAAGATATCGTCCGGCATGGCGACGTCATTATTATCGCCCGTGGGGGCCATCCCGGCGCTGATCACAATGGCGTTGGGGTTACCCCGTTTGATGGCGGCATAGGCCTTGCCCAGGAATTCCGCATACTGCGCCGGGTTGGGGCGGTTATTACCCCACTCGCGCGCCAGGTTCGGCTCGTTCCAGATTTGATAGGCCTGGATACAACCCACGGCCTGGGGCGTGCAGTTATAGCGGCTCGCCACGGCAAAGGCAAAGTCAGCGAAATTGTCCGCATTGGCGGGCGGATGGCCGGCCCAAAAGTTGGTCAGTTCCGGGTCGCTGCTCAAGCGCGCCAGCAGCTTTAGCCCGGCCCCGTTGACATGCGTCACCACACGGTCGGAGATCGACCAGTCGAACTGGCCTTTGCCGCTGCCCTCGATCGTCTCCCACGCAAACGCCTGTTTGACCCAGTCGAAATTGGCTTCTTTCATCAGCGTTAGGTCGCGGTCGGCGATCTCCGGCCGCCACCACAGGAACGCCTGTGCGCCGAAATCGGGGCTGCGCATGGCAGCGGGCAGATAATTTCCACCGCCTGCAGCAGGCGGTTGGGCCGTGGGCTGCGCCGCCGCGCCGCCGGCCTCGACCCCGTCGCCCGCGGGCGCTTCGGCGACATCGCCTGCACCAATCGCAACCGTCTGCAGTGTGACAAACTCGGCGGAGACCCAGCCCAGTTCACGCCCCCCCTGGCCGATCTGGATCCACCCGCCATCTTGGCTGCGGCCGATCACGTCAAACTGCTGGCCGCTGTCTACAGTCTGCACCAGTTCGCCGTCGGGCGAGGGTGTACGCCGCACGTTGAGCACGTCGGTGTCGATGACTGCGACCGTCTTTTCACTGGGCGTGGGAGTCGCCGCCGGCGGTGTAGGCGTCGCCTGGGCGGCTGTGGCGGGCGCGGGCGTGGTCGCGCCGGCGACCTGCGGCTCTTGCGAACTCCCCGTTTGGGCAGAATCAGGCGTCTTGGTCGGTGTCGGCGTCGGCTCATTCCCGCCGCGGCCACAGCCCGCCAAGAGCAGCGCGGCCAGCAGCAGCGCAGCGCCATGCTGCCAAATGCGTTCTTTCATGCGTGTGTCTATCCCTTTGATCTTCGGATCATCGCCCTTGATATCGCGTGTGTCGCGTGAAACGCCGTAATGCCGCGGCTGCGCCGCTTGACCGTGTCTATTTCGCCATAGCCTTTAACGCCTGGTAGACGGGCAGCGGTGAATAATCGTTCCGCACGATCCCCCACTGCGCCTTTTCGGTGCCGTCGGCCACCACGCGGAAGTTGAGATTCCACAAAAAAGCCGGGCCGACCCAGCCCCAATCGCGCATCATGGTGTAGGCTTCCACCGTCCAGGCGGCCTGCTCGTCAAACGAATTATCGTTGGCATAGGCATAGCGCGGGTCAAACGCGCCGCCCGCGGCCCAACCAAACTCGGTCGGCCAAATGCGCTTGCTCCCGTCGCCATAGACCATCATGATATTGCGGTAGCCCTCCAGGGTGCTGCGGAAGCTCCACGAATGGTGCGGCGTGTCGCAGGCGCCGTTAAAGCTGTTGACCGTCTGTTGAATCGTGGCGCAAGCTTGCTCCCAGCCGACGCCGGCGGGCACATTATAGCCGCTGGGGTGCGCGCCGATGCCGTCGGCGTAATTCGCCAGACCATTTTGATACATGCCTTCGAGATAGGCAAAGTCGTCCACGGCAAAGGGCGGGTTCGAGCCGGCGGGCGTCAGCGCGCCGCTGATCACCAGCATCGAGGGGCAGGCCGCCTTGATCGCCGCATAGGATGCGGCCAGCAGCCGCATATACTCGGCAGGGTCGAGCGGCTTGTTGCCCCACTCATAGTGCAGGTTCTGCTCATTCCAGACCTCGATCGCCTTGAGCGCGCTGTTGCAGAACTGGCCGGCCATGCCGCCCACAAAGGCCGCATAGGTCTGAGGATCGGCGGGCGGCCCGCCCACGCCGCCGTCAAAGCCAGGTTCGCGCGCCCACTCCGGCGCATTGACCACGCTGAAGAGCACGCTGATGCCGCGGTTGCCCGCCTCGCTCACAATGCCGTGCAGGTCGCCAAAGCCCACCGCGCCCGGCTGCGGCTGGAAGAGCCGCCACTCGACCTGCTGTTTGACCCAGTTGAAACCCATATCGTTGATGGCGCCCAGCGCGCTGCCCGTCTCGCCGGCCAGCATATGCGCCTGCACGCCATAGCCAAAAAAGCCGCCGCCCGCAGGCGGGGGCGCGGCCACTACCGGGGCGGCTGCCACCGGTGCAGCCACAGCCTGCGCATCCGTCGATACAGCCGCTTCTGCCGCGGGGGGCTGGGGCAGATCCTCTGGGGCCAGCACCGCCACGCTCTCCATCGGGCCTGCCGTGCGGGTCAGCCCCGCAAAGAGCCAGCCCGGCTCCGCCTGCCCATCGACGCTGACCCGATACCACTGGCTGTCGCCGGTCTTGCCGGTGATCGCCAGGGGCGTGCCGCCCGCCACGCTGGTCAGGATGGCGAAATGGGTGCCCGGCCCGCCGCGCACGTTCATGCGCGCTGGCTGCGGATAGGCAGTCGGCACATCGGGCGTCGCGGCTGGGGCGCCAACAGCGGGCGCAGCCGTCGGGATAACGGCCGGCGCGCTGGTGACCGCGAGCAGCGGCGCAGCGCCGTTCTGTGCATCGGCCTGCGCGCCGGCCGGGCGCGGCGTCGGCGTGGGCAGCAGCACAAACGTACCGTCCTCGGCGCTCACAATGGGGGTAGCGGTGGGCACGGCCGCGGTTGGATTAGTCACGGGTGCAAGCAGCGCCACAGCCCCCACAGGCGCGGCCGGGCCATCGGCGCGGCGCGCGGCATTAGGCGCGGCACTGGGCGTAACGCCCGCTACAGCCGTCGACGCGGCCGGCGCAGAGGGCGAGATCACGCCGACCCGGACAAATTCAGCCGATGCCCAGCCTTGCGTGCCCCCCGCCGAAATCTGATACCACGCGCCGTCGTCGCTCACCGCCAGCACCTGCACCTGCGCGCCCGGCTCCAACCTGGTAACGATGGCAAAGGTCGTGCCGGGACCACCGCGTACACGCAAAAGGCTGTCTTCGGCGATCACTACGCCGGCAGCAGGCAGATCTTCCACCTGAGCAAGCAGCGGCCGCGCCGCCGGCAGAACGGAAAACCCCACAAGCAATACGAATAGCCCAAGGCTGAGAAACAGCCGCGTATGAGTTCGGGCGATCACAACCTGTTCTCCTATCGATAAGCGAGCAAGCGCCTGACGGCATCAACCTGCCAGGCTTTTTGGGACTTCCGAAAATGAGGCCAAGGCAAACGCTAGGGCGACGATATCGTCGCCCTAGCGGCACAACCTCGTTCAGTTCATCATGCAAATAGGCAGCGCGTTGCAGAGCATACGGCGTCTTGGCAGCCGTCTACTTGGGCATGTCTCGCAGTGCGGCGTAGGCCGGCAGCGGCTCCCAGCCAGGCCCGACGATCCCCCACTGCGCCTTTTCGGTGCCGTTCGCCACCACGCGGAAGTTGAGATTCCACAGAAAAGCCGGGCCGACCCAGCCCCACGAACGCATCATCTGATAGGCTTCCACCGTCCAGGCAGCCTGTTCCTCGAAGGAGTTGTCGTCGGCATACTTATAGGCCGGATGATAGGCGCCGCCCGCGGCCCAGCCAAACTCGGTCGGCCAGATCAGCTTGCCGGACGCGCCATAGACGTTCATGACGTTGCGATAGCCCTCCATGGTGCTGCGGAAGCTCCAGGAGTGGTGCGGCGAATCGCATGCGCCGTTAAAGCTGTTGCCGCTCTTCTGGATCGCCTCGCACGCGCCCTCCCACGTCACAGAGGGGGGCACGTTGTAGCCGCTGGGGTGCGCGCCGATGCCGTCGGCATAGTTGTTCACCCCGGCCTGGAACATGCCTTCGAGATAGGCGAAGTCGTCCATGGCATAGGGCGGGTTGTTCCCAGCGGGCGTCAGCGCGCCGCTGATCACATACATCGAGGGGCAAGCACCCTTGATGGCGGCATAGGCCGGGGCCAGCAGCGCCACATATTCCGCCGGGTTGAGCGGCTTGTTGCCCCATTCATAGTGCAGGTTCTGCTCATTCCAGACCTCGATCGCCTTGAGCGCCGAGCCGCAGTATTTGCCTGCCACTGCGCCCACAAAGGCCGCATAGGTGTTGGGGTCGGCAGGCGGGCCGCCGACGCTGGCGTCATGGCCGGCCTCGCGTGCCCAGGCAGGCGCGTTCACGACACTAAAGAGCAGGCTGACGCCCGCGCCGTTAGCCGCGCCAATGATCCCTTCCATCGAGCCCCAGTCAATCGCGCCCTGGCTGCCCTCAAAGACACGCCACTCGATCTGCTGTTTGACCCAGTTAAAGCCCATGCCGGTGGTCATCGCCATGACCTGGCCCGCCTGGTCGTTGTGTACCATGTGCGCCTGGATACCATAGCCAAAGCCGCCGCCGCCGCTGGGCGGCGGGGCCGAGACAACCGGCGGCGCAGCCGGAGCCGCATCGCCGCCCGCAGGCGCCGCAGCCGCAGCCGGCGCTTCGGGGATATCCGCCGCCACCGCCACGCCGGCGGTATCGCCGGCCGCCGACACCAACTGGCCGATCACCCACGCCTTCTGACCGTTGAAGTCGATCTGCCACCAACTGCCGTCTTCGTTCTTGCCCGTGACATCATAGCGGTTGCTGGGCGACAACTGGCCGAGTACCGGATAGTTTGTGCCCGGCCCTTCGCGCAGGTTCACCACCTGCCCGCTGACCAGCGTCACGCGGTCGGTGGGCGCATCCGGCGCGGCCGGGGCCACTTCGGCGGGAGCCGCGGCAGGGGCCGTCTCTTGTACAGCCGCCGCCTGCGCCTCCGGGGCGGGCAGTTCTGCCGCAGGCGCGCCCTCCGCCGCCTTGGCAGCTACCGGCGCGTTCTTCAGCGCAATCTGGGTGGTTTGCGGTGCGCCCAGCGCTTGGCCGGCGCTGTTCACCACCTGCGTGTCCACGCGCAGTTCTTGGCTGCCGCTGGGCGCGTTGACCACCACCTGTGGGCTATCCAGCGGGCGCACTTCCTGGGCCACCATATTGCCGTCGGGGCCATAGACGCTGTAGACGACAGAAAGCTGGTTCGCCACGCCGTCGAGCGCGCCGTTCTGCTGGAATTGCAGCAGCGTATTCCAGATACTAGGGTCGACGTCGCCGCCGGCCGGTGTGTCCAGGGTGACATTGCGCACGTTGTAGCGTTGCAGCATCTGGAGTTTGTGGCTCACGCTGCCCGCCGTCTCAATATAGACCGTACGCTCCAGCCCCTGGTCATCCAAATAGTTGTAATGATACATGCCGATCGACTCGTCCCAGTTGACCTGGCTCAAGAGCCGCGGGTTCTGGAGCGAAAGCGCGATCTGTTGGGCATCTTCACCCGGCTGGGCTGACACTTGCTGAAGCAGCGGGCGCAGCGCATCCTGATAGCCCTTGAGCAGCAGATAGTTGCCGCTGCGCTCCACCGACTGGCCGGGAAATTCGATCTGCAGTTTGCGGCGCTCGACCTGGTTGGTCGCCCAGCCCATGAGCGCGTCCATCTCGCCGTTGGTCTGATAGGCGCGCGGGTCCACCGGCGCGGGCACGATCAGCCGGTCGGCCACAGCGCCCAGCCCGTCCCAGTCATAGCCCAACGTGTCCCAACTGTCTGCCGAGACCTGGCGCGGCGCTTCGACGCGGACGGCGAGCGTCTTGTTGTTGGCGTGCAGCCGCTCGGCCAGTTTGGTCATGAGATGGACAAAATCGGCGCGCGCGCTGGGCACAGCATCCACGCCGCGATAGTCGATCACCACTCCCGGGTACCCATTCTGGACGATCGTCTGCTCGACTGCGGCCAACTGGTTCTCCTGCAAGCCCGGGTCAAGGAGCAGGTTGTTGATCAGGTCGGTGCGGATCACGTCGCCGCTCCAGTTGCGCACGACGGGCAGCGTATTGCCGCTGTTGACCGGGGCCGTCCCTTCCAGCGCGCCATCGCCGCGCAAGAACAACCCGGCCTTGGACTCGTTGGTCACCACGGCGTTTTGCGGCAGTTGGCCGTCCAACCCCAGGTCGGCGGTGACCGCAGGCACGGCGGGCGTGGTCTGCATCACCATAAAGCTGGTGGGGACAAAGTCCAGGCGCGCCTCGACAATGTCCTCGCCGGTCAAGACCGCGCTGGGCAAGTGCGTCCAGGCGCTGCCGTCCCAAGTATAAAGCCCCAGAGTTTCATAGGGCAGGCTGTCATTGGGGATCGGGATCGACAGCACGGCCTGGCCGGGTTCGGTCCCCACCATCTTGACGTTATAGAAGGGGCTTTTGGGGATCAGATAATCGGGCACGCTGCTGGCCGCATCGTAGAGGTCTCGCCCTGCCTGGCCCTCGATAAAGCTGGTGCGCGGGGTGCTTTCGACCGTCGCCATAAAGGTGGAGCGCACCCCCTCGGCTGGGAAGTTGATCATCGTCCCATCCGGGTCGCTGATGGCGCCGCCTGCCGATGTGATGCGGGTGTAGGTAAACGCCTGTAGACGGTCTAGGAGGCTGATGGGCGGCAAGAGTAAGGCCAGGATCAAGAGCGCGGGCAGCACCACCAGGGTGATGATCCACGCCGCAGGCCCTTCGAGCGCTCGCCCCAGACCGCCCCAGACCGAAGAACGAGGCTCATACCGGCTATTTTGCATTGGATGTCGACTCCTTGGAGATATCAGTTCTCCACCGCTATCACTGTGTCCTGCGATTAATCAATCGATTTGCCATCGATACGTTACCGACCAGTTGACCGAACGATACGATGGTAGTGCGGTGTACGATGGTAGCGTGTAGATAACTCGCCATGTTAGCATAAGGGATGTCCCCCGCAAAAACGCTGCTGTGATGGGTGAATCCCCCAGAGGCATAGCCTCGACGGACTGCTTCTCAAGATTTCAATTTTCGCGTCGGCCTCTTGGGCCTGCTATACTGCGCACATGCAACTCGAGTATCCGCGCCGCGCGCGCCGCCGGCCCCAGGTCTGGCTGCAATTGACTCTATTGATCGGCTTTCTGTTCTGCCTGGTGCTCGGGGTGGGCGCGTTGGCTGCGCTGGTCGTGGTGCAGACGGAACCACCCGCCCAGAAAACCGAATCTCCCCTTGCCGCATTTCCGCGCAGCCAAATTGTGCCACAACATGCCCTAATGCAGCTAACAGGCGATCCTGCCGACGCCCTGGCCTATCAGGCCCTGGCCGCGGGTGAACTCGACTTGGCCTATACAATCGCGCTGTTCACCCCCGAGCTGAGCGATATGCGGCGGCTGACGCTCTGGATTCAGCTTGGCGCACGCTATCTCGACGCCAACCGGCCCGACGACGCCATCCAAGCCTATCTCTTGGCGCGCAGTACAGCCATCTTGGGCCGCAATCTGACGACCTTGGAGCGCAGCCAGGCGCTGCTGCAGATCACCGACGGGCTGTTGGATGCCCAAGCCCAGGCCGCCGCGCTCGACAGCGCCGTGCAAGCTAAACGCTTGGCCACTCAAACCCCCGACCTGCTGCCGGCCCAGCGCAGCCAAATCTTTGAAAACCTGCGCACGCCAGCCCAGCGCTTGGGCGACTCCGCCTTCGAGCAGGAGGTCAAGGACTTGGCGCGCAACCCCTATCTATCGCCGCAGGCACAGGTCCTCGCCGGCCGCTGGATCAGCTTGACCGAAGCCGTAGCGTTTGACCCGGCGGTCGACGCCGCGCTGACGACCCGTCGCCAGGCAGCGCGCGTCTTGGCCGACCGCATCACCCTGACCGGCGGCATCGACATTGACCCCGAACGACAGACGCTTGCCGGCGCGCTGACGGCCGAAGACCAAGCCCGCGCCGCCGCCTATCAGCGTGCGCTGTCGGCAGGCCTCTCACTGCCGCAGCAGTTCTATCTGCTGCAAGAACGCCGCGCCTGGCTCGCGCTCAAGACCCGCATCGCCCTGGGCGGCTTCGGCATGGCTCTCGTCCCGGAATGGGATCAAAACGCCCCTGCCATTGTGCAAGAGTTGGGCGGCGTGACCAACAACACCGTCTCGGTGGTCGAAGCCATCATCGGCACGCTGGCCGACCCAGTGGCGCAGGCTATGTTGCGCGTCGAGGCGCTCACCTGGCTGGCGCAGCAGCTGGAGTTGGGAATGCTGCCCAATGTTACCTCGACCCAACTCAGCGACCAACTGCGCGTCGCCCAAGCCGAATTGACCCGGCTCGGCGCGCCGCTGGCGCTGCCTATCGCCTATGACCGGGATGCCTCACCGCCCGGCTTTCGCTATGTTGCGCCCGAAGCCATCCAGTAGGGCTTGCCTCAATCGGCAGGCGCTTTCATAGACATACGCCGCAACCCACCCAAACGATGCTCCCCAAAGATGCCCGATTTATGTACGCAGTTTGCCCATGAGTGAACTTGACCAACTGGAGGCCCTGCGCCAAGGCGACAGCACAGGCCGCTTGGCGCGCGCCGCACAGACCGCCCAGCGCCCCGCCGATGCCGCGGCCGCCGTCGCAAGCTGGCTGGCGCAAACGCCACAGGTACAAGCGCCCCACGCTGCCGCCGGCGAGGTCCCGGTGACGCTCATCCTGCCGCCCGAACTTCAGCCCATCGGCGCGCTGGCCGCGCAGCTCGCCGGCGGCGCAACCCGGCTGGCGGGCGCGCCGCTCACGCTGGGCTATGCGCCGCTCGCCGCACTCCAGGTGGGCGAGTGGATCTTCCCGGCGACCCCGCCAATCGACGCCGGCGCGCACCCGGCCTACACGCTGTTGGCGCTGCTTGGGCTGCTGGCTGCGGCCCATCGCCATGCGCCGCTGTACCCGTCCCCAGCCCCCGCACTGTTGGAAGCCTTGGCGCGCTGCTGCCCGGATGTACCCAGCGCCGACAACCCGGCCAAACAGATCGCGCTGCGTCTGCATGGGCGCATCCCCTGTTTTTGGGGCGCGGACCTGGAGGCTGCAGCAGCGCAAGCATGGACGGCGGCTCTGCTTTGGTCTGCCGAAACCATGGCGTTAGCTGCCCATCAAGACGAACTGAGCCGGCTGTTGGTGATGGCGCGCTTTCCGCGCTTCTGGCCCAACGCTGCTGTGCTTGTACATCTGATCACCCCAGACGCGCCCGCCGGCTTGGCCGCCGAGACGGGCCGCCTGCTGGCGCGCCGCCGCTTTGCCATGCTTGACCTTCACGCGCCCGCCGGTCTCACCCTGCTGGATCGCACGCTCTATTGGTTGGACATGGGCGAATGGGTCGCGCTCTACGCTGCTGCGCTCAACAACGTCGATCCCGCGGCGCAAGTTCCGCTCGACATTTTGTTTGGTGGGGCATAGGGCGCCGATCAACAGCCAATTTCGGATAGCAATCAACTGCAGGAGGCGCTGCATATCGATGAGCAATCGCCTGAATGCCGCCCAAAAAACGCGTTTGACAAGCCCCCTAACTACCCATATACTGTAGTTAACCATTTGTGGATCGGTTTTTGACTAGGGGAACCCATCTGATAGGATGAACGTTCTCCAGGGTGAGACGCCATCGTCCGTCAGGTAGATCGCACGGCAGACTGAGCGTGGGTCGCCGGTGATAGCAGGAAAGGGAAGTGCGAGTTGTCTGTCTATGCGCGGCGAGCCGCTGACAAAGCACTAATGGATGGAGATCGGTGGTAAGAGACACTCAGGACGACATGTGCCTGGGTGTCTTGGTTTATTTGGCCCGTTGATTTGGCCCACCTCACGCTTTCCATTGCAGGTTCAATGTAGTGTGCCCTAGGTTCAACTACACGAAAGGACATGATGATGGATTCGGTTGCGAGCAGAATTCTCAAGGCCCGCCAGTATGCACAAGAGCGCGACCGTCGGGTGCGCGTGTACCGCATCGAAGCAGAACTCTACGGAGAACATGCTAATCACAAAATCGCCTACGACGACGGACGCTGGACTTGTGACTGTGAGGAGTCGCAGTTGCGCGGTGTATGTGCCCATATTATGGCGATAGAGGAGATCTTGGGCGATACGGTAGAGCCGGCCGCGTTGGCCCTGCCGCAAGAAGCCTAATCCTCAGCGCCTAAGTCGAGTCAGCGCCGCAGGCGGCAGCTTTTGAGCGTCTGCCGGCGACAGGCCGTCGTAGATCAATCATAGATGTTGGATACCGGGGCGATCGGCGTGTCGCCCCGGTCTTTCTTTTCTGCCCTTGGTTCCAGGCTTTGTTGCCCGTCGCCGGCGCGATCGCTTTGTCGGCAGGATAGGGATGTGATATTCTGGAGCGCGCAAATACGAACCGAAGGGATGTAATCGACGTCATCTTGACCAACGCCAGCTTGACCAACGCCAGCTTGAGAAGGAACCTACAACTGCTGATCGGCTTGCTGGTCAGCGCCTTTTTTATCTATCTCACCCTGCCCAGCCTTCATTTGCCGGATGTGCTCCAGGCGCTGGCCGAGGCCAACTACTGGTGGCTGCTGCCGGGGATCGCCGTCTATTTCGGCGGTCTTTGGGTGCGGGCGTGGCGCTGGCACTATGCCCTACGCCATCTCAAGCCCATTCCGGTGCGCCGGCTTTTTCCCTTGATCTGCATCGGTTACTTCGGCAACAACATCTATCCCTTCCGCGCCGGCGAGGTGATCCGCTCCTACGTCTTGAAGCGCCGCCAAGACATCGCCATTCCCTCCAGCCTGGCGACGGTCATCATCGAACGCGTTTTCGACGGGCTGGTCATGCTGCTCTTTGTCTTTCTGGCGCTGCCCTTTGCCCCCATGCCCAACCAATATCGCAACCTCGTCGTGCTGCTCACGGCGCTGATGGTCGCCGCATCCGCACTCTTTATCTGGATGGCGCTGCGCCCGCAGTGGATGGCCGCGGTCTACGGCTGGTTTGCCCGGCGGCTCTTGCCCACCCCCATCCGCGCCAAGACCGACGACCTCTATACACGCTTTATGGAGGGGCTGGCCAGCCTGGGTCACGGCGAAGCGGTGTTGATGATTTTTGGCACCAGCATTGTGATCTGGCTGATCGAGACGGTGAAGTATTGGTTTGTCATGCACGCTTTTAGCTTCCAGGCCGGCTTTATCGTGCTCATGTTGATGAACGGGTTGGTGAACCTGGCCACCACCCTGCCCTCTGCGCCCGGCTATATCGGCACCTTTGACACCCCAGGCATCGAAACCTTGGCGGCCTTTGGGGTGGAACGCAATCTGGCGGCCGGCTACACCTTTACCCTGCACGCCGCCCTCTGGCTGCCGGTCACCGTCGTCGGCGCTTACTATTTCTGGCGCGAGCATTTGCGCTGGGACGATTTCTCCCGCGCGCGTACCCAAATGGAGTTGGCCGAGCCAATCGAGTTGGCTGAGGAGGTACACAAATGAAAAGCATCGCCGTCGCCGGCACAGGCTATGTAGGCCTGACCACCGGCACCTGTTTTGCCGACATGGGCAACCAGGTCACCTGCATCGACATCGACCAAGAGAAGATCGACAAACTGCGCGCCGGGGAAGTCCCCATTTTCGAACCCGGCCTGAGCGAGATGATCGCACGCAATGTCCGGGCGGGCCGGCTGCGCTTCACCACCGACTATGCCGAAGCGCTGGCCGACGCCGGCTTTGTCTTTATCTGCGTGGGCACGCCCAGCGGCGTCGACGGTGAGGCTGAACTGCGCTATGTGCGCATGGCCGCCGAATCGGTCGCCCACGCCATGACCCACCCGCTGATCATCGTCAACAAAAGCACCGTGCCCGTGGGCACAGGCGACTGGGTGGCGGATATCGTGCAGCGCAGCCAGCACACGCACATCGCCTTTGACGTGGTGAGCTGCCCTGAGTTTATGCGTGAAGGCTCGGCAATCTACGATTTTATGAACCCCGACCGCGTGGTCTTGGGCAGCAAGAACAGCGACGCCGCCGAAAAGGTGGCGCAACTGCATCTGCCGCTGCGCACACGCATCATTGTCACCGACCTGCGCACCGCCGAGATGATCAAATATGCCAGCAATGCCTTTCTGGCGACCAAGATCGCGTTCATCAACGAGATCGCCACGATCTGCGAGCAACTGGGTGCGGATGTGCAAGAGGTCGCCGTCGGCATGGGCTATGACAAACGCATCGGCCCCCACTTCCTCAACGCCGGCCTGGGCTACGGCGGCAGTTGCTTCCCCAAGGATGTCAAGGCGCTGGAGCATATGGCGCTGGTGCAAGGCTCGCACCCCGCCCTGCTGCGCGCCGTGATGGACATCAACCGCGACGCGCGACGCTGGGCAGTCTTTACCCTGCGCTCGCTGCTCAACGGGCCGCTCGCCGACCGCAAGGTCGGGCTGTTGGGGCTGGCCTTCAAACCCAACACCGATGACATCCGCGATGCGCCCGCGCTGGAGATCGCACGCATGTTGCAATACGAAGGCGCGCTAGTCAGCGGCTATGACCCGGTGGCGATGGCCAACGTGGCGCGCGAAAACCCGGAGCTGCGTCTGGTTGAAGACCCCTATGAACTGGCCGAAGGCATGGACGCCCTGGTCGTCTGCACTGAATGGAACGAGTTCAAACAGTTGGACATGACACGCATCAAGCAGGCGATGTGCCGGCCCATCGTGGTCGACGGGCGCAACATCTACGAACCACAACATCTGCTCGACCTGGGTTTCACCTACCGCGCCGTGGGACGCGGCTACTTCTTGTCGAATGGTCGTTGACGGGCTGCGCACGACGCAACTGAACAACGGGCTGCGCGTCCTGCTCAAGGAGAGCCATGTCGCGCCCGTGGCCGGGTTTTGGATCTTCTATCGGGTGGGCAGCCGCAACGAGCAGCCCGGACTCACCGGCATCAGCCACTGGGTCGAACATATGCTCTTCAAGGGGACCCAACAGTTCCCGCGCGGCGAGTTCGACAAGGCGGTGGCGCGCGCCGGCGGCATCTCCAACGGCATGACCACGCCCGACTGGACGACCTACTTCGAAAGCCTGCCCTCGGCGCGCATCGACCTCGCCTTGCAGTTTGAAAGCGACCGCATGGTGCATGCCGTCTTTGACCCCGACGAGGTGGAAGCCGAACGCACTGTCATCCTGAGCGAGCGCGAAGGCGCAGAGAACTCCTACTTCTGGCTGCTCACCGAAGAGATGCAGGCCGCCGCCTATCGCGTCCACAGCTATCATCACCCGACCATCGGCTGGCGCGGCGACCTGCTCAACATCCGGCGCGGCGATCTCTACCGCCACTATCGCACCTACTATACGCCCAACAATGCCGTGGTGGTCGCCTCCGGCGATTTCGACAGCGCCGCCATGCTGGCCAAGCTGGAGCACTATTTCGGCGGGCTGCCGCCCGGCCCGCCTGTGCCCGCCGTGACGCTGCACGAGCCGGAGCAGCAGGCCGAACGGCGCATCTTGCTGCGCGGCAGCGACCGCACTGCCTACTATCTGCACTCCTTCCACGGCGTGGCCGCCACCCACCCCGATTTCTTCCCGCTGATTGTCATGGACGCGGTCTTGGGCGGGGCCAAAGGCATGGGCGTATTTGGCGATGGCGGCAACAATCGCAGCAGCCGTCTCTATCGCGCCCTGGTAGACAGCGAATTGGCCGTGGCCGTGGGCAGCAACTTCCGGCCCGCCATCGACCCCGACCTCTTCTCGTTTTATGTCACGCTTGCGCCCGGCAGAACCCACGCTCAAATCGAAGAGGTGATCTGGCGCGAGATCGGCAAACTCCAGCAGGAGGGGGTGCGCGCCGACGAACTGCTCAAGGCGATCAAACAGACCAAAGCGCAGTTCGCCTACAGCAGCGAAAGCGTCACCTACCAGGGCTATTGGCTCGGCTTTAGCGAAGTCGTCGCCAGCATTGCCTGGCTGGATGGCTGGCTTGACCAGCTCAGCGCCGTCAGCGCCGCCGATGTGCAGCGCGTGGCCCAACGCTACTTTGCGCCCCACAAACAGACCGTCGGGTGGTATCTCCCCCACGAACGGGGAGGCGAGGACGAATACGAGGATGAAGATGGGTATCAGGACGAGGACGCGACCCAAGCCGAGCAGGGGCAGGCCCAACCATGACCTCAACTGACCGCGGCGCTGCCGTACCCAGATCGGCCATGCCCGGCCCTGCCGACATCACGCGCACCGTGCTCGACAACGGCCTGGTGGTGCTGGTACGTGAAAACCACGCCGCGCCGGTCGTGGTCGTCGACGGCTACCTGCCCAGTGGCGCAATCTATGAATCCGCCGAACAGGCCGGGCTGGCAAGCTTTGTTGCCAACATGGTGACGCGCGGCAGCGCCCACTACGACTTCGACCAGTTCAACGAAGCTGTCGAAGGGGTGGGCGCCAGTCTGTCGGTGAACGCCGACGACCACACCACCGCCTTTGGCGCCACCAGCCTGAGCGAAGACTTCCCCGCGCTGCTCGGCGTTTTGGCGGATGCGCTGCGCCGCCCCACCTTCCCGGCGGAGCATGTCAACCGTGTGCGCGGCCAAAAGCTCGTCTACATCCAAGAGCGCGACGAAGACACCGCCCAAGTCGCCATGCAGAACTTCTACGCCACGCTCTACCCCAACCACCCCTATGGCCGCGCCACCGGCGGCTACAGCGACACCATCCGCGCCATCCAGCGCCAAGACCTAGCCGACTTTCACGCCCGCACCTACACGCCCAACGGCGCCATCCTCGTCGTGACCGGCGATGTTCAAACCGCACCCGCGCTCGACCTAGTGCATACCCAGTTCGACGACTGGCAAGGCCCCAAGCTCGACGCCGGCATCCCGCCCGCGACCCCGCTCGACGGCATCCACCGCGAGGCGCGGCTGCTGCACGACAAAATTCAAGCCGACATTGTCTTGGGCTGTCCTGCCGTGGCGCGGCCACACCCCGACTTCTACGCCGTGCGCGTGGCAAACACGATCCTAGGCCGTTTCGGCATGATGGGCCGCTTGGGAGAGCGCGTGCGCGAGCAGCAGGGGCTGGCCTATTATGCCTACAGCAGCCAGGACGCAGGCCCCCAGGCCGGGGTCTGGCTGGCCGCGGCGGGCGTCAACCCGGCCAACGTGGGCCAGGCCGTCGCCGGCATCCTGGCCGAGTTTGTGCGTTTGGGCCAAGAACCCGTCCCCGCCGCCGAACTGGCCGACAGCCAAGCCTATCTCACCGGCGTGCTGCCGCTCACCCTAGAGACCAACGAGGGCGTGGCCTCGACGCTGCTCAACATGGAATATTACGGGCTGGGGCTGGACTATCTGCTGCGCTACAACGACCTGATCACCAGCGTGACCGCGGCGGATGTGCAGCGCGTGGCGCAGCGCTATCTGCGCCCCGACGCCTATGCCCTGGTCATCGCCGGGCCGGCAGAGCCACCCGCAGCAGGAACGCCGGCATGATCTACAGCGGCGTCGACCTGCTGGAGATCAGCCGCGTGTGGACGGCTAAGGTGCGCCACGGCGACCGCTTTCTGCGGCGTGTCTTTACCGCGCGCGAACAGGCGCAATGTCAAGACCGCGTCGAATCGCTAGCGGGCCGCTTCGCCGCCAAAGAGGCCGCGGCCAAGGCGCTGGGCACGGGCATCTGGCGACACGGCGTGCGCTGGACCGACATCGAAGTCAGCCGCGACGAGGCCAGCGGCGCGCCCACGCTGCACTTGCACGGCGCAGCCGCGGCGCGCGCCCAGACCCTTGGCTGGACCGTCTGGTCGGTCAGCCTCAGCCACGACCGCGAGCGGGTCATCGCCTTTGTCGTCGCACTGGCCGATCCGAGCAGTCGTCAGTAGTAGGCGCGGTTTTCCAACCGCACAGCATTCCAGGCGGATTCACCAACTATGACCGGCGCTATTCAGGTCTTTACCACCGTCGACAGCGAAGAGAACGCCCACGCCATCGCCGAAGCCCTGGTCGGCCGGCAGTTGGCGGCCTGCGTGCAGATCGTCGGCCCCATCACCAGCATCTACCGCTGGCAGGGCGAAGTCGAAACCAGCAGCGAATGGCTCTGCCTGATCAAAAGCCGCGCCGACCTCTTCCCCGCGCTCGAAGCGTTGGTCACGCAGCTTCACCCCTATGATGTGCCTGAAATCTTGGCCCTGCCCGTCACTGCAGCCAGCAAACCCTACCTGGCCTGGCTGACACGCGAGACCCGTGCGCGGCCGGCAGCGCAAACCCACCCGTAGGTCAATGCCCGGCTTGGTGCTTCAAACCCGTCGCCAGCAAGTCAATCTGCCCAATATGATGGGTAGCGTGGAGCAGGTTGCGCAGGATCGCTTTTGGTACTGTGCAATCACCCCGGCCTTGAATTCCATCCACGCACGGTTCATCTGTCGATCTCCAGGTTGTTATCGATCGCCTCATCCAGTCGCGACCGCGCCGCGCTCTGCCGGCGTCAAGACCTCCAGCACCTGACAGGCCAGTTCATAGCGCCCAAAGCTCGGCATTAGATAGACGCCCTGCACATGGCGCAGTTCTTTGAGTTCGAGCAGCAGTTCCTGCGCCATCTTGACCCCCTCTTGCCGCCCCTGGCTGCCCGCCAGCCGCATCCGCTCCAGCGTGGCCTCGGTCAGCGTGATCCCCGGCACTTCATGGTGCAGAAAACTGGCGTGGCGATGCCCTTGCAGGGGCAGCACGCCGATCAACACCGGCACGGGGAACTCACCGTAACGCTCCTCATAGAGCGACAGAAAATCGCGCCACAACTGCGGGTCATAGATCGGCTGGGTCATGGTATAGTGCGCGCCGCCGCTCACCTTCTGGTGGAAGCGGTCCACCTCCTGCCCCAAGTCGGGCCGCGTCGGGTCACACGCCACGGCGATCGTAAACCCGGCCTTCTGCCCCATCTCGCGCCCGGCGATGTCCAGCCCCTGATTAAAGGTGTGGATGATACGCACCAGCCCGATGCTGTCCACATCATAGACTGCGCTGCTGTCGCGCATATCGCCCAGGCTGGGCGGATCGCCCGTCAAGGCCAGGATGTTACGCACGCCCAAGGCGTGCGCGCCGATTAGGTCGGCCTGCAGCGCCATCAGCGAGCGGTCGCGCGTCGTAAAGTGCAGGATCGTTTCAATGTCCACCTGCTGCTGGATCTGCGTGCAGAGCGCCAGCGCGCCCATACGCACGCGCGCCATGGGGCTGTCGGCCACGTTGATCACATCCGCGCCCATGCTCTTGGCGTGGCGCGCGCCCTCGATCTGCTTTTCAGCGGTAAAGGCGCGCGGCGGGTCGACCTCGACGCTGATCACGAATTTGCCGGCGCGCAGCTTGCGCAGCAGCCCCGTAGGCCGCGCGCCGTCGTCGCCGTCTAGCTCTGCCGACAGCCCGACATACATCTCCGGCAGTTCGTCCTCACCCGCCACCTTGACCGCGGTCACCGGTCTGCCCGGCTGCGCCGCCAGATGCGCGTCGAGCGCCAGCCGCATGGCGCGGATGTGCATGGGCGTCGTGCCACAGCAGCCGCCCACGATCTGCGCGCCCAGCCCCAAAAACGGCGTCACCTGCTCGGCGAAATATTCCGGGCTGGAGGGATAGTAGAGCCGCCCCTCCACGCGCCGCGGGAAACCGGCGTTGGGCATAGCGCTCAGCGGCGCGTCGGGCGCGACTTCGTGCATGATGCGCAGCGTCTCCAACATCGGCGCGGGGCCGACCGAGCAGTTGACGCCCACCACATCCACGCCCGCGGCCAGCAGACGCGCCGTTACCTCGTCGGCGCTCTGCCCCGCCAGCGTCAGCCCATCGCCCGCATAGGTGCTCGAAGCCACGATAGGCAGGTCACACAGCGCCTTCGCCATCTGCACGGCGGTTTCCAACTCCTTCAGATCGCTAAAGGTCTCAAAGAGCAGCAGGTCGGCCCCGGCTTCCCAGAGCACCTCGATCTGTTCTCGAAAGGCCGCGGCCACGGCGTCGCGCTCGGCCACGTTATCCCAAGCGACACGCCGCCCGATCGGCCCGACATTGCCCGCGATAAAGAGGGCGCGGCCGGTCACCTCGCGCACATCGCGCACCAGCCGCACCGCCTTAAAGTTCAGCTCGCGCACCTTGTCTTCCAGCCCATGCTGCGCCAGGCGAAAACGGTTTGCGCCAAAGGTGTGGCTTGTAATCATGTCGGCCCCGGCCGAGGCATAGGCCTGGTGGATGCCGGTCACCCAGCCGGGCCGGTCGATCACCAGTTGCTCCAAGCACTGCTCACTGCTGGCGCCGCGCGCATAGAGCATCGTCCCCATGGCGCCGTCGCAGAGCAGCGGTTGTTCGCGCAGCCGTTGGAGAAAAGGATTCATGCGACAAGTTCCCTTCTGAATAGCCCTGCGCAAGCGCGGGCGGCACACACGGAGAGACAAACAGCGCACCGGCGACAACGCTGCAACCGGTAGGCTGTGTTATACCATTATCCGCGCTTTTGCGGTAAAATCCTCAGTTGCCCAACGAGGCCCCAGGGCAGCGGCATTGGGCCGCGGCTGCATGGGATCATAGTCGAAAGTGACAGTCAATTTCTATGGCCGAACTCCTGGAACCCTACGCCTCGCCGCGCACCGCCGGTTGGGGGATGGACGGGATTGAAGCGCAAGTGCTGCCGGTCGTCCAGGGCGATATGGCGGTTGAGTCGATCCAGACACCCAAGGACCTCAAACGCGACGGCGCGCTAGTGCTGCACGGGCGGCTGCTGCGCCCCAGCCACGACTTTTTCGCCACCTGGGTCGCCAAACTGCGCACGCTGGGCTATACGCCGCTGCTGCGCCGCGACGGCGAAGACGACCCGCAGGCAGTGGTCGCGCACGTCATGGCCGGCGTCCCCGCCAAAGCACAGCCGCGCGTCTGGATCAACATTGTTCTCTTTCTGCTGACTGTCGTCAGCACGCTTTTTGTCGGGTCGCTCTACGGCCCGGCGGCGGCCAATGCGCAGAGCGTGTGGGACCTGTTCCGCCCGGCGAACTTGCTGCAAGGCTGGCCCTTTTCCGCCACTCTGCTGTCGATCCTGGCGGCGCATGAGTTCGGTCACTATTTTGCGGCGCGCATCCATCGCGTCGCCGTCACCCTGCCCTATTTCATCCCCATGCCGATCGGGTTTGGCACGCTGGGCGCGTTCATCCAACTCAAGGAGCCGGTCCTCGACCGGCGCAAGCTCTTTGACATCGGCATCGCCGGGCCGCTGGCCGGTCTGATCGTGGCTCTCCCGCTGCTCTTTATCGGCCTCTCCACCAGCCCGGTGGACGTGCCGCCGCCGGGCGTGATCATCCAACGCGAGGGCAACAGCCTCCTTTATTTCTATGCGAAGCTTATCGTCTTCGGCAAGGCGCTGCCCAACCCGATCACCGGCGAAGATGTCTTTATGAACCAAGTGACCTTCGCCGCCTGGATCGGGCTGCTGGTCACCGCGCTCAACCTGCTGCCGGTCAGCCAGTTGGACGGCGGGCACACGGTCTATGCGCTCTTTGGCCGCACGGCGCGCTATATCAACCTGGCGACCCTGGCGATCATGGCCGTGCTGGCCGTCGCCGGGCTGGAGCCGCTGCAGGCGTACTTTCCGGCCCTGGCCGAGATCGGCTTTCCCGGCTGGTTTGTCTGGCTGGGCCTAATCGTCTTTGTGCTGGGTCCCTTTCACCCTCCGGCGCTGGACGACATCACCGAACTGGACGCCAAACGCCGGCTGCTGGGCTATGTGGTGATCCTGATCTTTATCGTGACCTTTGTACCGGTCCCCTGGCGCGTGATCATGTAGGGCAGCGATGCGCGCCGCGACCGTTTATCTATCCATTGCCAGAGAGATTTGAACCTATGCCAACACCTGCCATCGCCACCCCGTCTGCGCTGCACACACCCCACGCGCAGCCTGCACAAACCCAGGCGGGCCAAGCGCCCACCATGCAGGAAGTCATTCTGCAAATGCACCAGTATTGGGCCGCGCGCGGCTGTCTGATCGCCCAGCCCTACAGCGAAAAAGTGGGCGCAGGCACGATGAACCCGGCGACCGTGCTGCGCGTGCTGGGGCCGGAGCCGTGGAACGTCGCCTATGTGGAGCCGTCTTTCCGCGCCGACGATGGCCGCTATGCGGAAAACCCCAACCGCATGCAGATGCACCATCAGTACCAGGTCATCCTCAAACCCGACCCCGGCAACCCGCAGGAGCTATACCTAGGCAGCCTGGCCGCCATCGGGCTGGACCCTACCCAGCACGACATCCGCTTTGTGGAAGACAACTGGGAATCCCCAGCGCTGGGCGCGTGGGGGCTGGGCTGGGAGGTTTGGCTCGACGGCCAGGAGATCACCCAGTTCACCTACTTCCAACAGGCGGGCGGCATGGCGCTCGACCCGGTCAGCGTCGAGATCACCTATGGCCTCGACCGCATCGTCATGTACCTGCAAAACAAACGCCAGGTCTGGGATATCCAGGTCGACGACACGCACACCTATGCCCAGATCTATCGCACGCCGGAGATCGAGCACTGTATCTATAACTTCGAACTGGCCGACGTCGACCGGCTCAAGCTGCTCTTTGACATCTACGAGGCCGAGGCCGAAGCCTGTATTGGCCGCGGGCTGGTTGTGCCGGCGCATGACTATGTGCTGCGCCAAAGCCACACCTTTAACCTGCTCGACGCGCGCGGGGCCATCGGCGTGACCGAGCGCGCCAAGTTCTTTGCGGCCATGCGCAACCAGGCGCGCGCCATCTCCGAGCTGTATATCCAGCAGCGTGAGCGCGAGGAATTCCCCTGGCTGGCCGACGGCAGCGGCTCGACCGGCACGGCGAGCAGCGCGCCCGCCGATGCCGCCATCCTCGCCGCCCTCCCCACGGTGGATGCCCCCCAAGACTTTGTGCTGGAGCTGGGTTCCGAAGAACTGCCCGCGCAGGACGTGGTGGACGGCATCGCCCAGATCGAGGAAAAACTGTCCGGGCTGCTCGCAGGCTATCGCCTGGGCTACGCCGGCCTGCGTGTCACCGGCACGCCGCGGCGGCTGGTCGCCGTCGTCACGGGGCTGGCCCCGCGCCAGGCCGACGAGACCACCGAAAAGCGCGGCCCTGCCGTGGATCGCGCCTTCGACAGCCTGGGCACGCCCACCAAGGCCGCCGAAGGCTTTGCGCGCGGCCAAGGCGTCGATGTTATAGCGTTGGTGACGCGCGAGGGCTATGTCTATGCGGTCAAACAGGTCAAAGGCGAGGCGACGCCCGCCGTACTGCCCGCCCTCTGTCGTGACCTGCTCGACAGCCTGCGCTGGGGCAAGACTATGCGTTGGAACAGCAGCGGCACGGCCTATCCGCGGCCGCTGCGCTGGATCGTAGCGCTCTACGGCGGGCATCCGGTCCACTTCACTTGGGCGAGCGTGACCGCCGGCCGCACCAGCCGCGGCCCGCGCTTTGCCGATGCCGCCGCCCAACTGCCGCCAGGGGGATTCACGACTTTCCACGTCGCCCAGGCGGGCGACTATTTTGATGCGGTGGCCGCGCAAGGCATTGTGCTGGACCGCCAGGAACGCCGCGCCCTGGTGCGGCGGCAGGTGGAAGCGGCCGCGGCGCAGGTCTCCGGTACGACGCCCCAAGACGACGCCCTGCTCGATGAAGTGACCGACCTGGTCGAAGCGCCCCAGGCCCTGCGCGGCCATTTCGACGAGGCTTTCCTGACGCTGCCCGAACCGGTGCTGATCGGCGTGATGAAAAAGCACCAGCGCTATTTCCCGGTGCTGGCCGGCGGCAAGCTGCTGCCCTATTTCGTCACGGTCGCCAACGCCACCGACCTGGCGCACCCGGAAGTGGTCATCGCCGGTAACGAGGGGGTGATCCGCGCCCGCTATGCCGATGCCGCCTTTTTCTTCCGCCACGACACCGAGCGCAGCCTGGAAAGCTTTACGCCGCGGCTGAGTACGCTCACCTTCCATGCCAAGCTCGGCTCGATGCTGGACAAGAGCGAGCGGCTCCAACGGCTCGCGCCTGCCGTCGCCAAACTGCTGCACGCCGGGTCGGGCGACCGCGCCATAGCCGAACGCGCCGCAGCGCTTGTCAAGTCGGACCTGGTGACCTCGATGGTAGTGGAGATGACCAGCCTGCAGGGCATCATGGGCGAAATCTACGCCCGGCGCAGCGGTGAGAGCGCCGAAGTGGCCCAGGCCATCCGCGAGCATTATCTGCCGCGCTACGCCGGCGACGCCAACCCGGTCAGCATGCCCGGCCTGATCCTCAGCCTGGGCGACAAGCTGGACAGCCTGGCCGGTCTCTTTGCCGTGGGCGCGATCCCCACCGGCAGCGCCGACCCCTATGGGCTGCGCCGCGCCGCCCTAGGCGTGGTCAACAACCTGTTGGCCGCCGAAGTCGATTTCAGCATCCGGGAGGGGCTGGCCGCCGCTGCCGCACTGCAGCCTGTGGCGGTCTCATCCGATGCGGTGGCCGAGACCGCAGCCTTTATCGAGCGTCGTCTCCAAGGCGTGCTGCTGGAGGCAGGCTTTAGCCATGACGTCGTGGATGCCGTGCTGACCGTGCGTGGGGACAATCCGATCGCGGCCCTGCGCGCCTGCAAGGCGCTCACCGCCATGGTCGACGCCGCCGACTGGACGCCGGTCTTCACCGCCTATGCGCGCACGGCGCGCATCACACGCGGGCTGGACGATCAGCTTACGCTGGCCCCCGAAGCCTATCAGGAGACGGTGGAACACGAACTGCACGCGGCCTATGGCGCAGCCGCCGCCGCGCTCGAAGCGGCGGACGAACCGGCGCTGGTTCTGGGCGAGGAATTGCGCAAGCTCGCCGCGCCGATCAACGCCTACTTTGACAAGGTGCTCGTCAACGCCGAAGACCCCACGCTGCGCCAGTCCCGGCTGGCCTTGGTGCAGCATGTGGCCGGGCTGCCACGGCCGGTCGCCGACCTCAGCCGTCTACAGGGGTTTTAGCCGGTATGTTCTTTGTCGACGTCTTGACCGCTGCCCGGCTGGAGATGGCCCAGGCCTGGCGCGCCACCCATTACGCCGGGGCCAGGCTGGAACAGCAGCCCGACCCCCAGGGTGACACGCTCACGATCGGCGGCGCCCAGGTGATCTATGCCGGGGCCACCGCGCCCGTCAACCGCGCCATCGGCGTGGGCATGGTCGAGCCGGCGAGCGTCCCCACACTCGAGGCCATTGAGGAGTTCTACGCCGTGCGCGGCGCGCCGGTACGGATCGACCTCTGCCCGCTGGCCGATGCCGCGCTCGTCAGCCTGCTGGCAGACCGGGGCTATGAACTGGAACGCTTCTCGACGATCCTGGCGGCGCGGCTGCCCGCTGCCGGAAGCGCCGCACTGCCGCCGGAGCTGCGCGTCACGCAGGCCACTCCCGCCGAGGCGCAGCACTGGCTCAACGTGGTAGGCCAAGGCTTTGACGAACAAGACCGGCCCCATGCAGCCACGCTGCAGGTGCTGTATCCCAATTTCTTTGCCGCCAATGCCTACGCTTTCCTTGCCTGGATCGGGGGTGAGCCGGCAGGCGGCGGCGGGATGTATCTCTACGGCGGCGTGGCCGAGTTTGGCGGGGCCAGCACGCGCCTGGCCTATCGCAAACGCGGTGTGCAGGCCGCGCTGCTGCAGCAGCGCATGGCCGCAGCCTATGCCCTGGGCTGTGACCTGGCCCTGGTCATGACCATGCCTGGCACGGTCTCGCAGCGCAACGTGCAGCGCGCCGGGTTTGAGGTCGCCTATACCAAAGTGACCATGACGCGGCAGATCACCTAACACGCCCGCGCTCGATAGGCCCACGGCTGCCCCCTACTGACCCAACGCCAGCAGTTCGGCGACGGCGGCCTGGGCTTCGTTGGTCTGCCCAAATTCGTCGACGACGACAGCGCCCTCCACGTTAAGGGTGTAGTTGGCCTCGTCGTCCATCTCGTTGTAGACCACCACCACATAGGGTACGCTCGCGGCCACGCGCAGCGTGGTATGCATCACCGTGGCCCCGGCCAGCGTCAGCGCGGGCGATCCCCCGGCCAAGTTCAGCTCCTGCAGCAGCCCACCCTGCTGCCACTGGCGCACGCCCTCTTGGGTCAACACCCAGACATTGAGCTTGCCCTGCTCGCCGGGCCGGTGCGCGACATATTGCAGGGTCAAGGTGACCTCGCCGCGGGCGTCACCCTGGGCAATGGGGCCTTGAGCAGTGTCGGGCGCAAGGCGCAGATAGTGGCGGTCGCCGTGCGCCGCCAATGCGCCGGTCACACGCCGCGCCGGCACCCCTTCGCTCTGCTTGTCGATCTCTGCCTGCGTCACGATCTCGGCGAGTTTGGGCGCGTCACTGCGGGGCAGCGCCGCATGGTCTGCCCTCCCATCGTCGACCATCACCAGGCTTTGGCTCTGCCCGGCGTCATCGCGCAGCAGCCCGCCCTGCACCTGCAGCGTATAGCGCATGGGGCGGTCGGCGCTGCCATAGACGATCACCGTGAAGCCCGCAGCCTGCACGCCGGGGACCAGCGCCGTGCGCCGGTTGTCCTGCGCGTCAAAAAGCGGCGGCGCACCCGTCGCCACCGCCACATCCTGGGGATTCACCCCGGCCAAAAAACGCACCAGGCTATCTTCCGAGAGGACGACAAAGTTCACTTCCTCGCCCGCGCCCAACTCCGTGGCTTCGTAGCGCAGCGTCAGCGCCACGGCCTGGCCGGGTTGGATGCTCTCTAGCCCAAAAAAGTGGCGGTCGGCCTGCCCGGCCAACACACCCTGCAACTCGGTTGCGCGTGGGGCCTTACTTTGGGCGGCGACAGGCTGCCCCCAGACCAATACAGCCACAGTAAACACGGCAAACCACTCGGCCAAGCGCGCGATCCGCCGCGCGGCCGCTCCCCAAGGCAGCATTGTGATCTTCAGACTCGACATGATATTCGACGGGCTTCGTCGAAGCCCCACTTTCTAGCATGATGTGCAGATGATGGCGCCACCAAACAGGTCATGCCGCACCGCGTTATAAATAGTTTGGCATTCGCACCGGCGTTGCGTACAATAGAAGAAATACAAGCACGGGCGATGGCACGCTGTGGTTCAGCTTCAGATTGTCTGTTGGAACGAAATGGGCCAGTCTCTGGATTGGCAGGTTTGGCCGAACTCCATGCTCCCCAAGATACGCATCTCTACCTTTGGCACCCTCCAGGTCTTGCGCGGTGATCATGCAGTCACCGAAAGCGACTGGCATACACGCCAAGCGCGGCAACTGCTCAAGATCCTCCTGACCGAACGCCCGCGCCCGGTCTCATCGGATCGTCTAATTGAAATTCTTTGGCCCAACAGCACGCCGGAGGCGGCGGCTACCACCCTGCGCAGCGCCATCAACGCCCTGAGAAATGTGTTGGAGCCGGAACGGCCCAACCGCGCCCCTTCGCGCTATATCATTACCCAGGCGCCGGGCTACGCCTTTCATCTACATCCGGACATATGGTTAGACGTAGAACTCTTCGAAAAGGAACTCGAATCTGCGCGCCATGCCGAAAATCCGGAGCAGCGCTATCGCCACCTCGATAGCGCTGCCGCGCTCTATCACGACGACTATCTGATCAGCGACCCCTATGCCGACTGGGTGCAGAATGAGCGCGAACGGCTGCAAGAACTCTATTTCAATGCCCTGCTGCAAGTGGCCGAACTGCAGGCCGCCAACGGCGATTTTGTCGCCGCCATCGCCTCCTGCCGCCAAGTGCTGGCGCGCGACGAAGTGCGCGAAAACGCCTATCAGGCGCTGATGCGCTATCAAGCCGAGTCGGGCGACAGCGCCGCCGCACTGCTCACCTTTGAACGCTGCCGCAATGTGCTCTCCGAAGAGTTAGGCGCAGACCCCAGCCCGATGACCCAACTGCTGCATCAACGCATCCTCAACGGCGAGATCGAGCCGCCGATCGAGCCGCTGGGCTATCCCCAGCGCAGCCTGGGCATCGAGCCGGTTGGGCTGGGACACAGCCGCGGCCGCGCCCCCGGCAGCGATGCGTTTGTGCCGCAGCGCACCCTGCTGCCGGTGGTGGACAACCATTTCCTCGAGATTTTTGTGGGCCGCGAGGCCGAGGTAGCGCTGCTCGAAGACCGCCTGACGCGCGCCCTGCACGGCCAGGGGGATGTCGTCGTCTTGGCAGGCGAGGCGGGCGTGGGCAAGACGCGCTTGGCCTACCCGGTTCTGCAACAGGCCACCGCCGCCAATGCCACCGTCCTCAGCGTCACCTGCCGCCCGCTGGAGCAGCAGTTGCCCTTTGCCCCGCTGGCCGATCTGCTGGGCCGCTATCTGCACAGTCTGCCCGAAGGCGCGCTGCAGACGCTGCCCGCCGCCAGCCTCACCCAGCTTGCCCAGATCATCCCCAGCCTGCAAGATCGGCTGCCGGGGCTGCCGCAGCCCTCGCTCGAAGGCGTCATCGGAGCCGACGAGAACCGCCAACGGCTGATCGACGGCGTGGTCGGCTTTCTGACCGCGCTGGCGCGGCTGCGCCCGCTGGTACTCTTTGTAGACGATCTACACTGGGCCGACTATGACACGCTGGCGGTGCTGGGCCGCCTGATCCAGCGCGTGGGCGATGTCGCGCTCTTGGTCATGCTCGCCTATCGCACTGACGACCTGGCCGAAAACGAAGACTTGAGCACCCTGCTCCACGACCTGCGCCGCCACCAGGAGCATAAGCTGGTCCAGGTCGAACGGCTGCGCCCCCACCATGTGCGCGATATTGTCTATCTGCTGCTGCGCCCCTATCAGGCGCGCGCCGGGGTCGAACTGGCGGACGCGCTCTTTGCGGCCACGCAAGGCAATGCGCTCTTTGTAACCGAAGCGGTGCGCGATCTGCTGGAGCGCCAGTCGGCGCGCGAAGCGCCGCGCACAGGTGCGGGTGAACTCGGCGGCGGCCTGCAACTGCCCTTGCGCCGCAACCGCCGCGTGCAGGAAGTCATCTTGGAACGCATCCAACGGCTGCCTGCCGCAGCGCAAGAACTGCTGCAGTTGGCCGCCGTCTTGGGCCGCGATTTCAGCCTCGACCTGCTCGAAACCATCGCGCCCGCCGACCCGGTGGAGAGTCTGCAAGTCTTGCTGGAGCGCAAATTTCTGGTGGAGCGCCCCGACGGGCGCATCGACTTCAGCCATCAGATCGTGCGCCAAGTGGCCTATGACAGCATCAACGCGCTGCAGCGTCGCCGCCTCCACCTGCGCATCGCCCAGGCGCTCGAAAGTCAGCGCCAGGCCGAAGAGCAGCCGCGCGAGATGGCCTTTCACTACAGCCGGGCCGGGCGCAGCGCCCAACAGCCCTTTGCCTATTACAGCGTCCTTGCCGGGGAGAGGCTGCTGCGCACGTTGGGGTTCCGCCAGGCCGTGGTGCATTTTGACGATGCGCTGGCCGTGCTCGAAACGCAGCCCGGCAGCCCGCCGGAGTTGATCCGCCGCGCCCTCTTGGGCCGTGGGCTGGCCTTTGAAAGCCTGCTCGACCCCGACGGCGTTTCCGACACCTATCGGCGGCTGCAAACCTGGGCCGCCGCCCAGGGCGACCGCACCCTGGTGCTGACAACACACAGCCGCTTCACGTCGATGTTGACGCTGTTGGGCCGCCAGCGCGAGAGCAACCAGCTCTTGGCCGAATTGGTCGAGGCGCTGGCGCAGACCGAGGGCAGCGCCGTCCAATCGCAGGTGATGGCCGACCTGCTGGCGCGCCGCCGCCTTATCTATCAAGAGGACCGGCCGGAACTGGACGCGACCCCCGGTGTGATCCCTGGCGAAGCAGCCGGCGAGACCTGGACGCTCTACACGCCGCCGCCGCCCGCGGTTCCCGACCCGGTACAAGACCTGCTGCAAGTGCTGGAGCCGGTCTATGCCGTGCTGCCGTTGTTTGACTATGGCTGGACGCTCTTGGTGCAGGGGCAGTTGGGCGAGGCCACCCAGTGTCTCAACGCCGTGGTCGACCTCGCCAGCGAGACGGCGCAGCCCTCCTTTGCCAGCACGGCCTATCACCAGTTGGCCGTGACCGCACGCATCTTGGGCGACTTGGAGCAGAGCCAGGCGCTCAACGACCGCAGCGTCGCCATCAACCGCGAAGTCGCCGGGACCGCAGGCGAGTTGGCGAGCATGTGGCCGCGCATCTCCAGCGCCTTTCTCTCGATCCAAGCCAACCGGCTGGACGAGGCCGAACGGCGGCTGCGCCGCGTGGTCACCTTCCTCGACGGGCGCAACGCCTTTCACAACTATCGCCAGAGCGCCAACATTGGGCTGGGGCTGGTCGCCCTGGCGCGCGGCCAATTGAGCCAGGCCCAAGAGCTACTAGAGATTGCCGGCGCAGACCCGGTCAACCTCTATCCCTACACCCATGTACGCGCCCTGCTGGGGCTGGCGCGCATCGGCCATCTGCGCGGCGACGCCGCCGCCTGCGCGCAGCTGCTGCGCCGTGCCCTGCGCTTTGCCGGTCGGCGCAGCCTCTTGGAAGAGTATATTGAAACCGTGCTGGAGATCGTCCATATTCAGCCACCCGGTGCGCCCACAGCGGAACTGATCCGCTCCGTGCTCAACTATGTGGAATCGATCGGGCTGGACGCCTCGATCACAGTGCTGCGCCATGCCCTGGTCGAAAGCGACCGGCGCAGCATCTCTCTCAAACAGCCCCAGGACCGGCCCTAGGCTTTCTGCTTTCTCTTCCCGTTGCGCCCTTTGCGGTTCACCTTCCGACAAACTCACCGCTTGCGTGAATCGACCCCAGACGCGCCCGGACGCTCGTCTGGATAGACGAGCGTCCGGCTTGCAGGTTCGCAACCAGGATGTCAAATCAGTGAGGCGGGCTACAAGATGGTCATAGCCTAGCGGCGGATGCCTTCCCAAGTCACGCTGATCTGCGCGTCCTCGGCCTCTTCGTAATACTCCACCGCCAGCTTATGCGTGCCCTCGCGCAGAAAGATCTCCCCCTTGTATTCGATCGCGGGCTGAATCTTCCAGCCGTCGATGATCAGTTGGTCGTCTACATAGACACGCACGCCGTCATCCGCCACGGCGGTGAAGCGATACCACCCGTCTTTGAAGTACTCCAGCTTTTCCCAACGGACGCTAAAACGGTCTTCGGGCATCCCATCAAAGGGGCGACCTGTATACCAGTTAAAGCGGATCTCCTTGTCCTGCCGCTCTTCCACGAACTCGCTGAAATACTTGTCCTTGAAATAGGAGCCTTTCCAGAACTCGTCGCTTCCCATCGGACGCTTAGGGCCGCCGTCCTTGTCCTGCCCATGCTCCCGGTCACGGTCCATATCGCGATCCATATCACGCGGCCGCTCTGGTCCGTCCATCGGGCGCTGTGGGCCGTCCATCGGCTGCTCTGGCTGCTCCATCATGGGTCGCTGCGGCCCCATCGGCTCTTCCATGGGCTGCTGCGGCTGTTCCATCACAGGCTTCTGCGGCTGCGGCATGGGCTGCACGGGTTGCACCGGCTGCGCTGGGCGCTGCGGTTCCATCGCAGGCTGCCCCTGGCCGGGGATGCACAGTTGTTGGCCTACATAGACCTCGTTGAGGTCATAAATGCCGTTGGCGCGCGCCAGCGTGTACTCGTCCAACCCATACGCCCAGGCGATGCCGGAGAGCGTTTCGCCGCGGCGCACCACATAACGCTCGGCGCACTGCGGACCGCCTGTGCCGGGGCCGTCCATCGGCATCCCCGTTTCAGCTTCGGGGATGATCAACTCTTGGCCCACGACGATTTTGTTGGGGTTGCGCAGATTGTTGGCCTGCATCAGCGCCTCGACGGTCACCCCATAGCGCATGGCGATGGCCGACAGCATGTCGCCGGGGCGCACGGTGTAGACACGCACCCATTTTTCGCTGCCCGGCATCGCCTGTGCGGGGGAGGCCAGCGCGGCAGTAGGCAGCAGCAGACCCAGCAGCAGCCCCATCATCAACGCCCCACGCGCCGCCCAGCGTATGGCGGAACGGGATTTGCCCATATCGTACTCCTTTGCTTGCATGACCTCTGCTTGCACGACCTCTGCTTGCATAATCTCTGCCGGCCAACCTCTTACCAGCGGCCAGGGCCGCATCGAGCCTGCCCCTTGCTGCGCCAGTTTATTACAAAGACAGCTTACTATTAAGAAAGGACGCACGAACGGCCAAAAAGGTATGCCCGGCTTTGCACAGCCCGCCCCCAAGTCCAGCCGCCCAGATTTCAGCTGCCTATATCTCAAACGTGTTGCCGCGTTCGGGCATCACCACGCGACGAAAACCCGCGCTCTGCAGCTTGCCGGAGAAGACGCTCATCGGCGTCGGCTCACCATGCACCAGGTAGATCGTCTGCAGCCGCTCGCGATCCAGCCCATCTACCCATTCCAACAGCTCACGCTGATCGGCGTGCGCGCTGTACCCTTCAATCGACGTGACCTGGGCACGCACATCGTATTCTTCGCCAAAGATACGCACGCGGCGCGCGCCGTCTTTCAGCTTGCGCCCCAAGGTGTCCTGCGCCATGAAAGTGACGAGCACGATCGTATTCTGCGGATACTCGATGTTGTTCTTCAGATGGTGCAGGATGCGCCCACTCTCGGCCATGCCGCTGGCGCTGATGATCACCGCCGGGCCGGGCATGGCGTTGAGCTGCTTACTGCGCCGCACCTCGCGCACATATTCCACATGGGCATAGTCAAAGGGGCTTTTGCGCTTGTCCTCCAACAAAAACTCGCGCACATCCTCACGCCAGGCTTCCGGGTGCATCCGAAAGACGTCGGTAGCGTTCACTGCCAGCGGGCTGTCCACATAGACCGGCAGGTCGGGAATATCGCCGTCGGCGTCCAGTTGATTGAGCGCGTAGACGATCTCTTGCGTGCGCCCCACGGCAAAGGCAGGGATGATCACCTTGCCCGAACGCCGCGACGTTTCGTTGATCACATTGCGCAGCGCGCGCCGCGCCCGCGCGCGGTCTTCATGCAGCTTGTCGCCATAGGTCGATTCCATGATCACAATATCCGCCTCATGGAACCGCTCCGGGTCGTTCAAGAGCGCGCTGTTGTCGCGGCCGATATCGCCGCTGAAGGCCAGCCGCCACCGCTTGCCGCTGCTGTGTTCGTCGATCTCCAACAGGATATGCGCCGCGCCCAGAATGTGACCGGCGTTATAAAAGGTGAGCGTCACCCCATCGGCGATGAGGATGGGCCGATGCAGCCCCACGCCGATAAACTGGCCCAAACTGGCTTCGGCATCGGCGCGTGTATACAGCGGTTCGAGCGGCGGCTGTCGATCTTCAGCGCGCTTGCGGTTGACATACTCGATGTCCATCTCTTGAATATGGCCGCTGTCCATGAGCATATAGGCGCTCAGGTTGCGCGTGGCCGCCGTACACCAGATATTGCCCGTATATCTCTGTTTGACCAAGTTGGGCAGGTTGCCCGAATGGTCAATGTGGGCATGGCTCAACACCACGGCATGGATCGAGGAGGGTTCAAAGGGAAAGTGCAGGTTGCGCGCATAGGTCTCCTCACGGCGGCCTTGGAACATCCCGCATTCGAGCAGGATGCGTTGGCCGTTCACTTCGACCAGATGCATTGAGCCGGTCACTTCCTGCGCCGCGCCATAGAATGTAAGTCGCATGAACTACCTCCAGTGAAATACACCCGGTCTGCCTCTTATCCGCCGGGGCGGAATAGCCCTCTGGTCTGGGGCGCACAGCCGCCCCATTGTAGGAGATTTCGCCAAAACGCTCAACCCACCCCGCGGCACATGACAGCCGCGCCGTTCTAGGGTACACTTGAACGAATTGTGTCGGCCCAAACACGCGGCACATCACGAACTAATACGGATAGAGCAACCCAACAAAGCGACCGTATAAAGCGATTCGCTATGACCCTGCCTGACCTCCTTGCCATTGCCCGCGGCGACCGGCCCGCCGATCTCATCCTCCACAACGGGCGCATCGTCAATGTCTTCTCCGGCGAGATCGAACAAGCCGACATTGCGCTGGCCGGCGACCGCATCGCCGGTATTGGGCCAGGCTACCGCGCCGCGACCACGCTCGACCTGGCCGGCGCCTATGTAGTCCCCGGTCTGATCGATGCCCACGTCCATATCGAAAGCAGCCTCTGCACCCCGCCCCACTTTGCGGCAGGCGTGCTGCCGCGCGGCGTCACCTGCGTGGTCGCCGACCCGCATGAGATCGCCAACGTGGCCGGCAAGGCGGGTATACTCTACATGTTCCAAGCCGGCCGCGGGCTGCCGCTGACCGTGGTGCTGATGGCCTCCTCCTGTGTCCCGGCCACCCAGATGGAATCTAGCGGCGCGGCCCTGGATGCCGACGACCTGGCCGATCTGCTGGATGAAGGGGTCGTCCATGGGCTGGCCGAAGTCATGAACTACCCCAGCGTCGTGGCCGGTGATGCCGCCGTGTTATCCAAACTGGCCGCCTTTCGCCGCCGGCCCATCGACGGCCACGCGCCTCAACTGCTGGGACAGACGCTCAACGCCTATGTGGCGGCGGGCATCGGCAGCGAACATGAATGCACCAGCGTGGCCGAGGCCGCCGAAAAGCTGGCGCGCGGCATGATGATCCTGATCCGCGAGGCATCCAACGCGCGCAACCTGCACACCTTGCTGCCGCTCATCACCCCCCGCAACGCGCGGCGCATCTGCTTCTGTACCGACGACCGCACCCCGGTGGACCTACAAGCGCAGGGCAGCATCGACTATATGCTGCGCCAAGCCATCGCCTATGGCATCTCGCCCATCGACGCCATCCGCATGGCGACGCTCAACAGCGCCGAATGGTTTGGCCTGCATGACCGAGGCGGTATCGCCCCTGGACGCATGGCCGACCTGCTGGTGGTGGACGACCTGCACGACTTCCGCCCGCGACAGGTCTTTGCACGCGGGCGATTGGTCGCTCAAGACGGACAGCTTGTCGCCCCGCTGGAGATACCCAATGTCACCGGCGACGCCGTACACGGCTCGATCAAGGTCGATTGGCCGGCGGTCGACTGGCGCATCCCGGCGCGCGGCACGCAGGTGCGCGCCATCGGCGCGCAGGATGGGCAGTTGGTCACCGATCACCGCATCGTAGCGGCGTGCGTACAAGACGGCATCGCCCTGGCCGACCCCACGCGCGACCTGCTCAAGATCGCGGTGATCGAGCGGCATCATGGCCGCGGCTCGGTGGGGCTGGGTTTTATCCAAGGCTTTGGGCTGCGCCGCGGGGCCATTGCCGGAACGGTCGCCCATGACCATCACAACCTGATCGTGATTGGGGCCGGCGACGACGCCATGCAGACGGCTGCCCGCGCTGTCGCTGAGATGGACGGCGGGCTGGCCGTGGTCGACGGCGAGCAAGTCACGGCGCGCCTGGCGCTGCCTGTCGCCGGGTTGATGAGCGACGCCCCCTTTGCCGAGGTCGCCGCCGGCTATGCGCGGCTGCTGGCCGCGGCCAGGGCTTTGGGCTGCCCGCTGCACGACCCTTTTATGGCGATGAGCTTTATGGGGCTGGAGGTGATCCCCCAACTCAAACTCACCGACCAAGGGCTGGTGGACGTAGAGAAGTTCGATTTCGTCGATCTATTTGTATAAAACGCAAACGGTATAAAGCCGCTGCTTAAAAAGGACCTACGCCATGTTTGAACAATTCACCCCTGCGCCGCCCGATGCCATCCTGGGGCTGACCGAGGCCTTTAAGAAAGACCCAAACCCGCGCAAGATCAATCTCGGCGTGGGCGTTTATAAGGACGAGGCCGGCAATACCCCCGTGCTGCGTACGGTGCGCAAGGCCGAAGAACGCATCTTGCAGACCGAAAAGACCAAGACCTATCTGCCCATCGAAGGCTCCCCCGTCTACGCCGCCGCCACCCAAGCGCTGCTCTTCGGCGCGGAGCATGAGGTCGTGCAGAGCAAGCGTGCGGCCACCGCCCAGGCCCCCGGCGGCACAGGCGCGCTGCGCGTCGCCGCCGACCTGATCCACAAACTCATGCCGGGGGCGCGCGTCTGGCTCAGCGACCCCACCTGGCCCAATCACCCCGGCATCTTCCAGGCCGCGGGGCTGCAGATCAAGACCTATCCCTATTTCGACGCCGCCGGCAACGGCGTGGCCTTCGACGCCATGCTGGCCGCACTGCGCGCGATCCCGTCCGGCGATGCCGTGCTGCTGCATGTCTGCTGCCACAACCCCACCGGCGTCGACCTGACACGCGAGCAGTGGCGCGCCGTGGCCGATGCCGTCGCCGAACGGGCGCTGCTCCCTATCCTCGACTTTGCCTATCAGGGCTTCGCCAACGGGCTGGCCGAAGATGCTACAGGGCTGCTCGAACTGGCGCGACCCGGCGCGGAACTGCTGGTCGCCAACTCCTATTCCAAGAATTTCGGGCTGTATGCCGAGCGCGTCGGCGCGCTGACCGTCATCGCCAAAGACGCGCAGAGCGCAGACACCATGCTCAGCCACGTCAAACAGGCGATCCGCGCCAACTTCTCCAACCCGCCGGTACACGGCAGCGCCATCGTCAGCACGATCTTGAATGACCCGGCGCTGCGTCGCGAATGGGAAGATGAAGTGGCGGAGATGCGCGACCGCATCAACGCCATGCGCCATCTCTTTGTCGAAACGCTCAACGAAAAGGGCGTGCAGCGCGACTTCAGCTTTATCGCCCGCCAGCGCGGCATGTTCTCCTTCTCCGGGCTGACGCCGGAGCAGGTCAAGGCGCTGCGCGACCGCTATGCCATCTACATCGTCGGCTCCGGGCGCATCAGCGTGGCGGGCATGACCGCAGACAGCATGGACTATCTCTGCTCTGCCATCGCCGACGTACTGGGCAACTAGGGTTGACAACGAGGAACTAGGGGACCTGACGCATGAAGAAGCTGTCGCAGTTGATCGAAAGCGTGCCCGGCTCGCCCACCACGCTGATGATGCAAAAGGGGCGTGAACTGGCCGCTGCCGGCCATGACGTCATCAACCTAGCCGGCGGCGAACCGGACTTCGACACGCCCGGCCACATTGTCGAGGCGGCGTTCAAGGCCATCCAGGCGGGCGATACCCACTATCCGCCCTCCTTTGGCACGCCCGCGCTCCTGGAAGCAATTGTCGCCAAGCTCAAGCGCGAGAACAACGTCCACCACATCACGCCGGCGCAGGTGCTGGTGACGCCCGGCGGCAAGTGGGCGATCTATGTCACGCTGGCCGTGACGCTCAACCCCGGCGATGAGGTGTTGGTACTTGACCCCTCTTGGGTGAGCTATGCGCCGATGGTGCAACTCAACCGCGGCGTGCCCGTGCGCGTGCCGCTGCCCAGCAGCGACAACTTCACGATCGGCGAAGATCTGCTGCGCCGCTACATCAGCCCGCGCAGCAAACTGATCATGGTCAACAGCCCCAACAACCCCACCGGACGCGTGCTGACACGCAGCGAGATCGACGCCATCGTCAAGGTCTCGGTCGAGCATGACCTCTATGTGATGACCGACGAAATCTACGAGCATATCTTGTTTGACGGCGCGCAGCATATGAGCCTGGCCGCCGAACCGGACATGGCCAAACGCACGATCATCGTCAACGGCTTCAGCAAGGCCTATGCCATGACCGGCTGGCGGCTCGCCTGGCTGGCCGGCCCCGCGCCGGTCATGAAGCTGGCGCGCACCTACCAGACCCAGAGCATCACCTCTGCCGCAAGCTTTACGATGGCCGCAGGCGTGGCCGCACTCAACGGGCCGCAGGATCGCGTGCATGAGATGACCGCGGCCTATGCCCAACGCCGCCGCTTTATGCTCGACGCGCTGGAGGAGATCCCCGGCATCGAATGCCCGCCCATCGAAGGCGCGTTCTATATCTTCCCCAAGTTCACCGCCACGAACAAAGGCAGCCTAGAGATCGCCAACATTCTGCTGGAAAAGGCGCTGATCTCGACCACGCCGGGGATCGCCTTTGGCGAGGCGGGCGAGGGCCATGTGCGTTTTAGCATCGCCACCCACATGCATGATCTGGAACGGACCGCGGAGCGGCTCGCCCAGCTTGCGCCCACCTTATAGCAAGGCATCGTATGGAATGGTATCTCTATCCGCTGGCGATCCTGGCGGGGATTGTGGCCGGGGTGATCAACACGCTGGCGGGCAGCGGCTCGTTGGTAACGCTGCCCATGCTGGTCTTTTTGGGCCTGCCTTCGAATGTGGCGAATGCCACCAACCGCGTGGGCGTGGTGCTGCAAAACATCGTCGGCATTACCACATTTCAACGCAGCGGCAGACTTAACCTAAGTAACAGCGCCTGGCTCGTGCTGGCTACCCTGCCGGGCGCTGTGGCCGGGGCCTGGCTGGCCTCCAGCTTGGGCAAGGCCGAGATGGACCTGATCATCGGCGTGATCATGGTGGTGATGTTCTTTGTCATCCTCTTTGAGCCGGAGAAGTGGCTGCGCCAACACTCGGCGGTACAGGAGGGGCGGCCCAGCATCTGGATTCTGCTGCTCTTTGTCGGCATCGGCTTCTATGGCGCGTTTATCCAGGCCAGCGTGGGCATCCTGATCTTGGCGGCGATGGTGCTGGGCATGAACTACAGCCTGAATCATGCCAACGCCATCAAGCTGATGATCGTCCTGGTGGTGACGGCGGTGGCGCTGGTGATCTTTATCAACCAGGGGCTGATCCATTGGGGCTTTGGGCTGCTGATGGCCGTGGGACAGAGCATCGGCGCATGGGGCGCGGCGCGCTTCGCCACCAGCGCCCCCAATGCCAACGTCTGGACCCGCCGCCTGCTGATCGTCGTGGTCGTGATCTCGATCTTCCAGTTCTTCGGCCTGCTCGACCGCATCCTGGCGCTGTTTGGATAAGAAATCAACCGCAAAGGTCGCAAAGTCCAGAGCAGAAAAGGGGGGAGAAAGGCCACAGCGCCTTATCTCTCCCCTTAGAGTGTAAAGAACCGTAGAGGCGGTTTCGGCGTCACTTATGGCGCGCACGCTCTGCTGCCGGCCGGCGGCACTATACCGCCGCTACGAAGAACCGCCGTTTTGCTACGCCTCTTCTTTACCTTTCTTCCTCTGCTCTTTGCGGTGAAATTCTTTGCGGTGAAATTCTCTTCCTTATGTCGTGACCGGCGTCGCGGGTTTGCGGTTGCGGCGGATGAGCCAACGCACGACAAAGTAGAACACTACCAGCGGAATCGCCGCCAAGATCAACAGCGGCAACAAGAAAACGACCACCCAGATCGCCACATTTCCCAGCCACTGCACCGCGCCGACCAAGGCACGCAGCGCCTCACGCATCACCACCAGAGGCCGCCACCCTTCCTCCACCACCGGCAGGGTCGCGCTGTCCGGGCGCAGCGTCACCTCGATGGTCGAGAGCGAGATCAGGTTGTCGAGCATGTTCTTCTGGCCGCGCAACTGCTCGATCTGCCCGCGCACCTCGGTCAGCGTGCGATAGACCGCCATAATATCCTCGGCGGTGGCATTGGGCCGGGCGCGCACCTCGGCCAGCATCTCGCGCAGTTCCGCTTCAGTCGCCTCCAGGTTACGCAATTGCGCGTCGATGTCGCTGTACTGGTCGGTCACATCCTCGCGGTCCATCGTGCGGCTGGGCACATCGACCGCCAATTTCTCCAGCGCGGCCAAGGTCTCGTCCAGCCGATCCGCGGGCACGCGCAAGGTCAGATTGCCCTGCAAGCGCTGCGCCGCGTCATAGCTGCTCTTATAAAGATTCGAGGCCGAAACATAGCCGCCGACCTCGTCCATCAGCGCGTTAATCGCCTCCACGGCAGTGCTTGGGTCGCTCACGGTCAGGTCGATATTGGCGCGCGCGATCATCTTGCGGTCTGCCGACACCGCGCCGGTGTCGGCACTCTGGGCAACTGCGTCACCGGGCGCGACGTCGAATGACGGCTCACTGGCGGGCGACGCCGCCTCGCGGCTCATGGGCGAAGCGCACGCCGCCAACAGCCACAGCGCGACGCCGGCTACCAGGGTCCAGCGCCAACGGTTTTGACTCATCCTTCCTTCTCCTTGTATCATTTGACTCTGTTTTGGCCGGCTCTTTTGAAATTCCTGCTACTCAGTATACGGAAACGCGGCCCAAAAAGCTCCCGCTTTTGCTGAGTCTTTTTAGCCAGTTTTGGAGATTGCCGCTCCGGCAAGCGGCGTGCTACAATTGCCCGCTATGACCACCATCGTTCCCCAAGCGGTTCGCCGCCGCCTGCTGGTTACGCTCTTCACCACCCAGAGCCTTTTCAGTGCGGCGCAGATCGTCTCGTTCGCTGTGCTGCCGATTGTGGCTGTGCAGATCGCAGGCAACGACGCGGCCGCGGGCATCCCCTCCACCGTGACCCTGTTGGGCCGCGCCGCCGCCGCCTATCCGGTCGGTTGGTTGATGGACCGGCTGGGCCGGCGTTTTGGGCTGTCGACGGGCTTTCTGCTGGCGATGGGCGGCTGGGTGCTGTCGGCGTTCGCCTTGGGCTGGGGCACATTGTGGGGCTTTTTGCTGGGCACGCTGCTGTCGGGCATGGGCCGCGGCATCGGCGAGCAGGCCCGCTTCGCCGCCGCCGACGTGGAAACACCGGACCGCCGCGCCAAGGCGATTGGCTGGATCGTCTTTGCCGGCACAGTGGGCGCGGTGGGCGGCCCGCTTCTGCTCTCCCCTTCCGAACAACTCGCCGCCCGCTACGGCTTTGACCCGGCAAGCGGCCCCTTTATCGCCGGGGCGATCTTGGCCTATCTGGCCTTTATGCTCACCCTGGTCTTTTTGCGCCCCGACCCCATGCTGGTGGGCCGCGCCATCGAAGCCGGGCTGCCCGGCTATGCCGCGGCCACCGGCCCTGGACGCTCGGTGCGCGAGATCTTCACCGACTGGTCGGTGCGGCTGGCGCTGCTGGCGATGGTGGTGGGTCAGTTGGTCATGACGACGATCATGGTCATTACCCCGCTCTACATGAGCCGCCAGGAGTATGGCACGGGCGCGATCTCCTGGGTCTTTATGGCGCACACGTTGGGCATGTTCGGGCTGGCCGGCGTGACCGGGCGGCTGATCGACCGCGCCGGGCCGGCCACCATGATCGCCGTGGGCAGCGTGGTGCTGATCGCGTCGGCAGTGCTGGCCCCGCTGGCGCCCAATGTGCCGATGCTGGCGCTGGCCCTATTTCTGTTGGGGCTGGGCTGGAGCTTTTGCTTTATCGCCGGGTCGTCGCTGCTCTCGAATGCGCTTCAACCCCAAGAACGCGGGCGCGTACAGGGGGCCAGCGAAACCTTGGTCTCGCTGGCGTCGGGTGCGGGCAGCCTCAGCACCGGTTCGCTCTTCGCCGTGGGCGGCATGGCCGGCATCAGCCTGGGCGGGCTGGCCTTTGCGCTTCTGCTGCTCGCCGCCACCGCCTGGATCGCGCGCTTCCGTGCCAAGCCGCTCGCCGTCGCCGGAGACTGAGCGCATGAACCGCGACGAACTGCGCGCCTATCTGCTTGCCAAACCCCACGCGGTCGAAGAACACCCTTTTGGGCCGGGGACATCGGTTTACAAAGTGGCGGGCAAGATGTTTGCGCTGCTGCCCGACGATGGGCCGCTCACGGTCAGCCTCAAATGCGAGCCAAACCTGGCGACCCTGCTGCGCGAAAACCACCCTGCGGTCATCCCTGGCTATCACCTCGACAAACGCCACTGGAACACGGTCAAGCTGGAGGAAGCGCTGCGCGACACGCTTGGCGACGACGAGGTGCGCGAAATGATCGACCACTCCTATGACCAGGTCGTGAAGGGGCTGCCCAAGCGTGTCCAGGCAGAGTTACAGAGAGGGCAATAGGCAGTAGGGGAAGAGGAGAGGCAGGTTGTCTGCTTCTGGACCCTATTCCCTACTGCCCACTGCCTACTGCCCGTCTTTCAGGCGTAGACCTCCACCGGCGGGCAGGAACAGATCAGATGGCGGTCGCCGTAGACGCTGTCGATGCGCCCCACCGCAGGCCAGAATTTGAACTCACGGCTCCAGGCATCGGGATAGGCGGCGGCCTGGCGGCTGTAGGGCCGGTCCCAGACGTCGGCGCTGACCACCTGGGCTGTATGCGGCGCGCCCTTGAGCACATTGCGCTCGCGGTCGGCCTCGCCCCGCTCCACCGCCGCGATCTCCTCACGGATTGCAATCATCGCATCGCAGAAGCGGTCCAACTCCGCCTTGGACTCGCTCTCGGTCGGCTCGATCATGAGCGTGCCCGGCACCGGGAAGGACATCGTCGGCGCATGGAAGCCGTAATCCATCAGCCGCTTGGCGATGTCGTCCACCTCGATCCCGGCCTGTTTGAGCGGGCGCACGTCGACGATGCACTCATGCGCCACAAAGCCGTTATCGCCGCGATAGAGCACCGGGTAGTAGGGCTGCAAGCGCGCCGCCACATAATTGGCGTTGAGAATGGCGATGCGCGTCGCCTCGGTCAGCCCCGTCGCGCCCATCATGGCGATATAAGCGTAGGAGATCGGCAGAATGCTGGCGCTGCCCCAGGGCGCAGCCGACACCGGGCCATAGCTCCGGCTGCCGCCCACACCCGTCACGACCGGATGGCCGGGTAAATAGGGCGCGAGATGGCCGGCCACGCCGATCGGCCCCATGCCCGGCCCGCCGCCGCCGTGCGGAATGCAGAAGGTCTTGTGCAGGTTCAGGTGGCAGACATCGGCCCCAACGTCGCCGGGGCGGCACAGCCCCACCTGGGCATTCATGTTGGCCCCATCCATATAGACCTGACCGCCATGCTCATGCACGATGCGGCACAGCTCCACGATCCCCGCCTCAAAGACGCCGTGCGTCGACGGATAGGTGACCATGATGGCCGCCAGGTCGGCGCTGTGCTGCGCCGCCTTGGCGCGCAGATCGTCCAGGTCGACATTGCCGCGCTCGTCGCAGGCCACTACGACCACCTCCATTCCCGCCATCACGGCACTGGCGGGGTTTGTGCCGTGGGCAGAGGCCGGGATCAGACAGACACGGCGGTGGCCCTGTCCCTGCGCCTGGTGATAGGCGCGGATCGTGAGCAGCCCGGCATATTCGCCCTGTGACCCGGCATTCGGCTGGAGCGAAATGGCGGCAAAGCCGGTGATCTCGGCCAGGGCCTCTTCCAGCTTGGCGAACAACTCGGCATAGCCCGCCGCCTGATCCAGCGGGGCAAAGGGGTGCAGCCCGCCGAACTCTGGCCAGGTGATCGGGATCATCTCGCTGGTGGCGTTGAGCTTCATCGTACAGGACCCCAGCGGGATCATGGCGTGGATCAGCGAGAGGTCGCGGCTCTGCAGCCGGTGGATATAGCGCAGCATCTCCGTCTCGGTGTGATAGCGGTTGAAGACAGGATGCGTCAGATAGCCGCTGGTGCGGCGCAGCGCGTCGGGCAGGCGCAGGTCGACGCGCTCGGCCAGCGCCGCGAGACCCAGCGCATCCGCCACGCCAAAGACGGCCAGCAGGTCGCGCAAGTCGTCGACAGTCGTCGTCTCGTCCAGCGAGACGCCCACCGCGCCGTCGGCATAGAGGCGCAGGTTAAAGCCCTGTTCGACCGCGGCAGCGGCAAGTTCTTCCTGCGTGCGCGGCCCGCCGCCGATCTTGATCGTGTCAAAGTGCGGCCCGTCGTTGACGCCATAGCCAAGCGTGGCCAATGCCTCGGCCAGGACGCCCGTCAGCAGGCGCACGCGCTCGGCGATGCGGCGCAGCCCGTCCGGCCCGTGATAGACCGCATACATCGACGCGATCACGGCCAACAGGACTTGCGCCGTGCAGATGTTGCTGGTGGCCTTCTCGCGGCGGATGTGCTGCTCGCGCGTCTGCAGCGCCAGCCGCAGCGCCGGTGCGCCGCTGCTGTCCACCGAGACGCCCACCAGCCGCCCCGGCATGATGCGTTTGAGTTCGTCGCGCGTCGCCATATAGGCGGCGTGCGGGCCGCCATAGCCCAGCGGCACGCCAAAACGCTGGCTGCTGCCCACGGCGATGTCCGCCCCAAACTCGCCGGGAGGCGTCAAGAGCGTGAGCGCCAACAGGTCGGCGGCCACCACGACCACCGCGCCCGCAGCGTGCGCCTGTTCCACAAAGGCGTGGTAATCCACGACCGTGCCTTCGGTATCGGGATATTGCAGCAGCACGCCAAAGGTAGGGCGGTTGAAATCATAGGCGGCATGGTCGCCCACCACCACGTCGATGCCCATCGGCTCAGCGCGCGTCTGCACCACGGCGATGGTCTGCGGATGGCATTTCTCGGAGACAAAAAAGACGGCGGACTCGGCACGGCGCTGGGCGCGTTTCGCCATAGTCATAGCCTCGGCGGCGGCGGTGGCTTCGTCCAGCAGCGAAGCGTTGGCGATCTCCAACCCGGTCAGGCCGGCGATCATCGTCTGGAAGTTGAGCAGCGCCTCCAGCCGCCCCTGCGCGATCTCCGGCTGATAGGGGGTGTAGGCCGTATACCAGCCCGGATTTTCCAGGATATTGCGCAGGATCACCGGCGGCGTGACGCAGTCGGAATAGCCCATGCCGATCAGCGAGCGCAGCACCCGGTTCTTGGCCGCCATGGCGCGCAGTTCGGCCAAGACCTCACGCTCGCCGCGCGGCCCCGGCAGGTTAAGCGGCTGCGCCAGGCGGATCGCGGGCGGTACAGCGGCGTCGATCAGCGCGTCGAGCGACTCCATGCCGATGGCCGCCAGCATCGCCGGGAGATCGGCGGGCGCAGGCCCTATATGGCGGCGCACAAATCCGTCTTCTGCCACAAGCGCACGCAGACCGGGGGAAGCGCCGGCCGCGCGGCCCGCGCCGTTCGTTGGGCGCGTTCGATCGGGTTTCAGCAGTTCCATAGCCAAGCACCTCCTGGATGACCGGCGGGTAGATCGGGCGGCAGACCGGCTGGTTTATGTTCCGGCACGCCGCCCAAGCGCGATATCCACAAAAAACGGGCACTCCAAGGAGTGCCCGTTGGCTCTGTCGCAGACCTGAGAGATTGGTCCTGCCTGGCGGCAGGGCTTGCCCCGTCGGTGTTTCCGGCCCAGCCGGAACGCTTTCCAGAGCTGCCTTACTGCGGCGATCCTTTTGCCTGAGAGTGTCACCTGGACGGTGTGGCTCCCGGCCAGGCTTGCCCCTTCGGCGGCCCCCACAGGGGCGCTCTCTCGGCGCAGCTTATCAGCATGGTGATTCAGTTGTACAGCGATCTTACCACGAACCAGAGGCCGCGTAAAGTCTGTACATGACAGAGATAGTGCCGGCATGACACCTAGCCAACTGACCAGGTGAAAGACCATCCTCTCGGTTAGCCGCGACTCTCGTCTACTGCCTGACGCTGCGCGTCATAAAATCGTGTAAGGTCGAAGCTGACGGCCTTCTATTGACTGGCGCAAGCAGGCGTTCCGGCGCATACGCTGATCCCCAGGCAGCGCGCCGAGCAACCTACCCGTCGCCCACCCGCTCCCCCCTGCGCCGATTGATGGTTGTTTGCTCTGTTGGTTAGACGAAAGGATTGCTAAAGGATTGCTATGCCTCCCAACACTGCGACCACCCGCGGGGGGGTCGGCGCCGAGAGTAAAGACCACCCCAGCGGCGATCCGCGTTTCAAACTGATCGACCGCACGCTGAAACGCTTTCAGTATCAGCAAGACGCCCTGATCGAAGTCTTGCACACCGCGCAAGAGGCGTTCGGCTTTCTGGAGGAAGACCTCTTGATCTATGTGGCGCACCAGCTCAAACTGCCCTTGAGTTGGGTCTTTGGCGTCGCCACCTTCTACCATTTCTTCTCGCTCAAACCCCAAGGCGAGCATACCTGCATCGTCTGTATGGGTACGGCATGTTATGTCAAACGAGCCGCCGAGATTGTGGCGCTGCTCCAAAACGAGTTTGGCGTTGCCCCCGGCCAGACCACGCCCGACGGCAAACTCAGCCTGGCTACGGCGCGCTGTTTGGGCAGTTGCGGGCTGGCCCCTGTGCTGGTGCTCGACGGCGATGTCGTCGGCCGCGAGACGCCGGAAGCGACGCTGGCGCGGGTCCACACCATGTTGACCACCAAAAAGCCCCAGCCGGTTGCCGTCGAATAGCGAAGGGCTGAAGGGAGCGAACTTATGAACCGTCAAGATCTGCAAAATATGGCCCAGCGCGAGCAGCAGCGCCAACAAGCGTTCCGCTGCCGCCTGCTCTGCTGCGCCAGCACGCCCTGTCTTTCTTCCGGCGCGACCGCCGTCAGCGAGGCGCTGGGGGCGGCGATCAAAGAGCATCAACTCGACGCCGAGGTCGCGCTCGTCGGCACAGGCTGTATGGGACCTTGCAGCCGCGGGCCGATGGTCACGCTGCAAGTGCAGGGCGAACCGGATACCGTCTATGAAAATGTAACGCCCGAAGCGGCGCGCCAGATCGTCGAGCAGCATGTGCGCGAGGGCCGGCCTGTGCAGGAAAAGATCATGCCCAGCGACCTGCCCTTCTTCATCAAACAGACCAAGATCGTGCTCTCCAACAGCGGGTTAATCGACCCCGAACGGCTGGAAGAGTATGTGGCGCGCGGCGGCTATGTGGCGCTGGGTCACGCCCTGCGCGAGATGACGCCTGAGCAGGTCTGTGCCGAACTAGCGCACAGCGGGCTGCGCGGGCGGGGCGGCGCGGGCTATCCGACCGGCCTCAAGTGGGACTTGGTGCGCAAGGCTCCAGGCGACAAAAAATATGTGATCGCCAATGGCGACGAGGGCGACCCCGGCGCCTATATGGACCGCACCCTGATGGAGTCGGACCCGCACAAAGTGCTGGAGGGCATGGCGATTGCCGGCTTTGCTGTAGGCGCGGAACAGGGCTACATCTATGTGCGCGGCGAATATCCGGTAGCGGCCAAACGGTTGGAGCGCGCCATCCGCGCCGCCGAACGCCGCGGACTGCTGGGCAGCCGTATCCTCGACAGCAATTTCAACTTCCGTATCGACGTGCGCATCGGCGCCGGCGCGTTTGTCTGCGGCGAGGAGACCGCGCTCATGGCCTCGATCATGGGCCGGCGCGGCCAGCCGGTGCCGCGGCCTCCCTATCCGGCGCAAAGCGGGCTGTGGGGCAAGCCGACGCTGATCAACAACGTCGAGACCTATGGCAGCGTGGCGCCGATCATCCTCAACGGCGCCAAATGGTTCGCCGGCATCGGCACCGAAAAGAGCAAGGGGACCAAAATCTTTGCGCTGGCCGGCAAGGTGTCCACCACGGGGCTGATCGAAGTCCCCATGGGCATCACCCTGCGCGAGATCGTCTATGACATCGGCGGCGGCATCCCCGACGGCGGCGAGTTCAAGGCCGCGCAGACCGGCGGCCCCTCCGGCGGCTGCATCCCCGCCCAATATCTGGATACGCCGGTCGACTATGAAAGCCTACGCACGCTGGGGTCCATCATGGGGTCCGGCGGGTTGATCGTCATGGACGATAAAAGCTGCATGGTCGACGTCGCCAAATTCTTTATGGAATTCTGCATGGACGAAAGCTGCGGCAAGTGCGTGCCTTGTCGCGTGGGCACGGTGGAGATGTACCGCCTCCTCGAACATATCACCGACGGCAGCGCCACGCCGCAGGACCTGACGACGCTGGAAGAGCTGTGTACCATGGTGCGCGAGACCAGCCTCTGCGGGTTGGGCCAATCGGCCCCCAACCCGGTCACCAGCACGCTCCGCTACTTCCGCGATGAATACGAGGCGCATATCCTCAAGCGCCATTGCGCGGCGGGCGTGTGCGACCTCGACCAGATGCCGATCTTGGCCCTGGCCGGCGATCATCCCGCCCACGGGCGTCATCCTGGAAGCGGCGTCAACGGCGATACCTCAGAGCCGGCGACGGTCCAGCAGTAACCGGTCTAGCGGTGAGGAGAGACCCCTATGTCAGTTGTCACATTAACGGTCAACAACGAGATGGTCGGCGCCCAAGAAGGGCAGACCTTACTCTCCGTCTTAAAAGAACAGGGCATCGAGATCCCTACACTGTGCCATCTCGACGGGCTGGAGGAGCGCGGCGGCTGCCGCCTCTGTCTGGTCGAGGTCGAAGGCAACAACAAGCTGCTGCCCGCCTGCGTCACCCCCGTGCAGGAGGGGATGGTCGTCACCACCCACAGCGAGCGGCTGGTCAAGTATCGCCACATGATCCTGGAGCTGCTCTTTGCCGAACGCAACCATGTCTGCGCCGTCTGCGTTATGAACGGCCACTGCGAACTGCAGTGGAACGCAGCCACCATCGGCATGGATCATGTGCGCTATGAATACCTGAACCCCAACCTGCCCGTGGATGCCAGCCACGACCGCTTTGTCTTGGACCACAACCGCTGCATTCTCTGCACACGCTGCGTGCGTGTCTGCGACGAGATCGAAGGCGCGCATGTCTGGGACGTGATGGGGCGCGGCGTCAACAGCCGGGTCATCATCGACCTCAACCAGCCGTGGGGGGCCAGCCAGAGCTGCACAAGCTGCGGCAAATGCGTCCAAGTCTGCCCCACAGGCGCGCTCGTGGCGCGGGGCACGACCGTATCGGAGATGGAAAAACAGCACGACTTCTTGCGCTGGATCTTGGACGGGCGCGAGAAAAACCAATGGGACTATTCCCGCTAACGTTTTTCGCTAACGTCCAGGCCCACATGGCCGTGCTTGCACTGCAATGCGTACATAGTAATGTACACACCAGCAATGTACACACGGCAATGCGTACAGTGCCGGCGCTTGAATTGACGAGGAGCAAGCTATGCCCAATCGACGCGCAACGCTCTTAGAGACGCATGCCAGCCCCCCCAAACCCAACGGCGGCGCCAAGATTCGCCTGGCTACCGCCTGGATGGGCGGCTGTTCGGGCTGTCATATGAGCTTTTTAGACCTAGACGAACGGCTGATCGACCTGATGGACCGGGTGGACCTGGTCTACAGCCCCATCGCCGATGTCAAGGAATTTCCCCAAGACGTGGACGTCACGCTGGTCGAGGGCGCGGTGGCGAACCTCGACCACGTCAAGCTGGCGCAGGAGATCCGGGCGCGCAGCCGCCTGGTGGTCAGCTTTGGCGATTGCGCCGTCACCGGCAACGTGACCAGCCTGCGCAACTATCTGCCCGTTGACGACCTGCTGACCAAGGTCTATCAGGAAGGGCCGGGCAGCGCGCCCAAGGGCAACGAAGCCGACGGCATTGTGCCGGCGCTGCTGCCCAAGGTGCTGCCGCTGCACCAAGTCATCGCGGTGGACGCCTTTATTCCTGGCTGCCCGCCCGACCCGGAGCGCATCTGGGCTGCGGTCAGCGCCTTGGTCCACGGCGACCCGGTGGTGCTGAGCGCCTCGATGCGCCGCTTCGGGTAAGTTCCCAACGGGTATATTTCTTGACTATCGAGCCTTTGATTCCGGGAGGCGACCATGTCGCGAACCATTCTTATTGATCCGGTCACTCGTATCGAGGGCCACGCCAAAATCAGCATCTATCTCGACGACAGCGGCCAAGTCGAAGACGCCCGCTTTCATGTCACCGAGTTCCGCGGGTTTGAAAAATTCTGCGAAGGGCGTAGCTTCTGGGAGATGCCGGGCATCACCGCCCGCATCTGCGGCATCTGCCCCGTCAGCCACCTGATGGCCGCGTCCAAGGCCGGCGATGCCATCCTGGGCGTCAAGATCCCGCCCACCGCCGCCAAGCTGCGCCGCTTGATGAACTGGGGGCAGATCGTGCAGAGCCACGCCCTCAGCTTCTACCACCTCAGCGGCCCCGATCTGCTGCTGGGTATGGACAGCGACCCGCTGACGCGCAACGTGGCGGGGCTGATCCAGAAATACCCCGACGTGGCGCGCAACGGCATCCGCCTGCGCCGCTTTGGGCAAGAGATCATTCGTATCCTCGGCGGCAAGAGCGTTCACCCCGATTGGACTGTGCCGGGCGGCGTGCGCGAACCCTTGACCGGCGACGACCGCAACCGCATCAAGCGCGCCCTGCCCGAAGCGTTCGACATCATCGGGCTGAGCCTGGAGTTGTTCAAGGAAGCCGTCGACGCCTTGGGCGACGAGGTCGAAGTCTACGGCGACTTCCCCAGCCTGTTCCTGGGTTTGGTGACGCCCGACGGCGGTCTGGAACACTATGACGGGCTGCTGCGTGTCATGGACAGCGGCGGCAACATTCTGGAAAACGGCGTTGAACCGGCGCGCTTCCGCGAGATCATCGGCGAAGCGGTAGAGCCGTGGAGCTATCTCAAATTCCCCTATTACAAACCCTATGCCTATGCAGGGACCTCCTATTATCGGATGGGGATGTACCGCGTGGGGCCGCTGGCGCGCGTCAATATCTGTGACCACGCCGGCACCCCCAAGGCCGACGAAGAACTGCGCGCCTTCCGCCAGTTGTCGCCCAAGGGCAAGCCGGTCTGCAACAGCTTCTACTATCACTATGCGCGGCTGATCGAAATCCTCTTTGCGCTGGAGAAGATCGCCGAAATGGTCGAAGACCCGCAGATCACCAACACGCATGTGCGCGCCAAGGCCGACGTCAACCAACTGGCGGGCGTGGGCGTGAGCGAAGCGCCGCGCGGCACGCTCTTCCATGAATATCAGGTGAACCAAGACGGCATCTTACAGAAGGTCAACCTGATCATCGCCACCGGCCAAAACAACTTGGCGATGAATCGTACCGTGCTGCAGATCGCCCGGCAATATGTGCGCGGCGAGACAATCGGAGAAGGGGTGCTCAACCGCATCGAACACGGCATCCGCGTCTATGACCCCTGCCTCAGTTGCTCGACCCACGCCGCGGGCCAGATGCCCATGCAGGTGCAGTTGATCGCCGCCGACGGCACGGTCGTCGACGAAGCCGTGCGCGGGTAATGTGCCGTTTGAGGAAGTTGGGTTTGAACGCGTGACAGATAACCCCTGTCTCTTGGTGATCGGATATGGAAACAGCCTGCGCCGTGACGACGGCGCAGGCTTGCTCCTGGCGCAAATGCTCTACGATGTCTGGGCGGCCCAGGGCCATCCGGTGCGGCTGCTGCTGGCCCACCAACTGGGGCCGGACATGGCGCTGGACATCGCCGCGCCCGATGTAGCCGCAGTCCTCTTTATCGACACGGCGGCGCATGGCCCTCCCCTGGTCGAGCTGACCGAGCTGGACGCCGCCGCCGAGACGCACAGCCTTACCCATCACCTGTCGCCGGCGACGCTGCTGCTCTATGCCGAACGGCTCTTCGACCGCCACCCGCACGGCTGGATGATGCGTGTGACCGGCCAGGATTTCGAGCACGGCGACAAGATCAGCGCCGCCGTAGCCGAAGCCATCTCACTTGCGACGTATGATGCCGAACGGTGGTGGAAGGCGCTGTGGGCCGCGCCCACCGCCGGTTGACCGGACGCCAAGTTGTGAAATTTATCTCATTCCCCCCACAGTTGCAGTCGTGCGGCGCGTAGGGTAAACTACCGTAACCGGCTTTCTAGCAGCCTTTGCCTTGAGCAAGTTGGCGAGATAGAAGTTGAGATCGCAGCGATGACGACGAACACACAACCGGCTCCTTGGGCTACCGAGAGTTCACCCCCGCTGCGGCTGCTGGCCGTGCTGCTGGCGATCCCGGTCATCGCCATCATCGCCTTCACCGTCTTCCAGCCGATCCAAGTGCTGCCGCGCATCAGCCTGGCCCCAGGCTTTGCCTTCACCGACCAGACCGGCGCGCGGCTGACCAGCGAAGACCTGCGCGGGCGGCTGGCGCTCTATACCTTTACCTATACACGCTGCGAGGCCCCCTGCCCCCAGCCCAGCCGCACCCTGCATGAACTACAGCCGGCCTTGGCCGCGATCGACACCGGCGGCATCCCACTGGACTATGTAGTCATTTCGTTTGACCCTGACCATGATACGCCCGAACGGCTGTCGGCCCATGCGCAAACGCTCGGCGTCGACCCAGATCGCTGGCACTTTGTCACCGGCGCGCCCAACCAGCTCAAAAACGTGATCGGCGGCGGCTTTGGCGTCTATTTCAACCAAGAGACCGGCGGCGATTTCACCTTCGACCCGGTCTTTGCGCTGGTGGATGGCTGGGGCATCCTGCGCGCCGTCTATCGCACCTCATCGCCCGACCCCAACATCCTGGCGCGCGACGTGCGGCTGATCGTCAAAGAGACGCGCAACAGCCAAGGGATCAGCCGCTACGCCTACGAAGCTGCGCATCTCTTTTCGTGCTATCCCAGGTAATACAACCATCTCAAAGCAACCATGACTAAGCTCGACTCGACCCTACAATCGGCAGAGACCGAACAGCACGCCGCCAAACCAGCGCCCGCGCCGGCCCGCCGTTTGCTGTGGATCGCAGCCGGCGCGCTGATCGTATTGGCGCTGCTCGTCTTGGGCGGCTGGTGGCTGCGTGTGCCGGAACTGCACAGCGTCTTGCTACAGTCGCCGCGCCAGGCCGACGACTTCACGCTCACCGCCTCGTCCGGCGAACCGCTGGCGCTCGGCGATCTGCGCGGCAAGTTCGTGCTGATCTACTTCGGCTATACCTCTTGCCCCGATGTCTGCCCCACCACGCTCAACGATCTCAAGCAGATGGCGGCGGCGCTGGGCGAACAACGGATGCAAGATGTCCAGATCGTCCTGATCTCGGTGGACCCGCAGCGCGATACCCCAGAGCGGCTCGCGCTCTATCTCAACTCGTTCGACCCCCGCTTCCTGGGCATGACCGGAGAGTTGGAAGACGTCCAGCGCATCGCCAGCCAGTTTGGCATCTTTTTCGAAGCGCAGCCCGGCACGCCCGATACCGGCTATCTGGTGGACCATACCAGCGTCGTCACCGTCGTCGACCCAGACGGCTACGTCCGCATGATCTTCCCCTATGGCACAACGGGCAAGGATATGGCCGCCGATATGACCTATCTCATGCGGCGCGGCTAAGCACACGCCCCCCCTGCACACAAAACGGCTCACGTCTGTTTTTCTGGTGTTTCTTGGTGTTTTTCTAAAAACATATGGCGCTCGCAAGAGAAATCGCAGAGAGAAGTTCACAAGGAGGCAAGTTTGTGAAGCAAGGCCCTGATACACCCCAAGGCACGATTGCGCTCTTGTTGGTTTACTTTCTGGTCATCCTGGCGCTGTGGGGCAATGTCTACTTTACGATGGTTTCGAGAGGAATCGCCCAATGACCGAGCACCACGACGAAGCCCGGGCGGATGCCGCGCAGGCAGGTGAAGTGCAAGCGGGCGAGGCCGCGGTCGCTGAGTTGCACGGCGGTGACGTCGCAGCGCCCGCGCTCCACGTCGACCGCTATGAAGGCATCTGGATGCGCATGATCGGGGTCATGCTGGCGATCTTCCTGCTCACGGTCACCATCTCCGGGTTTGCCGTGGGCTTCCAGATCCCCGGCGTCTATCAGCGCGTCGATCCGACCAAACTGTACGAGGCGGGCAGCCCCTTTGCCGAGCCGGGTCTGCGCGAACTGGCCCCCGGCAAATACGAAGCCTATATCCGCGCCCAGATTTGGCAGTTCACCCCCAACGAAATCCGCATCCCTGCCGGCTCCACGGTCACCTTTTATGTGACCAGCCAAGACGTGCAGCACGGCATCAAGATCGCCGACACCAATATCAATATGATGGCGCTGCCCGGCCAGATCGCCCGCTTAACGACCCGTTTTGATAAACCGGGCACTTACAATTTCGTCTGCCATGAATATTGCGGTCAATTGCATCACACCATGTATGGGCGTATCATCGTCGAGGAACCAGGCGCTGAACAGGCCCAGGTACAATAAAGGAGAAACCGCACGAATGTCTGTTCAAACTCTGCCTGCCGCCGTGCCCGCGGCGCAGCCTGTCCCCGTCCCGCTGACAGACGCCGACCACAGACTCGTCAACCGGCTGACCGGCTGGAATATCGGCGTCGGCATCGCCGCGCTGTCGATCGGCCTCTGGCTCGGCGTGCTCCAGGGGTTGGATCATGCGGGCCTGAACCTATATAACCCTCTCGCCCCCGGCATCAAGACTTATTACCAGGGCTTGACCATCCACGGCGTACTCAACGCCCTGGTGTGGACGACCTTCTTTATCGTCGGCTTCTTCACCTTTGTGGTCGTCAACAGCCTAAAGCGCCCGCTGCGTTATCCCTGGGTCAACACCTTGGCCTTTATACTCATGCTCGCCGGCCTGCTGATCGCCGCCTATCCACTCTTTGCCAACCTGGCGAGCGTGCTCTACACCTTCTACCCGCCCATGCTGGCCGACTGGACCTTCTATTTCGGTCTGACGCTGCTTGTGGTGGGGTCGTGGGTTGCCGGCTATGGCATGTACTTCACCTATGGCGCATGGCGGCGTGAACACCCCGGCGAGCGCACGCCCTTTCTAGCCCTGGCCTCGCTGATCACCATGGTCATGTGGCAGTTGGCGACGCTGGGCGTCGCCGCCGAGATCCTCTTTCTGCTGCTGCCCGGCGCGCTGGGCTGGACCGACGGCGCAGACCCGCTGCTCTCGCGCTCGCTCTTTTGGTATTTCGGCCACCCGCTGGTCTATTTCTGGCTGCTGCCCGCCTATGTCTCTTGGTATGGCATGTTGCCGGCCCAGACCAACGGCAGAATGTTCAGCGATTCGCTGGCGCGCCTGGTCTTCTGGCTCTTCCTGGTGCTGTCGGTTCCGCTCGGCTTCCACCACCAATTCGCCGACCCCGGCATCCCGCGCATCTGGAAATACATCCATTCCTCGATCACCTTCAGCGTCGCCTTCCCCAGCCTGATCACCGCCTTCACCGTGATCGCCTCGCTGGAGATCGGCGCGCGCGCCCGCGGCGGCAAGGGCTATTTCGGCTGGATCCGCCGGCTCAACTGGGGCGACCCGTCCTATGCGGCGCAGAACTTGGCGATGATCCTCTTTGCCTTTGGCGGCATCAGCGGCATCACCAACGCCTCGTACAACATGAACATGGTCGTGCATAACACCTCATGGATCCCCGGCCATTTCCATCTGACCGTCGGCTCCGCCACCACGCTCACCTTCTTTGGCATCTGCTACTGGCTTGTGCCCAAGCTGACCGGCAACCGGCTCTTTACGCGCGGGCTGGCCTTGGCGCAGGCCTGGACTTGGTTCTTTGGCATGATGCTGTTTGGCAATGCCTATCATCTGCTGGGGCTGCGCTTCAGCGTGCCGCGGCGCACCATGTTGAGCGAAGCGCCCTATCGTGCTGCCGAATGGACGCCCTTCCTGTTTGAATCGGCGCTGGGGGTGACGCTGCTCTTTATCAGCGCCACGATCTTCTTCGCCGTCATCCTGGGCACGATCCTGCTTCCGGGCCGCAAGCTGAAGGAAGAGATTCACATGCCCGTGGCCGAACCGCTGCCAGGCCATGAGGCCCCACTCTGGCTCGACCGCTGGTGGCCCTGGCTCAACGGCGCCATCGCCCTGATCATCATCAGCTATGGCCCGATGATCTATCAACTGATCCGCGACGCGCAGGCCGTCCCCTTCGCCCCGCGCGTCTGGTAAATCGCCGGAAACCCCGGCAGACAATTTCCACGCCATCACCTGGTCACCTGACCAGGTCACATACCGGACGGCGGTCTAGCCGTAATGCTCACCAGGTGCATGGCGTACTTGGTGAGCTTTTTCTTTAGACTGGGGGCAGGTCTCCGTTTGTTACCGACCGGCCATGAGGTGGGGTTGTCCACCGCAGCCGTCTTATACTATATTAGCACTGCGTATTTGCACTGCGTTTTTGTTCTGCCAAGGAGATTTACCAGATGGCGACATTCGTACCGGACCAGGCCGCAGATCGCGAACCGGCCAAGGCAAGCCAGGCCGACAAGACCTGGGTATATATGTTCAACGAGTTGGACAAGGTCGAAGCCTACGTCAAGCCCAAGAGCTGGGATGATGTCAAAGCGCTGTTGGGTGGCAAGGGCGCCAACCTCTTCGAAATGACCCGCTTGGGCGTACCGGTGCCCCCCGGCTTCACCGTCACGACGGAGGCCTGCAATGCCTACCTGGCCTATGACCGCAAATTCCCTCCCGGACAGTGGGAACAAGAAGTGGCGGCCATGCACAAGTTGGAGCAACAGACGGGAAAACGCTTTGGCGACCCCGAAAACCCGCTCTTTGTCTCCTGCCGTTCCGGCGCCAAATTCTCCATGCCCGGCATGATGGACACCGTCCTCAACATCGGCCTCAACGACGACACCGCCAAGGGGATGATCCAGCATACCGGCGACCCGCGCTTTGTCTACGACTCCTACCGCCGCCTGGTGCAGATGTTCGGCGCGGTGGTCTTGGGCGTGCCCGACGAGCCGTTTGAGGAGATCATCGAGGAAGTCAAGCAGGAACGTGGCGTCAAGCAGGACGTCGAACTGTCCGCCGAAGAATGGCAGCACATCACCGAGCGCTTCAAAGGGCTGATCATCGCCTTTGCCGGGCGTGAGTTCCCGCAAGACCCCTACGAGCAGTTGGAACTGGCTACCCGCGCCGTCTTTAACAGTTGGTTCGGCAAGCGCGCCGTCGACTATCGCAACGCCACCAACATCCGCCATGACCTAGGCACCGCCGTCAACATCCAGATGGTGGTCTTTGGCAACATGGGCGAAGACAGCGGCACCGGCGTCGCCTTTACGCGCAACCCGGTCAACGGCGTCAACGAAATGTATGGCGACTATCTGCTCAACGCCCAGGGCGAAGACGTGGTCGCCGGCATCCGCAACACGCTGCCCATCGCGCAACTCCAGAGCGATATGCCCGAAGTCTATGCCCAATTCATGGACATCACCGAAAAACTGGAGCATCACTTCCGCGAGATGCAGGATGTGGAGTTCACCATCGAACGGCGCAAACTGTGGATGCTGCAAACGCGCGACGGCAAGCGCACTGCCCGCGCCGCCATCAAGATCGCGGTCGACCTGGCGAACGAAGGTCTGATCGACAAGAAGGCGGCGCTGATGCGTGTCAAGCCCGAGCAGGTCGACATGCTGCTGCACCCGCAGTTTGGCGAAAAGACCAAGCGCGCCGCGCGCGACGAAGGCCGCCGTTTGGTCGAGAAGGCGGTCAATGCCAGCCCTGGCGCAGCGGTCGGCGTCGCCGCCTTTGATGCCGACATCGCCGAGAAATGGGCGAAAGAGGGCAAGGCTGTGATCATGGTCCGCCCAGAGACCAAGCCTGACGACGTACACGGCATGATCGCAGCCAAGGGCATCCTCACCAGCCGCGGCGGCGCCACCAGCCATGCGGCGGTGGTCGCCCGCCAGTTTGGCACCCCGGCGGTCTGCGGCGCCGAGGCGCTCCAGATCAACGTGTCCGAACGGCTCTTCACCGTCGAGCGCGAAAGCGGCACAATTGAGGTGCATGAAGGCGATTGGTTGAGCATCGACGGCGGCACAGGCGAAGTCTACCTGGGCCAACTCGAAACGCATGAACCGGACTTCGAGCGCGAAGTCGACCTCAACACCCTCTTGACTTGGGCCGACGATATCCGTCGGCTGGGCGTCTGGGCCAATGCCGACTACCCGGCAGACGCCGAACGCGCCCGACGCTACGGCGCCGAGGGCGTGGGGCTGTGCCGCACCGAGCACATGTTCTTTGCCGAAGACCGCTTGCCGATCGTCCAAGAGATGATCATGGCAACCAGTAAGGCGCGGCGGGTGACCGCCCTGGAGAAGCTCCTGCCCATGCAGCGCAGCGACTTCGAGGGCATCTTCCGGGCGATGCACGGCCAGCCAGTCATCATTCGCCTGCTGGACCCGCCTCTGCATGAGTTCCTGCCTTCCTACGAGGAATTGGTGCAGAACTTGGCCGACCTCAAGGTGCGGCTGCAGCACTTCCACACACTGAGCGAGATCGACGCCGCCCTGGCTGAAGTCCGCGCCAAGGAGGATGTCCTGCGCCGGGTCGAATCGCTGCGTGAAGCCAACCCGATGTTAGGTCTGCGCGGCGACCGCCTGGGCCTGGTCATGCCTGAGATTACCGAGATGCAGGTGCGGGCCATCTTGGAAGCAGCGGTGCGTGTCAAGCGCGAAGGCGTCGTCGTCTACCCGGAGATCATGATCCCGCTGGCGGGCCATGTCAATGAACTCAAGCGCATGAAGGAGATCGTCGAGACGGTGGCCAAGCAGGTCTTTGAGGAGACGGGCGCGACCGTCGAGTACAAATTCGGCACGATGATCGAAGTGCCGCGCGCCGCGCTGACCGCCGACGAGATGGCAGCCGAGGCCGAGTTCTTCAGCTTTGGCACCAACGACCTGACCCAGACCACCTTTGGCATCAGCCGCGACGACGCCGAGGCCAAGTTCCTGATCCAGTTTGTGGAAGAAGGCATTCTGCCCAACAACCCCTTCCAGCAGCTTGACCGCATAGGGGTGGGCAAGCTGATCGAGACAGCTGTCACGCTGGGGCGCGGCACGCGCGCCGATCTGCATGTAGGTATCTGCGGCGAACATGGCGGCGACCCAAGCAGCATCGAGTTCTGCCATCTGGCCGGCTTGAACTATGTGAGCTGCAGCCCCTTCCGGGTTCCGATTGCCCGGCTGGCCGCGGCCCACGCCTCGATCGCCAACGGCAAATAGCGCGGAGATCGAGCAGCGCAGTTCTGGAGTTCCGCTGGGGCCTAGCTCAACGCTAGGCCCCAGACGCATCCCCTATCTGGCCGAACAACGCCTCAGATACGCGTGTGTCTGAGGCGTTTACAATCCGGCGCAAATCCTTTACGATCATGTCCAGTAGGTTCATCCGGATCGTACAGCTTTGTTGAATGGCGCATGTTGACCTCTCAGGCGGATCTCTTCTATCGTTTTGCCATAGCGTTGGTGATCGGCATTTTGATCGGGTTGGAGCGCGAGAACGCGGCCGAGGATCAGCACAGACCGCTTTTCGCCGGCATCCGCACCTTTGCCCTGCTGGCCTTGGCCGGCTGTATCGGCGCGCTCCTGACCGATGTCTTGGACTCGCCCTGGCCGCTGGTGGCGGTGATCCTGGCCGTGGGCGGGGTCGTGGTGGCAGCCTATCTCGTGTTGTCACGCAAAGGCGACTTTGGCAGCACCTCCGAAGTGGCGGCCCTGATTGCGCCGCTGTTGGGTGCGCTCTGCTATTTTGAGTATCTGGCGCTGGCCGCGGCGCTGGCGGTGCTCACGACCGTGCTGCTCTCGCTGAAGCCCGCTATGCACAACTTTGCGCGCCACCTCAGCCGCGACGATGTCTATGCCACGCTCAAATTCGCCGTCATCACCGCCATTGTGCTGCCCATCCTGCCCAACCAGACCTTTGGCCCGCCGCCGTTCGACGCTCTCAACCCCTACCGCGTCTGGCTGATGGTCGTCTTTATCTCGGGCATCAGCTTCACGGGCTATGTCTTGATGAAGCTCGTCAACGTGCGCAACGGCATCGGGCTGACCGGCTTTCTGGGTGGGCTGGTCTCGAGCACCGCTGTGACGCTCAGCTTTAGCCAGCGCAGCCGCGGCCAACCGGCGCTGGCCGAGCCCTTTGCGCTGGCGATCACCATCGCTTGGGCCATGATGTTTCTGCGCGTGCTGATCGCCGTGGCGGCGCTCAACCTGGCCCTGCTGGCGAGCCTCTGGCTGCCGCTGGTGGCGGCAGGCGCAAGCCTGCTGGCCTATGCCGGGTTTCTCTACTATCGCCGCGCCGGTAATCCAACCGAATCGATGACGCTGGCCAACCCGTTTGAGCTGGGTCCGGCGCTTGCGTTCGGCGCGCTCTACGCCGCCATCCTCCTGATCTCGCGTGCGGCGCAGCTTTATCTCGGCGATGCGGGGCTTTACCTGTCCAGCGCCATCGCCGGGTTGGCCGACGTCAACGCCATCACGCTGTCGATGGCCGAACTGAGCGGCCATGATACCGGCATCGCCATCGGCACCGCCGCCTATGCGGTGATCCTGGCTGTGCTGTCGAACACGTTGAGCAAGACCGTGCTGGTTTTCATCACAGGTTCAAGCGCCTTGCGTATGGTACTGCTGCCGAGCGTCCTGCTCGGCCTGTTGGTGACGGCCGGGGTCACGCTGCTGGTCGTCTAGCCGTGCGCCGGCGCATGCACACCGGCATAAGAAAGAGTCAAGCGTTTGATGCCTGTGATCGAGACTGCCCATCTGACCCGCCTGTTCGGGAGCACGCGCGCCGTAGACGACCTGACCTTAACGGTCAACCGGGGTGAAATCTTTGGCATGTTGGGCCACAACGGGGCGGGAAAGACCACGACCATCCGTCTGCTCAATGGGCTGCTGGACCCCTCTGCGGGCACGCTGCGCGTGTTGGGGCTAGACCCCACGCGCCAGGGGCCGCGCCTGCGCGGGCAGACGGGCGTGCTGACGGAGACCTCCTCGCTCGACGAGCGGCTGAGCGCGTGGGACAACCTGGCCTTTTTTGGCGCAATCTATGGCATGCCGGCGCGCCAGATCTCGGCGCGCGTCACACAGTTGTTGGAGACCTTCGGGCTGGCCGAACGCAGTCAGGAGCGGGTCGCCGCCTATAGCAAGGGGATGAAACAGCGGCTGGCCCTGGCCCGCGCCCTGCTGCACGCGCCGCAGGTGATCTTTCTGGATGAGCCGGCCGCGGGGCTGGACCCGGTCGCTACGCGCCAGCTTCATGACCTGATCCTGCACCTCAGCCGCCAAGAGGGGCGTACGGTCTATTTGTGTACCCATAATCTGGCCGAGGCGCAGCGGCTCTGCGACCGGGTGGCGGTGCTGCAACAGGGGCGTCTTCTCGCCCTGGGTTCGCCCGTCGAGCTGGCCCAGCGCATCGCGCCGGCAGTGCAACTGCGGTTGGAGCTAGAGCCGGTTGACGTGGCGCAAGCGGCCCAGGTGATCGAACAGGCGGGCGCGAAGGTGGCGCAAACAGAGGCGGCGGCGCTGCTGGTAGAGGGAATAGCGCGCGCACAGATACCGACGTTGGTGCGTGCGCTGGTGCAGGCCGGCGTCCGGCTCTACCGGCTGGACTATGCCGAGCCGTCGCTGGAGGATGTCTACTTTGCGTTGCATAGGATACAGGGAGAAGAGCCATGAACTGGCGCGCCATCATCGCCATCGTGCGCAAAGACCTCAAGGTAATCCGGCGCAGCCGGGGCGTGATGCTCCCGTTGATCATTGTGCCGGCGCTGGTCTGCGTGCTGCTGCCGGGGCTGTTTGCGGCGCTGCCGCAGGTGATCGGCGACTTTGCCCTAGCCGATACGCAAAATGACATGGAAGTTTGGCTGGCGCAACTGCCGCAGAGCTTCCAGCAGGAGTTTATGGGCTACACCGATCCCCAGCGCATAGTCATTCTGCTGGCAGTCTACTACTTTGCGCCGATGTATCTAATCCTGCCGCTGATGGTCTCCAGCGTGATCGCGGCGGACAGCCTGGCGGGCGAAAAAGAGCGCAAGACGCTGGAGGCGCTGCTCTATACGCCCACCAGCGACCAGGATATTTTGGCAGCCAAATTGCTCTCGGCGTGGGCGCCTGCCGTCATGGTAGCGTGGCTGGGGTTTGCGCTCTATGCGCTGGTGCTCAACGGCGTCGGCTGGCCGCTCTTTGGCCGCGTCTTCTTTCCCAACCTCATGTGGTGGCTGCTGGCGCTGTGGGTCGCCCCGGCGTTGGCGGGTCTTGGGCTGGGCGTCACCGTGTTGATCTCGGCGCGTGTGGGGACTTTTCAAGAGGCGTATCAACTGGGCGGGCTGGTGGTGCTGCCGGTGGTGGCGCTGATGGTCAGCCAGAGTGCGGGTGCGCTCTACTTGGGGTCGCGCATAGTCTTTGGCTTGGGAGTGGCGGCGTGGGTGGTCGACGGTGCGCTGTTCTGGCTGGGGTCGCGCCTCCTACGGCGCAGCAGCCTCTTAACACGGCTCTAGCGGATTCGGTGTGGACTGAATGCGGGCGGGGCATCGCCGTGTGTGAGGAATACATTTTTGCGCGTGGGAAAGCAAATTTGACAGACGGGCGGGCCTCTGGTATCATAGTGAGCATAACTGACGCGGGGTGGAGCAGAGGTAGCTCGTCGGGCTCATAACCCGAAGGTCGTAGGTTCGAATCCTACCCCCGCTACTCATGGCCGCCGGGCCTAGGCCCGGCGGCTTCCACTTGGCGACGTAGCTCAGGCGGTTAGAGCGAGGGCTTCATAATCCCTAGGTCGGTGGTTCAAGTCCACCCGTCGCCAC